>CAYFPX010000119.1:10422-23943 GCA_964344945.1 uncultured Enterobacterales bacterium
CACCGGGTACCTGCGGGACCACCACGTGCGGCTGCTCACCGTTCCCTACGCCGGCTGCATCGCCGCCTTCGGCGCCCGCTGGGCCTGGCTCGCCCTGGTCTGCCTGCGCTGGCCCGCCACCGACGTCCCCCCTTCGGACAAGCCCCACCGGCCGGGCACGATCGGCCTCTCCACTGAGCTCACGACGGCGATCGCGTCGCTGCCACCCCCCTTGCTGGTGGACGGCGCCTGGGTCACGGGGACTCCCGCCGCCGAGCCGTCGGCCGTGCTGCTCGATCTGGACCTGCGGGGCCATCCGATCGGGCCCGGCGGCTCCCTGGTGGTGGTGGTGTCCTACCGCCGGGGCAAGCGGCCGCCCTGGAGCCGGGTGTGGCGCCGCGGGGACCGGCACTTCCTGGTGGCCGAGGAGCACCACGGGTTGGCCGAGCTGCTCTGCGGGCACGCTCGCCTGGGCGGCGCCTGGGACGGGCTGGCGGTGCTGCGGCCGGACACCACTCTCGAGGAGGCCCGGGCCTGGTGGGCCGGGTGCGAGACCCCGTGACCGGTCGGGTCCTGGCGGCGCTGCTGGCCCTGGAGGTCGCGCTGACCCTCGTGGACCTGGTCCTGGGCCCCGGGACCCGCCTGGCGCCAGAGGAGGCCTGGAACCTGCGGGCGGGCCTGCAGCTCGCCTGCGGCCACGGCGACGCGCTGTGGGCCCTGCAGTACCGCTCCTTCTGCGGGGGCTGCTCGGCCGAGGCCGTGCTGGCGGCGCCGCTCTTCGGGGTCTTCGGCGACGCGCTCTGGTCTGGAAGCTCGTGCCCGCCGGCTTCCACCTGGCCGTGGTGGGACTCGGCACCGCAGTGGCCCACCTCGCCTGGGACCGCGTGGGCGCCTGTGCCTTCGCGGCCTGGATGGTGGCGGCCCCCCCCTTCTACCGAGACCTCGCCCTGACCGGGTATGGCAACCACGTCGAGGGCACGGCCTTCGTGCTCGGCAGCGCGGTGTTGCTGCTGCTCGCCGTCCGTCGGGGCTGGGTCATGCGCCTGCCGATGCTGCTGGCGGCCGGTGCGGTGGCCGGCCTGGGGGTCTGGTTCGCCTGGTCGACGGCCTATGGGGTCGCCGCCCTGACCGCCGTGGCCCTCTGGCACTGGCGCGCC
Organism: uncultured Enterobacterales bacterium; assembly: GCA_964344945.1. GTDB lineage: Bacteria > Myxococcota_A > UBA796 > UBA796 > CAJQPC01 > CAYFPX01. Next base: position 11,559 of record CAYFPX010000119.1, read on the forward strand.
GGGGCTCCCCTCGCCCTGCTCGGCTTGCCGGCAGGCTACTGGCCCTGGAGACAGCTCGCCGCCGCCGACCCGGGTGCGGCGCCCCAGGCCGCCGACTGGTGGCGGAGCTTGCAGCTGGCGCCGCCCGGCGAGTGGTGGCGCTGGCTGGTCGGAGACTTCGGCACCGGCGGCCTGCTGGTCCAGGCCCCGGGGCTGCCCTCTCTCGGCTGGTGGCTGGTGCTGTGGGGCCTGGGCGCCGCCGGCGTGATCGCTGCCCTGCGGTCCCGCTCCCCCGCCCGGACCTGGCCGGTGCTGGCCCTGGGCGCCCTGCTCGCCGCCTGGCTCCTGCGCTACGACGCCTGGCACGACACCTACCCCCTGGACACCTTCAGCCCCTTCCTGCTGCGCTATCGAAGCCCCCTGGTCCCGCTCCTGGGCCTGCTGGCCGCGGGGGCGGCGGTGGCCTGGCGGCCGGCCGGGCGGCTGCTGGCGGTGGTGGTGGTGCTGGGCCTGGCCGCGCGACCGCTGGGCTGGGCCGGCGATCCGGCCGCCCACCACAGCGAGATCTGGTCTCTGGTGGCGCCTCCACCCGACCCCACCGTGCCGGCCGGTCGGCCCGTGCTGCGCCACGCCCAGGGCCTGACCCGGCCCCAGGACGTGCAGGCAGCGCTCGACCACCTCGCGGGCCACGAAGACCCCCTGCCGGCCTGCGCGCAGGACCACGCCGCCACCCTGGGGCGGCGGCTCGAGGGCCTGCTCCGGTCCCAGCCGGACCACCCCCTGGAGGGTCCGGCGCGGGCCGCGCTCAGGCGCGCCGGTCGGTCCCCGTGAGCTGGCGATAGCAGCTGGTCCAGGCAGACCCTACCGCGGGGCCAGCCCCGGGGCGGTGATAGGGCCAGGACTCCCCGGAGCGCCCATGTCCGCCGGCCCCCTGCGCCGCCTGCTCGGCCACGCCCGCCACCACCGCGGCCGGGTGTGGGCCGCGGTAGCCTGCTCGGTGCTCAACAAGGTCTTCGACCTGGCGCCGCCAGCCCTCATCGGAGCGGCGGTCGACGTGGTGGTCGAGCGCGAGGAGAGCCTGCTCGCCCGCTGGGGCGTGGTGGACGTGGAGCAACAGCTGCTGGTCCTGGCCGTCGCAACGGTCGTGATCTGGGCCCTGGAGAGCGCCTTCGAGTACGCCTTCAAGTGGCTGTGGCGGAACCTGGCCCAGACCGTCCAGCACGAGCTGCGACTGGAGGCCTATGGCCACATCCAGGACCTCGACATGGCCTGGTTCTCCGACCAGTCCCGCGGCGAGCTGATGAGCGTGCTCAACGACGACATCAACCAGCTGGAGCGCTTCCTGGACGGGGGCGCCAACGACCTGCTCCAGGTCGCGACGACGGTGGTGGTGGTCGGCAGCGCCTTCGTCGGCGTGCACCTGGGCGTGGCTCTGTGGGCCATCGCCCCGATGCCCCTGGTGCTCATCGGGTCCTTCTGGTTCCAGGGCCGCATCGCGCCGCGGTACGCCGACGTGCGGGCCCGGGTCGGCACCCTCAACGGGATCCTCGACAACAACCTGGCGGGCATCGCGACCATCAAGGGCTTCACCGCCGAGGCGCGGGAGGCCGAGCGGGTCGCCGCGGCCAGCGAGGCCTACCGGCTGTCGAACCGACGGGCCATCGCCCTGAGCTCCGCCTTCTCGCCGCTGATCCGCATGGTCATCGTGATCGGCTTCACGGCCACCCTGCTGGTGGGCGGCCACCTGGCCCTCGAGGGCGAGCTGGCGGTGGGTGCCTACAGCGTGCTGGTCTTCCTGACCCAGCGCCTGCTGTGGCCCCTGACGCGGCTCGGCGAGACCTTCGACCTGTACCAGCGGGCCATGGCCTCGACCCAGCGGGTGCTGGACCTGCTCGGGCTCGAGGTCCGCCTGACCGGCGGCGAGACCCGTCTGGTCGAGGTCTCCGGCCAGGTGGCCTTCCGCGGACTGTCCTTCGCCTACCCCGAGCGCGAGCTCACCCTGTCGGACCTGGACCTGGTGGTGCTCGCCGGCCAGACCGTGGCCATCGTCGGGCCCACCGGCTCGGGCAAGACCACGCTGGTGCGTCTGCTCCTGCGCTTCTACGACCCGACCGCGGGAGTGGTCACCCTGGACGGCCACGACCTGCGCACCCTGGACACAGGGGACCTCCGCCGGGCCGTCGCGGTGGTCAGCCAGCACGTGACCCTCTTCCCCGGCAGCGTGGCGGAGAACATCGCCTACGGTCGGCCCCAGGCGTCCCGGGCCGAGGTCGAGGCCGCCGCAGGGCTCGCCGAGGCCGACGGCTTCATCCGCGCTCTGCCCCAGGGCTACGACACCGCCGTCGGAGAGGGCGGCCAGAAGCTCAGCGGTGGACAGCGCCAGCGCCTGGCCCTGGCCCGCGCCGTGCTCAAGGACAGCCCGGTCCTGGTGCTCGACGAGGCCACCAGCGCCGTGGACAACGAGACCGAGGCCGCCATCCAGCGCTCCATGGGACGGATCTCCGAGGGCCGCACCACCCTGGTCATCGCCCACCGTCTCTCGACCGTGCGCCACGCCGACATCATCGTCGTGCTCGAGGCCGGGCGGGTGGTCGAGCGCGGCACCCACGGCGCCCTGATGGCCCGGGCCGGGCTCTACCACCGGCTCTGGCAGGTCCAGACCGGCGAGCAGGGGGTGGCGTGATGCTCCTGTGGCTGCTCGCCTGCACCGGAGACACCGAGGAGCTGCCCACCGCGGGCACCCTCCAGCTGTTGACCTACAACGTGCACGGGCGCGCATGGGCAGCTTCACCAGCAGACCACGGAGGTGAAGCGAATGCTGGCCTCCTTCCTTGGAGAGCTGCGGTCGACCGCTGACCGCTGACCGCTGACCGCTGATGGCCCATCGATCTGGACCGTCTTCGAGTCACCTGGTCCGCCGTGAACTGCAGGCGCCGGATGCTGGTGTCCACCACAGCCACGGTGTCCCGAGGCCACCTCCACAGCGTGCCGCCCTGCTGGCGGCGCTGCACCGCGCCGTCGCGAAGCAGGAGCAGGTGTTCGTGGGGCTGAGCGGTCACCCACCCCCACCGGGGCAGCGTGCGTTCCATGGGGCCTCCGTGCCGGTCCGCCCCCCTCCCTTTTCACGGAGCGTGCCAGCGCGAGGCCGCATGGAAGCGCCGGGGGACACCCGGGACTGCACCAGGATGGCGCGCCAGGCGCGCCGGACTGGATCAGTCCGCCACCTCCCCCAGCAGGAGCTCGCTGTCTTCGTTCGCCTGTCCGAACAGGACCGGGTCCTCGGTGGGCGACTCGTCGCCGGGAGCCTGCACCTGGGCGGAGTCCGGGGCGCAGAGGGCCTGCTCGACCTCGGCGATGAAGCCGGCCAGCTCCGCCGGTCCGCCCCCCAGGCCATCGGCGGTTCGCAGGTGCTCCAACGCCAGGAAGGCCCGCTCCTGGATGGGCCGCTCGGGGCTCTGGAACAGGGCCCAGCCGTACCAGGTGTGGTGGGCCGCGCTCGCCGGGTTCTGGTGCAGGGCCCGCTCCAGGATCTCCAGCGCCGCCACGGGGCCGCTCCGGTTGAGCAGGCTGCAGCCCTTCTCCAGCAGCGGGTCGAGCTCGGCCTGGATCGCCCGCTCCCGGGCACGGCGCTGCTCTCCGAGGACCCGGGCGATGCGGGTCACTTCGGCGTCGATCTGCGCCAGGAGCCCGCGCATCACGGCGGTGTCGCTGTCGCGCACCGCGTAGCGGTCCCGAAGGCGCCGGGTGGCACGGGCGATCTGCTCCTCGCTCGCGGCACGGCCCAGGCCGAAGGCGCGGAAGGGGTCGACCTTGGTGAGGATGCGCAGCTGTCGGCGAAGGTCGTCCAGCTGGCGGGGAGCGCTGGCGGCCCGGCGACGACTCCGGCTCCGGCTGCGGCTGGTGCTCCCACTCCTGAGCGCCCGGTCGCGCTTCCGGGTCATGCGGTCCGACCCGCTGAGGCTGTCGACACTGGGCCCGTCTTCGTCCGCCTGCACCTCTGGGAGGCGCACCCGCTGGGACACCGACGCGCTCTCGCCGTTGCGCCGCAGCTCGATGATCGCCAGGCGGCTGAGAGCGCTGAGCTCCATGGCCATGTGCATCGGGTCGAGGCCCGCGGACCGGAGCAGGTCGTCGAGCTGCCGGCCCTCCTCGCGCTTGACCAGCACCTCGCGCAGCGCAGGTGCCACGGGAAGGTCCTGGATCCGGCCCCAGGCCGGGCCACAGTGCAGCTGGTAGGACAGCCGAGCGAAGATCTCGTGGCTAGAGGTCCAGCCGTGGAGCACGGCCCGCCAGATCAAGGCGGCTGCCCCGTCGATGTGGCCGGTGGCCTTGGGCTTGCGCACGCCGCAGACGTGGACGTCGTCGCCGGCCAGGGCAGCCTCCAGCAGCGCGAGCCCGGTCTCATCCGACGCCTCACCGTGGACCAGGTGCCCTTCGCCGAGACCGCGGGCGCTGAGCACGGCGTGGCCCTGGTGCGCCCAGATCTCGGCCAGCGGGATGATCACGCGCAGGGACGCGAGCCGCTCCGGTCGCAGCGCGGCCGAGGTGGCTGCAGCGACAGAGCGGCCCTGGCGAGCGGGCTTGCCGAAGCGAAACACGTTTCCGAGGTTCATGACTGCCTCCGTCCATCCATGCGGTTGGACCGACCGCCGGCGCTCGGCGCACTTCGGCCGTCAGCGGAGCGGTCCGTCCAGACCAGCGCCACACGGGCGGGGAGGGTGCCGAGCGCCGACGTCGTGTCGGCAGGACCACGAAACCACGACTCGGCCCCCGACACAAGAAATAATCGCAAAAGTGCAAGAGACCGTAAAACGAAGCGTCAGGCCGGGTCTCCAGCAGCGAGCGCCCGCTCCAGCGCGAGCAGGGTCTCCGCCGCCCCACTGCGCAGGCGCCACCGCACCAGGTGGGAGACCTCGGTGTCGCCCGGGTTGATCTCGACCGTGGGCAGCCCCTGGCGACGGGCCATGGCCACCGGCCCCGCGATGTAGGGGAAGACGCTGGTGGTGCCCACGGAGAGCACCAGGTCGAAGCCGGTCTCCAGGGCCACCTGGTAGCGAAGGACCGCTCGGTCCGGGAGCATCTCCCCGAACAGCACGACCTCGGGCCGGGCGAGCGCACCGCAGTCGGGGCAGCGGGGCACGGCCTGTCGGACCTGCCCTTCGGGGTCCAAGGTGCGCCAGGAGCACCGGGTGCAGTGCAGCACCCCCAGGTTCCCGTGGATCTCGATGACGTCGCGGGAGCCGGCCTGCACGTGGAAGCCGTCGACGTTCTGGGTGAGCACGGTGACGTGCTGGAAGCGGTCCTGCCAACGGGCCAGGACCCGGTGGCCCTCGTTGGGACCGGCGCCGCGGCAGGCGTCGCCGATCTGGTGCATGTACTTCCAACAGAGCGCCGGTCGGGACCGCAGCATGGCGCCGGACAGCGCCTCCTCGATGGGCAGGCCCTCCTCGGTCACACCGTTGTAGAGCCCGCCGAGTCCTCGGTAGGTCGGCAGGCCGGAGTCCGCCGACAGCCCCGCGCCCGTGATGACGAGGATGCGTTCCGCCGCCCTCAGGGCGGCACAGACCTCGGCCAGCAGCGGCGCTTCCACCGTCACGACGCCAGCCTCCCGCGCTCGTCGAGCCAGGCGTAGAGGTCGACGATGGTCTCCCGGGTCGGCCGGGCCGAGTAGCCGAGCTCCCGGGCGGCCTTGGCGTGCTGCATGTCCCGGTTGGAGCGCAGGGCGTGCAGGGCCTCGCTGGTGTAGAGGGGCTCGATGCCCGTGACGGCGTTGAAGGCGGTCATCAACGGCGCTCCGGCCCGGGCCAGCCACATGGGCGAGGTGAAGGCCGGGCGCCTGACCCCGGTGATCTCCGCGGCCAGGGTCGCCAGACCGCCGATGGTGTGCCAGTGACCGGTGAGCAGGTAGCCCTCGCCCGGTCGGCCGTGCTCCAGGGCCCCCAGGGCGCCTGCGACCACGTCCCGCACGTCGACCCAGTCGAAGCCGCCGTCGAGCAGGGCCGGCAGCTTGCGGTGGTAGAGGTCCAGGAAGACCTGGCCCATGCGCGAAGGCCGCACGTCGGCCGGGCCGATGATGCCACTGGGGTTCACGATCACCGCCTCGAGCCCCTTGGCGACGACCTCCTGGACCTGGGACTCGCCAGCGGCCTTGCTGCGGTCGTAGGCGGGGTGCCTGGGACCGGGGCGCGGGCTCTGCTCGGTGAGCGGCACGTCCACGGGGAAGTGGTCGAAGGCGTGCACCGAGGAGAAGTGCACGTAGCGCCTCACGCCGGCGTCGAGCGCCGCTTCGGCCGCGTGCCGCGCCCCCTGGACGTTCACGGCCTCGACCCGGCCGCCCTGGCTGCCGACGATGGAGATCAGCGCCGCCAGGTGGAAGACCGCGTCGCAGCCGTCGAAGGCCGCGCGCAGGGTCTCGGGCTGGGTGACGTCGCCCTTGACCGCCTCGACCTCGAGGCCGTCCAGGCCGACGGGATCGCCCCGCAGCAGCACCCGGACCTGGTCTCCTCGGTCCAGCAGCGCCCGGACCAGGTTGCCGCCGACGTGGCCGGTGGCTCCGGTGACGGCGACTCTCACTGGCTCCTCCTCCGCGCTGGCGGAGGCCCTCTAATCGTCCAGGCGGACGCCGAGCCGCTTGGCCAGCTCGTCCTTCTCGGGGGTCTTCGCCAGGGCCTCGTCGGCCTCGACCACGCCCTCCTTGACCAGTCGGGCCAGCTCCTCGTTGAGCAGGGTCATGCCGTGCTTGCGGCCGGTCTGCATCATGCCGGGGATCTGGGTGTTCTTGCCGGCGCGGATCAGGTTGGCGATCGCGTTCGTCGAGACCAGGATCTCCACCGCAGCGACCCGGCCGCCGCCCCTGCGCTTGCACAGGGTCTGGGCGACCACGCCCTTCAGGGAGTCGGAGAGCACCGTGCGGACCTGGGACTGCTGCTCGGGCGGGAACAGGTCCACGATGCGGTCCACGGTGCCGATCGCGGTCGCCGTGTGCAGGGTGCCGAAGACCAGGTGGCCGGTGTTGGCGGTCTCGAGCGCCAGGGCCACGGTCTCCAGGTCGCGCATCTCGCCGACCAGCACGATGTCCGGGTCCTCGCGCAGAGCGGCCTTGAGCGCCCGGGAGAAGGACGCGGTGTGGTTGCCCACGTCGCGCTGGTTCACCAGGCACTTCTTGGCGTCGTGCACGAACTCGATCGGGTCCTCGAGCGTGATGATGTGGGCCCGACGGGTCTTGTTGATGTGGTCGATCATCGCGGCCAGGGTGGTGCTCTTGCCGGAGCCGGTGGGCCCGGTGACCAGGACCATGCCCTTGGGGTGGTCGCAGAGCTTGCGCACGGCGGCGGGCATGCCCAGCTGCTCCAGGGTCAGCAGCTTCTCCGGGATGTGTCGCAGCACCGCGCCGGCGCCGCGGGAGTCCCGGAACAGGTTGAGCCGGAAGCGACCCAGGCCGGGCACGGCGTAGGCGAGATCGACGTCGTGGGTCTCCCGGAACTCCCGCATGAAGTGCTCGGGCACGGCGTCGCCGAGGAAGTCGATCACCCCCTCGGGCGTGAAGGCCGGCCGGTTCGGGATCCGCAGGATGTCCCCGTCGACGCGCCAGTACGGCGGGTAGCCGGCGCAGAGGTGCAGGTCGCTGGCGCCCTCGGTGACCATCGCCCGCAGGGTGTCGTGAAGGCTGCCCTGGCTCGAGGTCCGCGGCGTGGCCCGGCGGTCCTGACTCGGGGGCGCAGCCGGCTGCTCCAGGCCAACGCTGGCCAGGGCGTCCTCGCTCACCATGATGGGTTTGATGCGCAGCGATGGGTGTTGCTGCTGCACCGCGGCGACCACCCGGCGGGTGGGCTTGTCGACGAAGCCCAGCACCAGGGTGTCGCCGTCGATGCGCCACGGGATGCAGCGGTGGCGGAGCTGGAAGTCCCGGGCGAGCAGGTCGGCGAGGCCCGGGTCCCGGTCCTCGGACGCGGAGCCCGACGAGGGCACCGGCACCTTGTGGCTGACCTCTTCCAGGCGCTCGGCCAGGACTCTTGCCACCGCCACGCCGAACTCCGGCACCTTGCGCAGCAGCGTCTGGAAGATGTGGCTGTTGAACCGCAGGACCTCGGCGGAGCCCCGGGCCCTGACGGTGGCGGTCCGCGGGGCCTGGAGCAGCAGCCCCTGCTCCCCGAAGACATCGCCCGGCCCCAGGGTGGAGATGGGCACGGTCTGCCCGCCGATGGCCATCTCGACGGTGACCCGGCCCTCGAGCAACACGAAGAAGGCCTCGCTCTGCTGGCCTTCCTTGGCGAGCACGTCGCCGTCGCCCAGCCGGAGGCCTTCGCCGTGCTTGACCATCTTGGCCAGCTGGCCCTCGCTGAGGGTCTCGAACAGCGGCGACTGGCGCAGCACAGCGGTGACGGGGTCGGATCCCATGCCTGCCTCGGGGTCTCGGGGCCGGCGATGGTACCGCGGCTGACAGTCAGCTGAGCTCGATGCCCACCGGCGCGTGGTCCGACGCCTTCAGCTCCCCGCGCTTCTTGCGCCAGGGGCGGTCCATCCAGCCCCGGGTGACCCGGGCGTGCACGCTCTCGGTGACCAGGAAGTGGTCGATGCGCATGCCCTTGTTGAACCGGAAATTGCCGCCCCGGTAGTCCCAGAAGGTGTAGGTGTTCGGCGGCAGGTGGCCCTCGAGCTCGTCGACGAGGCCCCAGTCCAGGAGCTGCTGGAGGCGGGCGTGCTCCTCGGGGTGGAAGCTGGGCACGCCGGCGTAGGCGACGGGGTCGAAGATGTCCCGCGCCGCGGGCGCGATGTTGATGTCGCCCGTGAGGATGAGGTCGTCGCTCGGGACGGCGTGGTCCGCGATGTAGGCGATGAGCGCGTCGAAGAAGCGCAGCTTGTAGGGGAACTTGGGCGAGTCGACCTTCTGGCCCTGGGGGCAGTAGGTGTTGATGAGCCGCACGCCGCCGACGGTGGCGGCCATGAACCGGGACTGGCCGTCCTCGGCCGGGGGGTGTCCCAGGACCACGTCGTCCAGGCCGACCCGGCTGGCGATGAGCACCCCGTTCCACTGCTTCTGGCCGTGGACCGCGACCTCGTAGCCCCGGTCGGTGAACAGGGCCGTGGGCACGTTCTCGGTGGGCAGCTTGAGCTCCTGGAGACAGAGCACGTCCGGCGCTTCCTCGTCCAGGTAGAGGCCGACGAACTCCTCGCGCACCTTCAGGGAATTCACGTTCCAGGAGACGATCTTCACGGGGACCTCCGGTGGCGGGAGACCTAACCGCAGAGAGCGTGGCCGAGCGTTCGGCGGGCAGCTGACAGCCGGGCGCCCCGCACCCCAAGAGCCGCAAGACACTTGCAAATCGATTCATCGCGATATATCGATATGGTGGTGACGGACCTGGCCACCAGCCTCGACCGCTGCCGCCTGCTGGCGGACGGCACGCGGCTGCGCCTGCTCGCGCTGCTCCGGGCCCACGAGCTCACCGTGGCCGAGCTCACCCGCATCACCGAGCTGGCCCAGTCCACGGTGTCCACCCACCTGGGCCGGCTGCGCGAGGCCGGCTGGGTCCGCGACCGGCGCGAGGGCAAACAGATCTTCTACAGCCTGGCCAGGCTGGCCCCCCAGGTCGAGGCCCTGTGGACCGCCGTGGCCGGCGAGCTCCAGGATCCCCTGCTGACCAGCGACGCCCGGCGCCTGGCCGAGATCCTGGCCGCCCGCGCCGGCGACGCCCCCTGGCCCGACAGCGTGGCCCTGCAGATGAGCCGCACCTGGTTCCCCGGCCGCAGCTGGGAGGCCCTGACCCGCAGCCTGCTGGGCTTCGTGCAGCTGGGCGACGTGCTCGACGTGGCCAGCGGTGAGGGCGCCATCGCCGAGCTGCTGGCCCCCCGCGCCCGCTCGGTGACCTGCCTCGATCGGAACGCGAGGGTCGTCGCCCGGGGCCAGGAGCGCCTGGCCCACCTGGACGGCGTGCGCTTCGTCCAGGGCGACATGCACTGTCTGCCCTTCTCCGACGGGTCCTTCGACCAGGCCCTCGCCATGAGCGCGCTGTGCTTCAGCCCGCACCCGGACCTGCTGCTGCGGGAGCTGGCCCGGGTCCTGCGGCCCGACGGCACCCTGGTCGGCATCACCCTGAGCCGCCACGCCCACGCCGACGCGGCGGAGCGCTTCCACCACCCCCAGCTCGGCTACGAGCCCGCGAAGCTCCGCGACCTGCTCGAGCGGGCGGGGTTCACCGTCCAGACCTGCACCCCGACCAGTCGGGAGCGCCGCCCCCCCCACTTCGAAGTGCTCACGCTGATCGCCCGGAGAGCTGCATGACCCCCTCCCAGCGCCAGGATCGCCTCCTGTCCCTCCTCGCCGAGCGCGTCGTCATCCTCGACGGCGCCATGGGCACGATGATCCAGAAGGTCCCGCTGACGGAGCAGGACTTCCGCGGCGAGCAGTACGCCAGCCACCACAAGTCCCTCAAGGGCTGCAACGACCTGCTCAACATCACCCGGCCGGACGTCATCCGGAGCATCCACGACGACTACCTCGACGCCGGCGTGGACATCCTGGAGACCAACACCTTCAACGGCACGACCATCGCCATGGCGGACTACGCCCTGGCGTCCGCCGCCTACGACATCAACCTCCACGGCGCCCGCATCGCCCGGGAGGCGTCGGACGCCCGGGGCGGCGAGGTGCTGGTGGGCGGCGCCCTGGGCCCCACGAACCGCACCGGGTCCCTCTCTCCCGACGTGAACGACCCGGGCTTCCGGAACGTGACCTTCGTCGAGCTCGTCACCGCCTACGCCGAGGCGGCCCGGGGACTGCTGGACGGCGGGGCCGACCTGCTGATGGTCGAGACCAGCTTCGACACCTTGAACGCCAAGGCGGGGCTCTTCGCCATCGAGCAGGTCTTCGCCGAGCGCGGCCTCCGCGTGCCGATCATGGCCAGCGGCACCATCACCGACGCCTCGGGACGCACCCTCTCCGGCCAGACCGCCGAGGCCTTCTACCACTCGGTCCGCCACGCGGATCCGCTCACCGTGGGCTTCAACTGCGCCCTGGGCGCCGAGCTCATGCGGCCTCACGTGGAGACCCTGAGCCGGGTCGCCGACACCTTCATCTGCGCTTACCCCAACGCCGGCCTGCCCAACGAGCTGGGGGAGTACGACCAGTCCCCGGCGGCGATGGCCGAGCTGGTGGCGGAGTTCGCCGAGAGCGGGCTGGTCAACGTGGTCGGCGGCTGCTGCGGCACCTCGCCGGAGCACATCGCGGCCATCGCCCGGCGGGTGAAGGGCCTGCCCCCCCGGCCGGTGCCAGACGTCGCAGCGGGCCTGCGGCTCTCGGGCCTGGAGCCCACCACCCTGCGGGAGGACGCGCTCTTCGCCAACATCGGCGAGCGCACCAACGTGACCGGCTCGGCGAAGTTCCGAAACCTGATCAAGGGCGGCGACTACGACACCGCGCTCGAGGTCGCGCGGCAGCAGGTCGCGGCCGGCGCCCAGATGATCGACGTGAACCTGGACGAGGGCATGCTCGACAGCGAGCAGGCCATGACCACCTTCCTGAACCTGGTGGCGGCCGAGCCGGACATCGCCCGGGTGCCGGTGGTGGTCGACAGCTCCAAGTGGTCGGTCATCGAGGCCGGGCTGCGCTGCCTCCAGGGCAAGGGCGTGGTCAACAGCATCTCCCTGAAGGAGGGCGAGGGCCCGTTTGTGGAGCAGGCGCGGCTCTGCCGCCGCTACGGCGCCGCGGTCATCGTGATGGCCTTCGACGAGCAGGGCCAGGCCGACGACCTGCCCCGCCGCAAGGCGATCTGCCAGCGGGCCTACGACCTGCTGGTGGACACGGTGGGCTTCCCCCCCGAGGACATCATCTTCGACCCGAACATCTTCGCCATCGGCACCGGGCTCGAGGAGCACGCCAACTACGCGGTGGACTTCATCGAAGCCACGCGCTGGATCAAGGCGAGCCTGCCGGGGGCCCGGGTGAGCGGCGGCGTGAGCAACGTGAGCTTCGGCTTCCGCGGCAACCACGCCGTGCGCGAGGCGATCCACGCGGTCTTCCTCTACCACGCCATCCAGGCCGGCCTGGACATGGGCATCGTGAACGCCGGCGCCATCCTGCCCTACACCGAGCTCGACCCCGAGCTGCGGGAGCGGGTCGAGGACCTGGTGCTCAACCGCCGGGACGACGCGACGGACCGCCTGCTGGAGATCGCCGACTCCGCCAAGGGCAAGCGGCGGGCCCGCAAGGACGACCTGAGCTGGCGGGAGCAGGACGTGGGCGCCCGGCTGACCCACGCCCTGGTCAACGGCATCGCCACCTTCATCGAAGAGGACACCGCCGAGGCGTTCGAGCAGCTGGGCAAGCCCCTGCTGGTCATCGAAGGCCCGCTCATGGACGGCATGAACGTGGTCGGCGACCTGTTCGGCTCGGGCCAGATGTTCCTGC
>CAYFPX010000120.1:0-1568 GCA_964344945.1 uncultured Enterobacterales bacterium
GGCCCGGTCTACCCGACACCGCTGACCGCTGATGGCCCATCGATCTGGACCGTCTTCGAGGGAACGCGCCCCCGGTAGACTCGCCCGGAGTTCCCCGGGGAAGCGATGGTCACGATCGGAGCGATGGGCTGGACCTTGTGGGCGGCGACGGCCCAGGCCCAGGATCCCTTTTCGGCCTGCACGGTCGAGCAGGCGGGCCTGGAGACCCGCCTGGCCTGCGAAGGGGTCGAGCTGACGGTCACCGAAGGCGGAGAGGCCGACCTGACAGCCCGCCTCGGCGCGCACCTGACGTCGTTGTCCGAGTCCGCGCGTGGCCACGGCACCAGCGAGCGCACCGCGGTGGCCGCCGGGGGCGAGATGCTGCCCGCCGCCCGCATCGCCTGGACCGAGCGCGGCGCGGCGGCCATGACCCACAGCTGGCTCTCCACCGCGGCGCCGGCGCCCCTGGGCAGCCTCTTGATCACCTGCAGTGTGGCGGTGGGCGACAAGGAGGGCAGCGGTCGCTGCGACGAGCTGGTGCGCGAGGTCGCGGTGGGCGGCGTGCCAGAGGCGATGCGCGGCTTCGTGGCTGGCGAAGGCGCCGACCACCTGGGGGTCGAGGCCCAGGTCGGCCTGCCCCTGCCCGGGGTGCTCGGGTGCCAGACCCAGGCCCGCAGCTCGTCGGTGGCGCACCTGTGCGAAGACGGCGTGCTGGCGGTGGCGCTGATCCCGAACCCCAGGTCCACCGGCGACGTCTGGCAGCGCCAGTTCCTCGACGGCATCCTCGGGGGCCTGCCGAAGGACCAGCGGGCCGGCAGCGAAGACACCGTGCCTTGCACCCTCGCCGGCACCGAGACCACCTGCATCCGGGTCCACGTGTCCCACGACGACGGCGACCGCTCCTGGGTCTACAGCGGCGTGAGCGCAGGGGCGAAGGGGCACTTCACCGCGGTGTGTGCGGCGCCGGACCACGGCTTCGCCCTGCCGCTGTACTGCCGGTCGGTGTTCGGGGACACCCCACCGAAGCCGCCGCCTGCGGAGGGGAAGAAGAAGAAGCGGCGGAAGTAGGGGGCCCGTGGTCATGAGCGCCCTCGTCCGCTTCGCCTCCGCCGCGCCCGGCGTCCTCGCGGACCTGGGCCCCGATCAACTCAGCTCAGCCCCTCGTAGAACGCCTCGATCTCCCCCGCGTACTTCTCGTTCACCACCTTCCGCTTCACCTTCATGGTCGGCGTGAGCTCGCCGCCCTGCACCGAGAAGTCGACGGGAATGAGGGTGAACTTCTTGATGGTCTCGTACCGGGCCAGCTCGCCGTTGGCGGCGTCGACCCCGGCCTGGACGTGGGCGATGAAGGCGGCGTGGCCGGCGAGGGCCGCGGGGTCGGCGGGCCAGCCCTTCGACGACGCGAGCGCCGGGGCGCCCTCGGGATCGATGGTGAACAGCGCCGAGAGGAACTTGCGACGGTCGCCGACCACGACGGCCTGGCTCACGCCCTCGATCCGCTTCATGAGCTTCTCGATGTTCTGGGGCGCGACGTTCTTGCCGCCGGCGGTGATGATGAGGTCCTTCTTGCGGTCGGTGATGCGCAGGAA
>CAYFPX010000120.1:1579-22103 GCA_964344945.1 uncultured Enterobacterales bacterium
CGCCGTCGTCGGCGATCTTGACCTCGACCCCCGGCAGGGGCAGCCCCACGGTGCCGTGCTTGCGCTGGCCGGGGAAGGGGTTGTTGAACGTGGTCGGGCCCGTGTCCTCGGACTGGCCGTAGACCTCGTGGATGATGATCCCGCAGCTCAAGAAGAACTCCAGCACGTCCTTGCCGATGGGGGCGGCCCCGGTGACCGCCATGCGCAGCCGGTCCAGGCCGAGCCCGGCCTTGAGCTTGGAGAAGAAGAGCTTGTTGGCCACCCGGTACTTCAGTCCGTCCAGGCCCTCGGGGTCGCCGGTGGTCATCTGCAGGCGGCCGCCCTCGAGGCCCTGGCGGCGGGACCACGAGACGATCTTCGCCTTCACGCCGCTGGCCTCGCCGAGCTTGGTCTCCAGCGCGGCCTTGAACTTCTCCCAGACCCGCGGCACCGCCAGGAAGAGCGTGGGCCGGGCCTCGACCAGGTAGTCCTTGAGCTGGTCGACCGCGGGGCAGGTCCAGATCGAGTACCCGGCGGTGACCGCGGCCAGGATCGAGAACATCTGCTCGGCGATGTGGCTCAGGGGCAGGTAGCTGACGACCGTGTCCTCGGGCTTGGCACCGCCGACCAGGTCCACCGCCAGGGCCGCAGTGAAGGCCAGGTTGTCGTTGGTCAGCATCACGCCCTTGGGCGGGCCGGTGGTGCCACTGGTGTAGATGAGGGTCGCCAGGTCGTCGGCCTGGATCGCGTCGAAGGCCGCGTCGACCGCCGCGCCATTGTCCGAGCCCGAGGCCAGGAAGTCGGAGAACGACACCGCGATCTCGTCGTCGATGGCGCCGGCGTCGCGGATCATCACCACCTTCTTCAGGTGCGGCAGCTGGTCGCGGATCGACACGACCTTGTCCCACTGGGTCTTGTCCTCGAGCACCAGGACCTTGGCCTCCATGTGGTCGGCCACGTACTGGAGCTGCTCGGGGGTCGAGGTCTGGTAGATGCCACCCGCGACCCCGCGCACGTACATCGCGCCCACGTCGGCGATGATCCACTCGGGGCTGTTGTTGCCGCTGATGGCGACCGTGTCGCCCGGGCCGTAGCCGAGCTTCAGCAGGGCGCCGCCGAACTGGCGCACCTGGTCGTGGTACTGGGCCCAGGTCATGGACTGCCAGCCGTGATCGCCCTTCCAGTTCATGGCGACGCGGTGACCCTGGTTGCGGGCGTGGGCCTTCAGGCGGGACGCGATGGTGTCGACGGACATCGGGGGATTCCTCCGGGCAGAGGGCCCCTTACCGCACTCTCAGTTCCCCGGCCGCCCGGCGAGCTCGTCCAGCAGGCGGGACTGGCTGGAGGACTCCGCGACCCCGGGCGGCGGCGCGTAGCTGCCATCGGGCCGCAGAGACCACGCGCCGGCCTCGTCGGCCAAGCCCAGGTCCAGGGCCTCGCGCAGCACCCGGGCCCGCAGGGTCGGGTCCAGGACCGGGAAGGCGACTTCGACCCGGCGGTGCAGGTTGCGCTCCATCCAGTCTGCGCTGGAGCACCAGACCTCGTCCTCGCCGCCGGCGTGGAAGTGGAAGACCCGGCTGTGCTCCAGGAAGCGGCCCACGATGGCCCGCACCCGGATGGTCTCCGAGATCCCGGGAATCCCGGGCCGCAGCCGGCAGGCGCCACGGACCAGCAGGTCGATGGGCACGCCGGCGCGACTGGCGTCGTAGAGCGCCTGGATGATGCCGGGGTCGATGAGGGCGTTGAGCTTGGCGCGGATCGCCGAGGGCTCGCCCCGCCGGGCGGCCTCGGCTTCGGCGGCGATGCGTGCGAGCATCAGCGGCTTGAGGGTGAAGGGGCTCTGGGCCAGGACCCTCAGGGGTGGCGCGGCGCCGGGGCCGGTGAGCTGCTGGAAGACCGCGTGCACGTCGGCGCCGATGGACTTGGCGCAGGTCAGCAGGCTGAAGTCGGTGTAGAGCCGGGCGGTGGTCGCGTGGTAGTTGCCGGTGCCCAGGTGCACGTACCGCCGCAGCTCGCCGCCCTCTCGCCGCACGATCAGGAGCATCTTGGCGTGGGTCTTCACGCCCACGATCCCGTAGACCACGTTGGCGCCGGCGGCGCTGAGGCGGTCGGCCAGGTCCAGGTTCGCCGCCTCGTCGAAGCGGGCCCGGAGCTCCACGCAGGCGGTCACGGCCTTGCCGTTGCGGGCGGCCTCGATCAGCGCCTTGACCACCGGCGAGCCGGTGCCGGTCCGGTACAGGGTCTGCTTGATCGCCAGCACCGCCGGGTCCCGGGCGGCCTGGCGCAGCAGCTCCAGCACCGGCACGAAGGACTGGTAGGGGTGGTGCAGCAGGACGTCGCGCTCGCGGATGAGGGCGAAGACGTCGCCCGCCTCCTGGGAGCGCCCGGGCACGAAGGGCCGGACCTTGAGATCCGGGCGATCCACCAGGTCGCACAGGGCGCTGAGTCGCGCCAGGTTGACCGGGCCGTCCACCTGGTACAGATCCGCTGGCCGCAGGTCGAACTGGCGGACCAGGAAGTGCGCCACCTGGTCCGGGCAGTTGCTGGCGACCTCGAGGCGCACCGCCTTGCCGTAGTGGCGCCGGGGCAGCTCCATCGACAGGGCGGCCCGCAGGTCGTCGACCTCTTCCGGGTCGAGCCACAGGTCGCTGTTCCGGGTGAGCCGGAACTGCCAGGCGCCCTGGACGTCCATGCCGTGGAAGAGCGACTCGATGCGGGCGTGGATGACGCTCGAGAGCATCACGAAGTGGTGCCGGTGGCCGGAGATGTCCCGGGGCACCCGGATCAGCCGGGGCAGGCACCTGGGCACCCGCACGATGGCGATGGAGATGTCCCGCTCGAAGGCGTCCTGGCCGTCCACGCTGACGACGAAATTCAGGCCCTTGTTGAGCACCTGGGGGAAGGGGTGGGCCGGGTCCAGGCCCACCGGGGTGAGCACCGGCAGGACCTGGTCCTGGAAGTAGTCGCGGACCCAGGCGTCGACCGCCTCGCCCCACTCGGTGCGCTTGAGCAGCTTGATGCCCTCGGCGGCCAGGGCCGGCAGCAGGTCCTGGTTGAGCACCTGGTACTGGCGGTCGATGCTCGCGTGGAGCTGCTCGTGCAGGCGCTCCAGGACCTCCTCGGCGCCGAGTCCGTCCGGTCCCGGGCTGGGGGCGTCCAGGGCCACGCCCTCTTGGAGGCCGGCGACCCGGACCTCGAAGAACTCGTCGACGTTGGACGAGAAGATGGTCAGGAAGCGCAGGCGCTGGAGCAGCGGCAGGGACGCGTCCTCGGCCTGGGCGAGCACCCGCTGGTTGAAGGCGACGACGCTCAGCTCGCGGTTGAGGTACAGCTCGGGCGCGGTGAGATCGGGGCCGTCCGACGAGGTGTCATCGGCGCGGTCTTCGGCTTCGTGGGTCAGGTCCATGGTGTGATGTCGGCGTGCCGGACCCAAGCTTAGGATCGAAACGTGACAGCGCCAGTGCAGAGCCCCTATCGCGTGCCCTTCGACGGGGGCTTCCAGCTCGGTTCCTGCGCCACCGCGCCCCCGCCGGGCACGCCGGGACGCAAGGCCCTCAAGGCGACCCTGGCGGAGCACGTGGACGACCTGGAGGACCTGCAGCGCCGGCTCTATGCCGAGGGCACGCGCTCGCTCTTGTGCGTGTTCCAGGCGATGGACGCTGCCGGCAAGGACAGCACCATCCGCAACGTGTTCAGCGGGGTGAACCCGGCGGGCTGTGAGGTCACCAGCTTCAAGCGCCCGAGCAGCGCGGAGCTGGACCACGACTTCCTGTGGCGCCACCAGGTGAGGCTGCCGCTGCGGGGGCGCATCGGGGTGCACAACCGGAGCCACTACGAGGAGGTCCTGGTGGTGCGGGTGCACCCGGGGCTGCTGGCCCACCGGGGTCAGGCCCTGCCCCGAGACGCCGAGGCGTTCTGGGCCTCGCGCCTGGCGCGGATCCGGGACTGGGAGGCCCACCTGGCCGCAAGCGGCACCACGATCCTCAAGTTCTTCCTGCACGTGTCCCCGGATGAGCAGCGGCGGCGCTTTCTCGCGCGGCTGGACACCCCTCGGAAGCGCTGGAAGTTCAACGAGGGAGACCTGGCCGAGCGGGCGCTCTGGCCCCGGTACCAGCAGGCCTACGAGCAGGCCCTGGGCGCGACGAGCCGGCCCGAGGCGCCCTGGTACGTGGTGCCCGCCGACGACAAGCCCTTCCTGCGGGCGACGGTCGCCGAGCTGGTGAAGCGCACGCTGGTGGCGATGGACCCGCGGTACCCGGAGCTGTCGACAGAGGACCTCGCGCGCATCCCCGAGTGGCGGGAGGCGCTCGCCAGCGGACACCAGGCGACGAGCACCCACCGAGGCCTCCCTGTCGAGGCACCACGGGGTTAGGGAGCCCGGGCATTCCCTGGGAGCCTCCTGCGATGTCCGAAGAAGTCCAGCAGTTCAAGAACCTCGTCGACATGGCCAACCGCTCGGTGGCTCGCTTCGCCGACCGCAAGCGCTTCGCCACCAAGGTCGGCGGGCAGTGGAAGTGGATCACCTACGGGGAATTCGGCCAGCAGATCGACCACTTCCGGGGCGGGCTCGCACAGCTCGGCGTGGGCAAGGGCGACGCGGTGGCGGTCATCTCGAACAACTGCGTCGCGTGGGCGGTCGGGGCGTACGCCACCTACGGCCGCGAGGCCCGCTACGTGCCGATGTACGAGAAGCAGAACGCCGAGGACTGGCGGTTCATCCTGGCGGACTCCGGCGCGAAGATCGTGCTGGTGGCCAACGAGCAGATCGCCGCCACGGTGAAGGGCTTCGCCGGCGAGATCGACACCCTGGAGCGGGTCATCACCCTCCAGGGCAACGGCGCCGACTCCTTCGCGGGCGTGATGGCGGTGGGCAAGGACAACCCGGTCCAGCCCGGGGATCCGGACCCGTCCGACCTGGCGGGGCTGATCTACACCTCGGGCACCACCGGCAAGCCGAAGGGCGTGAAGCTCAGCCACGGCAACTTCATCAGCAACGTCAACGCGGTCCAGGCCCTCTTCCCCATGCGGGACGACGAGGTCTCCCTGTCCTTCCTGCCCTGGGCCCACAGCTTCGGGCAGACCTGCGAGCTCCACCTGCTCTTCAGCTTCGGCGCCGCCAGCGCCCTGAACAGCGACGTCACGGTCCTGGTCCAGGAGCTCGGCGAGGTCCAGCCCACGGTGCTCTACAGCGTGCCGCGGGTCTTCAACAAGGTCTACGACGCCATCCACAAGAAGGTCGCGGCCGACGGCGGCGTGAAGGAGAAGCTCTTCCACGCCGCCATCGACAACGCCAGGAAGAAGCACGCCCTCGCCACCGAGGGCAAGAGCTCGCTGGGCGTGGACCTGAAGCATGCGGTGCTCGACAAGATCGTGCTCTCCAAGGTCCGCGGTCGGCTCGGCGGTCGGCTGGAGTACGCCTTCAGCGGCGGCGCCGCGATCTCCACCGAGGTGATGAATTTCCTCGACGCTGTCGGGATCGTGGTCTTCGAGGGCTACGGCCTGAGCGAGACCAGCCCCATCGCCTGCATGAACTACCCCGACAACCGCAGGGTCGGGTCTGTGGGCAAGGCCATCCCCGGGGTCGAGATCTTCATCGACACCGACGCGGTCGGCGGCACGATGGGCGAGCAGGGCGAGATCCTGATTCGAGGCCCCAACGTGATGCAGGGCTACCACGGGCTGCCGGAGAAGACCGCCGAGGTCATGCGCGAGGACCAGGCCTTCCGCTCCGGAGACCTGGGCCGCAAGGACGACCAGGGCTTCGTCTACATCACCGGTCGCATCAAGGAGCAGTACAAGCTGGAGAACGGCAAGTACGTGGTCCCGGCGCCGCTCGAAGACCAGCTCCAGCTGTCCGGGTACATCGCCCAGGCCTTCGTCTTCGGCGACAACAAGCTCTTCAACGTGGCGTTGATCGTGCCGGACTTCGAGGCGCTCCAGCCGTGGTGTGCGGAGCAGGGCCTCTCGGGGACCCCGGCGGAGCTGTGCGCGAACGACCAGGTCCGGGCGCTGCTGGAGGCCGAGATCGCCAAGCAGTGCGGGTCGGTGTTCAAGGGCTTCGAGCGGATCAAGGGCTTCAAGCTGATCGACGAGGAGTTCTCGGTGGACAACGACCTGCTGACGCCGAAGATGAGCGTGAAGCGGCTGAACGTGATCGCGCGGTACGGGGACACCCTGGATGGGCTGTACGCCTGATCGGAGCCCCCGGCCGCGAGGTTAGAAGGAGCGGGTGCCGACCCCGCTCCTGCTGCTGCTCACCGCGCTGTCCTGCCGGCCCGAGACCCCTGTGGACAGCGGCGTCGAGACCCTGCGCTGCGAAGCGACGAGCACCGAGCGCGTCCGCACCTGGTCGACCGACGAGCTGCTCGCCGACGACCTGACCTGGGACGACTACCCGGGCAATCGCGGCCCCGGCCTGGGCCTGGGCGACCTGGACGGCGACGGCGACCTGGACCTGCTGGTCACCCTGCCCATCGGCCACAGCCTGGTCATGACCAACGACGGTGCCGGCCACCTGGCCATCGACGACCGCTGGACCGTGGACGACGGGCCGCTGCCCGAAGCCATCGGCGTCGCCCTGGCCGACCTCGACGGCGACGGTGACCTGGACGCGGTGCTCGCCCGCAAGCGGAACGTGCCGGACCTGGTCCTGTGGAACCAGGGCGGGAGCTTCACCCGGGAGTCCCTGCCGGACAGCGAGGGCGAGTCCCGCAGCGTGGCGGTGGGCGACGCCGACGCCGACGGCGACCTGGACCTGGTGATCACCGGCTTCCACCCCTCGGTCAACGGCGACAAGGTCCAGACCGAAGGCCTGGTCGGCGACGGCAACGGGCTGTATCTGCGCAGCGGCGACAGCTGGGTGAACGCCAGCGAGCGCATCCCCGAGCCCCAGCGCTCGGCCTTCACCTACCAGGCGACCTTCATCGACGTCGACGGCGACCACGACCAGGACCTCTACCTGGACAACGACTTCGGCCCCCTCTACGCCCCCAATGCCCTGCTGCGCAACGACGGCGCCGGTGGCTTCACCCTGGACCACTCCTGCAGCTGCGACGTGTCCATCGCCGGCATGGGCACCGCCATCGCCGACACCAACGGTGACGGCCTCCCGGACTTCTACCTGTCGGACACCGGCACGAACCACCTGCTGGAGTCGGCGAGGGACGGCGGCTGGGTCGACGTCACCCTGGCCAGGGAGGCCACGCCGTCCACGGCGGGCCGCGAGTACGTGAAGTCCTGGGGGGTGGCGGTCGCCGACCTGGACCAGGACTCGCGCCAGGACTTCGTGCTCGCCTACGGCAACGACCCGGACGAGACCCTCTACTGGCGCGAGCGCGACGCGATCCTGATGGGCGATCGCGACGGCACCTTCCGCGACGCCGGCGATCCCCTCGGCTTCAGCGACGAGCCCGGCATCTCCCGGACCGTGGTGACGGGCGACCTCGACGGCGACGGCCGCACGGACGTGCTGGTGGGGGGCCTGCTCTGGCTCGAGCAGTGGCACCTGCGAGGGGGCTGCCCGCCGGGGGTGCGGGTGGTGCTCGACGGCCCTCCCGAGAACGCCCAGGGCCTGGGAGCCCGGGTGCAGCTCACCCGCGACGACACGGTCCAGACCCGCTGGATGGTGCTGGACAGCACCAGCAGCAGCCACGCCCCGGAGCTGATCTTCGGCCTGGGGCCCTACCTCGACGCGGACCAGGTCGCGGTGGACTGGCCCGATGGCACCCGCACCGCGGTGGGACCGGTCCCTGGCGGCGCGACAGTCGAGCTCGCCTGGTGAGCGCCCAGGTGCCCGAGCGATCGGAGGGGAGACGCCAGCAAGACCCTCGGAGCTACTGGATCCAGGCCGGACCCATCGGCACCACCGCCGTGGTGAAGACCACGCCGTCGGGGAGCTCTTCGGTCCAGTCCAGGGGCGACAGCGGGGCCTCGGCCTCGGCGTCGTAGGCCAGCGCTCCGCCGATCTCGATGCCCTCGAAGCCTGCGCCCATGTCCACCGCGAGCCAGGTGCTGAAGGCCTGGTCGCTGACCGCACCCCACGACAGGCCATGCCGGTCGTAGTGCTGGGTCATGAGCTGGTGCACGTGGTCCGACATCGGGCCGTGACCGAGGGCGAGGGGGGTGGTGGTCAGGGCGGCGGTCGGGGTCTGCTCGCCCCAGCCCTCCGCAGGGAAGGCCAGACAGTCCGTGGAGACGAGGTCCAGGGCCACCTCGGAGGCCGTCCAGACCTCGGGGGCGTCCACGACGAGCGCCGGGTTCAGGACCCGGGCGTGACCCGTCCAGGCGCAGGACTCGACGCTGTCGCCGGTCAGGAAGCCCTCTTCGGTCCAGAAGGTGAAGGTGACGGTGGCGTCGGGGTGGGGGTCGACCACCTCCCCTTCCTCCAGCCCGGTCCAGCCGGTCAGGTAGAAGGCGTAGGGCACGAAGTCCGGCGCCGGCTGGCCCGGGTTGTCCCCCAGTCGGGGGGCGATGTTGCCGTCCAGGGTGGTGTCGGCGGAGCTGGCGGTGTCGGCGGGGGCGCAGGCCAGGGACATCAGCATGAGGGCGGTCACGGGCTTCTCCTTGCAGGCCCGACATCAGTAGCGCAGGCCTTGGGCAAAAAGTGCGTGATTCAGGGGCTTTAGCATCCTGTAACGGGGGTAACGCGGACCGGTGTTACGCTCGGTACCTCCATGGCACAGACCGTCCAGCTCAGCACCGGAACCGTCGATCTCAGCCGCCAGCGCTTCGAGGGCGAGGGACCGGCCGTCGCGCTCACCACCCGCGAGGCCGAGCTGCTCGCGTACCTGGCGGCACGCTCCGGCTCCGATGTCTCACGTGACGAGCTGTTGCAAGAGGTCTGGGGCTATGCGCCCGGTGTCGTGACCCGAACCATCGACGTCACCGTGCGGCGCCTGCGGCAGAAGCTCGAGCGCGATCCCGCCCGGCCGGACCACGTGCTGACCGTGCACGGCGTGGGCTACCGCTTCGTGCCCGCCGACGAAGACTCCGTGGTCGACGCCGAGCCTCAGCCCCTGGAGCCTCGGACCGACGAGGTCGTGGGCCGTGACACCTTCCTGGCCGATCTGGATCGCTGGGCGGGGGAGGGCCGCGACCTGGTCACCGTGGTCGGTGCCGGCGGGGTCGGCAAGTCGGCTCTGGTGGAGTCCTGGCTCGGCCGCACGGCATCCCGGTGGACCGGTGGCATCGTGCACGTGGACCTCACCGACGCCCACGACGAGCCGGAGATCCTGGCCCTGGTGGGCGAGGCGCTGGGCCTGGAAGGCGCCGGCACGGGGCCGTTCCAGATCGCGGCGATCAGGATCGGCTCTCGGTCCAGGGGCTGGAGCTCGAGCTTCCATGGGGTCACCAGAGCCGCCAGGGCGGCGAAGCCGAGCAGCAGCAGGAGCGGCCGGGCGCTGTCCCAGTCGAAGCGGTAGCGGTCGACGGTGGCGCCCTTGGCGGTGACGTTGAAGGTGCCCTTGCCCGGTGCGAACAGCGCGGTGGTGGTGACCGCGGCCGCGTACGGGGCCATCGAGACCTCGTAGACCTCGGGCCAGAAGCTGTGCCGCATGTTCTTGTGCATCGCCTCGGTGCCCAGGAACAGCAGGACCAGGTGCGGGACCGCGTACATCAGCACTTCGCGCACGTCGGCGTCGAGGGGATGCAGGTTCAGGGTCAGGTACAGGGCCGGCGTGAGCAGGTAGATCAGCCGGGGGATGCCGTAGAAGAAGTGCCAGGCGGCGCTGAAGTAGGTGATGCGCTGGGGGATGGACAGGCCCTTCTTCAGGACCGGGTTGTCCAACCGGAAGATCTGGGCCATGCCGCGGGCCCAGCGGATGCGCTGCCCGACGTGATCCGCGTAGGACTCGGTCGCCAGGCCGGCCGCCAGGGGCACGTCGTAGAAGACCGAGTCCCAGCCGGCGGCGTGCAGCCGCAACGCGGTGTGGGCATCCTCGGTCACCGTCTCCTGGCAGATGCCCCCGATCCCGGCCAGCGCAGTGCGTCGCAGGACCGCGCAGGAACCGCAGAAGAAGGCGGAATTCCAGAAGTCATTGCCCAGCTGGACCCCGTGGTAGAAGAGGTGCTGCTCCGGCGGCACGCGCCCGCTGATGCCCAGGTTCCGCTCGAAGGGATCCGCGTTGTAGAAGTGGTGGGGGGTCTGGACCAGCCCGACCTTGGGGTTGTCCAGGAAGAAGCCCACCGTGGCCTGGAGGAAGCCGCGGACCGGCACGTGGTCGGCGTCGAAGATGGCGATGAGCTCGCCGCTGGTGCGGCGCATCGCGGCGTTGAGGTTGCCGGCCTTGGCGCCCTTGTTGTCGGACCGGGTCAGGTACCCGACCCCCAGCTCGTGGGCGAGGTCCCGGATCTCCAGGCGCCGGCCGTCGTCGAGGACCCAGACCTTCTTCTTGGGGTAGTCGATGGCCAGCGCACCCAGGATCGTGGGGCGCAGCACGTCGACGCTCTCGTTGTAGGTCGGCAGGAAGATGTCCACCGTCGGCACGTGCTGGCCGAAGGGGCCCAGGGGCACCGGGGTCCGGCGCCGCAGGATGGAGAGCTGGAAGTAGCCCAGCAGCAGACTGATGAAGGCGTAGGTCTCCGCCAGGATCAGGGCCACGCTCACCGCCGTGTCGCCGGTGCTCTGCCAGTTCATGGACTCGGTGTACCGCCAGAGCAGGTACCGGCTCGAGGCGCACAGGCTCAGGACCATGAGCACCATGCGCTGCCGGGGGGTGACCTTGGCGATGAAGAGCCCCAGCGCCATGAGCACCAGGCTCAGGACCAGGTGGGCGCGAGGAGTCAGGTCCACCCAGATGTACGCCGCCACGGGCACCAGCAGGGCGAGCGAGAGCAACCAGCCGACGCCTCTCGCGGCACGGGACCCTCTGCTCATCCAGCTCCTGCAGTTGCCTCGGGACAGGGCATCGGACGCGAGAGCGTCCAGCTGTGCGGGATCCTCTCACTTTTCCGCCCACGCCGGGGCCGCTGCTCAGCCGGGTGCGGGCAGACGGGCCTTGTCACGGGCCAGGGGGAAGCGGCCTTCTCGGTGGAGCTGGGGGCCACCCCACTGGATCCAGTCCCCGGGCTGCCGCAGCGTGCCCAGGCCCTCGTAGGCCGGATTCGCCTGGGCCAGCTCGCGGCGGAGGGCGGCCGGTGTGAGGTCTTCGAACCGGGGGCCGAGCGCGGGGTCCGCGGCCTGGGCCAGCTGTCCGGGGACCTGCCACTGGGGCCGGGCAAGGCCTGGGGCTTGCCGGCGGGTGAGCTGGGGCGAGTAGCGCACGCGGCGCTCGACGCTGGTGACCGTGGCCCCGCCGGCCTGCTCGTGCAGGGTCTCCAGGGGCAGGACGAGCACGGTGCCTGCCGGGTCCACGAGCATCGACGGGTCCAGGTGAGTCGCCAGGTGCAGTCGCAGGGGCGCCCGGGCCAGGGCGGGCTCTGCCGTGGCGCCGAAGGCGGTGAGCGGATCCGCGCCCAGGAGCCAGAGGGCGTTGAGCTCGCCGCGCTCGGCTGCGGTGAGCTGTGCGCTGGCGCCCAGGCCCTGGGTGGCGGGGATCTGACCGCCCCAGAGCGTCTCCAGGGCGGCCAGGGCCTTCTTGGTGGCGCGGCCTCCGCCGGGCAGCTGGCTCGGATGCACGCCGCAGTCCCTGGCGCCCTGGAAGGCCGGGCCAGCGCCCAGGGGCACCAGGCCGGTGTTGGGGCGGCCGACCGCGCCGCGACCCAGGTGCAGCGCCACCAGGGCCTCCGCGGCCTTGGGGTCGGGCCCGACCAGGCTCACGATGCGGCTGGCCCGGCCCAGGAGCGTCGCCAGCCACTCGGCGTGCTCCCGGCGGGCGCCGGCCTGGTCCAGCCAGGTCTGCACCGGGGTGTCGGTCCAGGCCTTGAGCCCCTTGCGCCAGCTGGTGACGTGCTCCGCGAGCCAGGGGGTGTCCAGGCCGTCGGAGCCGTGCAGCAGCGTCACGGCCGCGCCGAGCAGGGCGGCGGGCTCGCGCACGGTGAAGGCGTCGTCGGCGTCGGAGAGATCGGCCTGGGCGTTCAGGGCGACCACCCGGGCGCCCTGGGCCCGGGCCTTGCGCAGGACACGGGCCAGCGAGGGCTGGTCCCGGTGCACGTGGGTGCCGACCAGCAGGATCAGCTCGGCGCCCACCAGGTCGGCCAGGGAACAGGTCGCCGCGCCATGGCCCAGGTGCTCGGCGAGGACCTCGCGGGTCTGCGCGGCCCCCGGTGTGGTGCACACGTCCAGGTTCGAGATGCCCAGCAGACGCGCCGCGCGGACCTGGGCGTAGAGGGCCTCGTTGCTCAGGCCCCGGGGGCCCGTCAGCACCCCGATGCGCTCGGGGGCCAGGGCGGCCAGGGCCTCGCCGGCGGTCTCCAGGGCCTCGTCCCAGCCGATGCGGGTGAAGCCGCGATCGCCCTTGCGGGCCACGAAGGGGTAGGGGATGCGCCCGAGCTCTGCGAGGCCCGTGGCGGAGCGCTGGCGCAGCAGCCGCAGGTCCCGCACGTCGGCGGGCACGAAGGCCCGCCGGGTGTCGGGTCGCAGGGTCTCCAGGCGCCGGGCGCACAGGAGTCGGCTGGGCAGGGCGTCGTCGTGCAGGCCGAGGTGGCCCAGCTCGCAGTGGTCGCAGACCGTGCGGGTCAGCAGCTGCCAGGCCACCACCAGGCTGTCTCGGCTGTCCCACAGCGCGGCGCCGGCTTCGAGCAGGGTGCCCAGGCTGTCGGGTCCCAGGGTCGCCGGCAGCAAGGGGTGCACGTCGGCCTGGCCGCGCACCGGCGGCTCCTCGAGCGCCAGCGAAGGCGGGGCGCTCATCCGCCACCCGCCGCGCCCCGGAAGACCATCAGCACCAGGGTCAGCAGCCACAGGGTCTGGAAGGCCATGGTGCCGATCTTCATGCGCTGGACCAGCGGCGCCAGGCTCGCCGGATCGGCGCCCTCGTCCAGGCCGGCGCTGAGCTTGCGCCAGGACTGCCCGATGCCCGCACCGGACACGAACCAGGCGAGCAGACCGGTGGCCAGGCCGATGTGGATGCCCAGCGGCACTCGGCCCATGCCGCCGAGCGCGAAGATCAGCGCCACGCCGGTGAGGATGGTCAGCGCCGCGGAGGGCGCCGCGATGCGCAGGCTCCGGCCCACCCGGTCCCGCATCAGCGGGATGTGTTCCGGACCGGCCTCGAGGGTGCGGCGCACGTCGCCGCTGGCGAAGAACACGGCGCCGATCCAGGTGGCCATGAACAGCAGGTGGAGGAGCTTGAGGGTCGGGTAGAGCATGGGGGGCTGCTAACCCGGGTCAGCCCATGAACTGAGACACGATCGCGGCGATCGCAGCGCCCGCGGCCGCCAGCAGGCCCAGGATCGCCCGGGGCGTGAACAGGGATCCGCTGCGGAAGCGCTGGACCCAGCGGTTGACCCCCGCCAGCGGGCCGGCGCCCAGGCGGCTGGTCACCTGGCGCTGGAGCTCGCGCTGCATGGCGTCGGCGCCGGGCAGCACGCCCGGCCCCCTGCTCGGGGCGGGTGGCCGGGCGACCGCGCCGGTGTGGTGGCCCAACAGGAAGCGGGGCCCGGTGGGGCTGCCCAGGGCGAAGGCGTCGCCGGCCCGGGCCTGGACCGGGGCGGTCACGGGGCGGGCCAGGGGGCTGCCGTCGCTGAAGAGGTAGAGCCCGGCGCCGTGGGCCCCGGGCTGCAGGCCGAAGGAGCCGTCGGCTCCCAGCCAGACCACGGCGTGCACGGGCGCCACGCCCAGCTCCGGGCCCAGGACGATCTGGCAGGCCCCGTTGTCGCTGCCTAGCTGCACCGCGGTGCCCTGGAAGGGGCCGAAGGCGGTGCCCCCCCACTGGGGGGTCAGGGTGAGGGTGAAGGCGGACACCCCTGCAGCCTATCCGCCGGCGGTCGCGGCCACCGCCATCCAGGTTCCCAGTCCGACCAGGAGCACCCCCAGGGTCCGGTCGATCCAGACCCCCTTGCTCGCCAGCCAGCCCGCCGCGCCCGAGGTCGCCAGGGCCACCGCGGCGAAGACGTACCAGCCGGCGTCGATCAGCATCGCCACGCCGGCGACCCCGGCGCGGTCCGCGGTCGAGGCTTCGGCCGGCACCACCGAGCCCAGCAGCGCGAGGAAGAACACGGCGATCTTGGGATTGAGGAACGCCACGGCGAAGCCCTCGGAGAAGCCTCGGCGGCCCGAGGTCTCGTGCTCCAGCCCGCCCTCGCCGGCATGACGCAGGGTCTGGATCCCCATCCACACCAGCACGGCACCGCCCACCGCCTCGACCGCCCGCGCGGCGCCGGGGGTCGCGGTGATCAACGCCGCCAGCCCCACCACGGCGCCGAAGGCGTAGATGCCTACGCCCAGGCCGTGCCCGACGCCCGTCAGCACGCCGTCCCGGCGGCCCCCCTGGACCGTGTTCCGGACGACCACGGCCAGGCTCGGACCGGGGGACATCGCCCCGGTGAGGCAGATCGCGGCGATGGAGAGCCAGGCGGTGAGGGTCACCGGCCCTGTCTAAGTCGTGGCGGTCACCCTCGGCCGGCGGGCCAGGACCCGCGGCACCCGGAGCCTGCGGATCGCCACGTCCACCAGCATCGCGGCGAGGCCCAGCCAGGCGAACCAGGTCCACAGGGGCTGTGACTGCAGCCGGGTCTTGAGGTCCTCGAAGAGCTCCGCGGCGCTGGGCTCGACCACGCCCCCGGTCGCCCGGGCCAGCAGACCCAGGGCCTCCCGGTCCTCCAGGGCTCCCTGGAGCTCCAGGGGCGCCGGTGCCGCGGCCTGGGCCCGCACGCGGGTCGGCGGCAGGGAGAGATCGCCGGGCACCTCGACCTCGACCATCAGGGGCCCGTCCCAGGGCACCGTCGCGCGGTACAGCCCGCGGGCATCTTCGACGAGCGCGACCGAGCGCTCCCCGGCGTCCCCGCGGACGGTGGCCAGGAGCCGCAGGCCGGTGCGGGGCGTTCCGAGGGCGTCGCTCGCCGACACGCGCACCCCCACCCCCTCTTCGCCGGGCTCCAGGGCCAGGGTCGCCTGCTCCTGGTGCGGCCGCGCCCGCACCGCGTCGACCAGCTGGGAGAGCCAGGGCCCCAGCTCCTTCCAGGCCGCCCAGGGCTCTCCCCAGCCCACCGCCAGCTCCGAGGTGAAGGTGGTCACCGAGCCCGCGCCGTAGCGCCAGCTCGCCACCAGGGGGTCACCGCCCTCGCCGAGCATCAGCCCCAGATCGGCCGTGGGCCGGGCCCGGGCCGCGTTGTGGCCGGCCAGGGGCAGCGCCCGCGCCCAGTCCACGGTCCCCGCCAAGGGGCTGTCGGGCACCGGCCAGGGCTGGTCCACCTTGTCGACGGTGTCCTTGCCGACCACCATCACGGTCTCCTCGACCAGGATCCGCGGCAGGTCCTCCCAGCTCTCGGTGTACCAGGCCCGGCCTCCCGTCAGGTCGGCGACCTGCTCCAGCTCCTTGCGGGCGGAGTCCGGGCTGATCGCCACGGTCGACACCGTGACCTCGTCCTTCACCAGTCTTCTCACCACGTGCTGGTTCTGCTGGAGGCGGGTCAGGCTGCGGCCGTCGGTCAGCAGCAGGGCGTGCTTCATCACGCTCTTCTCGTTCGCCAGCCGCCGGCCCGCCTCACCCAGCGCCGGGTACATCGTGGTGCCGCCGGCGCTGCGCATACGCTCCAGCTCGCGCCGGATGGCGTCCTTCTCCTCGGCCTTGGTGAATCGGACCACCCACTCGTAGTGGTCGGCGAAGGACAGCACCGCGACCCGGCTCTCCGGGTGCAGCTGGTCCAGGGCGCTCACCACCGCACTCACCGCCAGGTCCAGCTTGTTCCCCCGGTCCATCGAGCCCGAGGTGTCGATCAGGAAGACGATCGACAGCGGCGCCGGCCGGGGCTCCCGGCGCCGGGAGAACTTCACCGGCAGGGCGCGGTTCAGGGGCTCCACCGCGTCCTGGTCGTGGGCCATGCCGTCCCGGTCCCCGGCCAGGATCAGGTCCACACCGCGGTCCCGGACCTGCTTGGACAGGGCCTCGGCGCGGCCGTCCGGCCAGGCTGCCAGGTCCGGATCGAGCACGAAGAGGGTGGTCTCCGGCGGCACGGCCTCGGACCACTCCGGCGACCAGCGGGTCCGTCGACCCTGGGCCTTCAGCCGCTCCTGGAGCGGAGCCACCATCGCCTCGGGCCCCCGGAGCCAGATCGGACTGTCCCGCCGCGTGACGAGCCAGGCGCCACGGGCGTCGTCGTCGCTCCACAGGTCGCCGGGGGTCCGGGCCTGGACCGTGAGCCGGTGGGTCCCTGCGGCGGGGGCGTCGAAGGTCAGGGCGACCGGTTGCTTGCCGGCCCGGGCTGCCAGGGACTCGGACACCAGCACCTGGCCGTCGAGCAGGACCTGGACCTCGACCGGCGCGTTCCGGCTGGCGAGCACCGTGGCGTCCAGGGTGAGGAGCTCGCCCTCGAGCAGGCCGTGGGGCACGCTCACGTCCAGGACACCGGCGTTGACCGGATCGCCGTCGGGGGCGAGGGGGTAGAGCTGCACGCCGGCGGCCGCCGCTGTCGCCGCGGTCCCGTTGAGCACGTCGCCCCGGTTGTGGGCGCCGTCGCTCAGCACCAAGACCCGCTTCGTGGGCGCCGGCGGGCCGGCCTGGGTCGCCAGGGAGAGCAGCCCCGCCAGGTCCGTGCCGTCCTCGGCGCCGCGCAGGGCGGCCTCCGGGGCTTCGACGTCGTCCAGGCTCACCCAGGTGACCGGCACGTCGCCTCCCGCGGACGCGACCAGGGCCTGGGCCCGAGCGGTCATCGCCGCGACGCGCTCCGGCGCCATCGAGGCCGACCGATCCACCGCGACCACCAGCGACACCGCCGGCACCTGGGTCTGGAGCTCGGGCCTGGCGGCGGCCACGATCAGCGCGGACATCGCCAGGATCCGCACCAGCAGCGAGCTCAGGCTGCGCACCCGGGCCCCGGTCTGGCGGGCCCCAGGCAGCACCAGGACCAACACCGGCGGCAGCAGCAGGAGCCAGAGCCACTGGGGCTGCTGGAAGAGGATCGGGTCCCCGGCCCACAGGTTGTCGAGCACCTGGCGGGGGGTGATCACCGGGGCACCACCGGGAACTCGAGGAAGAGCGCGCCGAAGGCCAGCAGCAGCCACCAGGGGCGGTCGGGGGTCTCGGGGGTCTCTGGGCCCTCGGGGGTCTCGGGGGCTCGGGCGAGGCGGGCGGGATCGCGGCCAGCGCTGGCGCGACCGTGCTCGGTGGGGTCCCAGGTGACCGCCCAGAGGACCCGGTGGCCGTCGGCCCCGGCGACCTCGTAGACCCCGGGCAGCAGGCCGCCGAGGTGGGCCAGACCGCTGGTCGGCGCCCACTCGCCCTCGCCGGTCAGCGAGGTCACCGTGGGGTCCTCGACACCCACCAGGGGC
This sequence comes from uncultured Enterobacterales bacterium, assembly GCA_964344945.1. Classification (GTDB taxonomy): domain Bacteria; phylum Myxococcota_A; class UBA796; order UBA796; family CAJQPC01; genus CAYFPX01. Next base: position 18,921 of record CAYFPX010000120.1, read on the forward strand.
ACGCCCTCCGAGGTCGTGCGCACCCGGTCCGGGGCGTCGCCGACGGCGTCGTCCCGGGACCAGAGCATCAGGTTGTAGACCAGCTGGGGGAAGGCGACGGACAGCGGCAGGTCGCTCCGGGTCAGGTCGAAGCCGATGACCAGCTGGCGCGGCGCCTCGTCGCGCACGGCCACGATCGGGCCCTCCGCGGTCGCCGCCAGCACCCGGGCGTCGTCGCCCAGGGCCAGCGGCCGGGCCTGCTCCACGGTCAGGTGCCGCAAGCTGACGCCCTGGAGCACCGGGTGGCTGTAGTCCCACCGCTGGAAGACCGGGTCGACGATGGCCCGACCCACCGGCCAGGGGCCCAGGCCGTCGGGCGGGTCGACGTAGACGCTGGGCAGGTCGAGAGGCCGGATCGGGCCGCAGCGGTCGAAGACCACCAGGTCGATCTCGGCCCGGGGCAGGCGCCAGGCGCCGGGGGCGCTGGTGCGCACCCGCACCCCGGGCATCGCCGCGAGCACCTGCTCCAGGTAGCGGTTGCCGGGAGTCACCAGCTCCACCCGGGCGGCCCGGAGCTCGGGCAGCAGGGCGTAGGTGACGTCGTTCTCGGCGAGGTCGTCGCGGTGGTCGAGCAGCCGCGCCTCGAGCCAGCGGGCCGACTGGGGGTCCAGGGAGAAGCGCCCGGTGCGGGTCGCGCCCGGGTCCAGGTCCAGGCTGCGTACCCCGAGGCGCGCGTCCTCGGCGGCGAGCCGCAGGGTCACGCTGGCGGCCTCGGTCCCGTGGTTCGTCACCCGCACCGCCACCTGCAGCTTGGGAGGCAGGCCGGTGCCGGTGGTCACCGAGATCGCCTCCACCGCCACGTCCCGCGCGGCGGGACCCACCACCTGGAGGCCCTCGATGGCGCGGTCGGTCAGCACCACCGGGCGGTGGCCCTGGGCCCGGACCGCCGCGACCGCCTCGCCCAGGTCCACGGCGCCCACCCCGGCCTCCAGCCGCGCGATGCCCCGCTCCAGGTCGTCGCCGGGCTGGGTGAGGAACCGGGTCTGCTCGCCGGCGAGCACCAGGCCCCCGCCCAGGGCACGCGCCGCCTCGGCCGCGGCCGCCAGCCGGCCCGTCGCCCGCATCGAGCCGGAGCCGTCGATCACCGCCACCACCGGCACACCCTCGTCCACCAGCGGCGCCGGGACCTCCACGGCCGGAGCCACCAGGGCCCGCAGGATCAGCGCTGCCGCCGCGAGCTGGAGCAGCAGCGCCAGCCGCTCCCGCCAGCGTGGGTCCCGTCGCTTGCCCAGGTGCTGCCGCCACAGGGCCAGCGACGGCACCACCACCCGCAGGGCCCGGGGCTTGAGCCAGTACAGGACCCCCAGGATGCCGGCGCAGATCCCGAAGAGCTGCAGCGCGGTCTGCTGGGGCAGGAGCTCCCCGATCACCGCAGGATCCCGTGGCGACGGAAGTGCTGGAGCAGCAGGGTCTGCAGGTCGGTCGGGGCGCCGGTGACGGTCTGGACCAGGGGCACCTCCATGCGGCGGCACCAGCCGGCCAGGGCGTGGTCGTGGGCCCGTTGCTGGGTGCGCATGCGCAGCACGTCGTCGGGGCGCACGCCGTAGAGCACCGCGCCGGTCTCGCCGTCCACCAGCTCCAGGTCCTTGCCCGGGGGCAGCGGCAGGGTCAGCTCGCCGGGGCTCAGGATGTGCACCATGGCCAGGTCGTGGCGGGCCTGGAGCACCGAGCCCAGGGCCCGGTAGCCGGCGTCGGGGAAGTCGGAGAGCACCACGACCAGGCCCCGCTCCGGGCGGGACCGCAGGAAGCGGTGGGTGACGGCCTCCAGGTCGGTGCCCGCGGGCAGTCCCTCGCCTTCGAGGTGGTGCCAGACCCGCAGGGCCTCGGCCTTCCGGCGGCGGGTCGCCAGGGGCGCCCCCAGGCGGGTGGTGAAGGGCCAGACCACGACCCGATCGAGCTGGGCCAGGGAGACGTAGGCCAGGGCGGTCGCCAGGCGCCGGGCCAGGTCCTTCTTGGGGTCCGCGGTGGCCTCGCCGACGGTCAGGCCCATGCTGGTCGACACGTCCACCAGCAGGTGCACGACCAGGTCGCTCTCCTCCTCGAAGACCCGGACCATCAGCTGCTCCAGCCGGCCATACAGGGTCCAGTCCACCCGCCGCAGGTCGTCGCCCGGGGCGTAGGAGCGGTGGTCGGCGAAGTCGATCCCGCCGCCGGTGTGGGCCGAGCGATTCCGCGACACGCCGCGGGCTCCGTGGGTCCGCCGCGTGGCGATGCGCAGGGCCTCGAGCTGCTTGAGCAGCTCCGCCGGCAGGGGGGTGGCCACCCTCACCGGCCCTTCATCGAGGTGCGAGCCGCGCCCACCGCCTCCTGGATCAGCTCGTCCCGGGAGACCCCCTCGGCCTCGCCCTCGAAGCCCAGGTGCACCCGGTGCCGCAGGCAGCCAGGGGCCACCGCGACCAGGTCCTCGGGGGCCAGGACCGGCTGGCGGCTGTCGCCCCGGGTCATCAGCGCCCGCACCTTGCCGGCCAGGATCAGCGCCTGCATGCCCCGGGGCGAGCTGCCGAAGCGCACGTAGCGGCGGATGCTGTCCGGGGCGGCCTGGCGGTCGGGGTGGGTGGCGAGCACGATCCGCGCGGCGAGCCGGGCGGTCTCCGGCGAGACCGGCACCGCCCGCACCAGGCCCCGCATCTCGACCACGCCGCCCGCCCCCAGCACCGGCTGGGGCTCGACGGACTCGGTGCCCGTGGTGCGCTGGGCGATGGCGACCAGGGCGTCTTCGCCGGGCAGGCGCAGGTGGAGCTTCAGCAGGAAGCGGTCGAGCTGGGCCTCGGGCAGCGGGTAGGTGCCTTCGAGCTCGATGGGGTTCTGGGTCGCCACCACCACGAAGGGCTCGGGCAGCTGGCGGGTCTCGCCCAGCAGGGTGACCTGGCGCTCCTGCATCGCTTCGAGCAGGGCGGCCTGGGTCTTGGGCGTGGCCCGGTTGATCTCGTCGGCCAGCACGATGTTGGCGAACACCGGCCCCGGGTGGAACTCGAAGCGCTTGCCGCCAGCGCCGTCGTCCATCACCAGGTTGGTGCCGGTGACGTCGGCGGGCATCAGGTCCGGCGTGAACTGGATGCGGCTGTCGTCCAGGCTCAGGGCCTTGCTCAGGGCACCGACCAGGCGGGTCTTGCCGAGCCCGGGCAGGCCCTCCAGCAGGACGTT
>CAYFPX010000120.1:22113-23899 GCA_964344945.1 uncultured Enterobacterales bacterium
GGCCGACCATCACCTTCTGGATCTCCGCGGTGATGGCCGCGGTGTGCTGCTGGAAGTCCTGGGGGGTCATCATTCTGTGGCCTCGGTGTTGGGCGCAGAGCCTTGGAGGGACTCGAAGTAGGACGCGATGACGGCCTGCATGGCCGGCGGGACGCCGTCGGCGTCCAGGGCCTGGTCGACCTCGAGGAAGTAGGGCTCCGCCAGCGCGTCGATGCCCAGGCCCACGTCCTCGGCGGTCGCGTGGCGGGAGACGGCGGCGATCAGGTCCTTGCGGGCGCTGGGTCCGAGCTGGTCCAGGTCGGCGTCGGCCTCGAGGGGGGCCAGCTGGCCACGGGCCTCGTCGATCGCGACCTCGTCGCCCTCGCCGCCCTCTCCTCGGCCGGCGCCGGAGCCCCCGGCCTCGGTGTTCGCGAAGCCGCTGCTGCCGGCTCGGGCCAGGGCCTCGCCGCCCTGACCGGCGGTCGCCGTGGCCTGGGCGCCCACGTCGGTGGGCGTGCCTTCGGTGGGGTCCTCCTCGAAGTCCATGTGCAGCTCGGCCTGCTGGGCCAGCTGCTCTTCGGGGGTCCGCTCCGCTTCCTGGTCCAGCAGCTTCTCCAGCTCCTGGAGCATGGTCTGGGCGTAGTCCTCGACGAAGTCGTCGATGGTCTGTTGGAAGACCAGGCCCAGCTCGTGGTCCGGGTTGCCCAGGCTGTCCTCGCCCAGGTCCTCGGGCACCGTCTCGTTCTCGGTGTTGGCCAGGTCGACCCCGGGGATGTCCAGGTCCCGCTGCAGGTCGTCCACCTTCAGGCCCTTGGGGTCGAGGGAGTCCCGGGTCTCCCGGTGCAGAGCGTCGGGCAGCTCCTGGTCCCGCCAGGCGACCGTGCCCGTGGTGTGGGTCTCGGCGATCTCGTCCAGCCGGTCCCGCACGTCGACCAGCTGGTTCAGCTGCTCGGTCAGCCGGGCGATCTCCTCGGGGCCCAGCTGGTGGCGGGCCACGTCCAGGGCCGCCTGGACCCCTTCGATGTGCGGGTCGCTGGCGGCGGTCCCGCCCTGCTCGGGCTCCTCGACCGCTTCCTCGCCGGCCGTCTGGTCGGCCTCCCGGTCGTCGGGGAGGTCTCGGGCGAGCACCTGGACCACCAGGTCCTGGAGCTCCTGGGCCTGCTCCGCCAGGTCCGGATCTCCCAGGTCCGCGGCGTCCTCTGCCATCTCCGCCAGCTCGGCGATCAGCGCCTCGGACTCGGCCTCGGCCTCCGCCAGACGTCGGGCCTCGAGCAGCGGGGCCGGCAGGGCGAGCAGGGCGCCCAGGGTCACCAGGGCCGCGGGGGCCTTCCACAGCAGGGGCGCGGGGCGGGCGCCGCGCAGGGCGTCCCGGGCATCCAGGGCCACCGCCTCGGCTGCCGCGTGGCCGGTCTCCGCCAGGTGCAGGGCCGTGTCGCAGGTGCCGTGCAGGCCCCCCACCCGGTCGGCCTCCCGGGCGACCCGGGCCACCGGCAGGGGCCAGGCGACCGCCGCCAGCGGGACGCCCAGCCCCAGGACCCAGCCGGCGATGAGCGCCCAGGGCGGCCCTCCGCTGTGACCCCAAGCGGCCAGGGGCAGCGCGACCCCGCCCGCCCGCCCGGCCCAGGTGAGAGCGCGCTGACATCGCCAGCGCCGCGCGAAGGGCGCGAGGGCTCGTGCGAGGTCGGGTGCGGATCGAGGGGAGGACATCTGGCTGGCTCTGCCCGCGACGGTGTACCCGAGCCGCGGGAGTGTTCACGGTGAAGTCCGCGAACTTTGTGTAGGGCGCCACGTGCATGCTCCCCCCCGA
>CAYFPX010000121.1:0-10050 GCA_964344945.1 uncultured Enterobacterales bacterium
CGCCGATCCGCCGGGTACCTACACGGCGACCATCGAGGGCACGATCACCGACGGCACCTCGAGCGGCATCGCCGATGGCGAGACCATCTACCTGTGGAGCGGCGACTCCTACCTGGTCGGCAAGGACGGCCTGCCCGGTGCGCCGAACCTGTCCGCGCCCAGCTTCACCTACACCTCGGGCGGCACCAACTTCTCGGTGACCATCGAATTCGGCGTCACCCCGGAGGACACGTACTTCTTCGCCTACCACGACCAGGGCGGCGACGGCTCCTACGTCGGCACCGACCCGGTGGGTGAGTACCCGGGCAACTCGGTCTCGGTCGGCGACGGTGACACCATCACCGGCATCGACATCGAGATCCAGGATCCGTAGGCCGGCCTGAACGGCTCACGACGGCCGGGGGCATCGCCCTCGGCCGTCGCTGCTTTCTACCGGGACGTCCACGACATCCCTGTCGCGATCCGGCGGTCACACCATCGCCCCAATTCAGCGTACAAGCCGATCCACAGGTGTGGCCCGCCCCTTGCTATACGAAGGACCACACCCTCCAGGAGAGTCCTTCCCATGCTCACCCTGTTCGCCCTCAGTGCGCTCAGCGCGCCTGCGCACGCCTTCTGTGGCACCTTCGTCGGCCAGTCCGGCAACGACCTCGTCAACCGCACGAGCGAGGTGATCCTCGCCCGGGACGGCGACACCACCACCCTGACCCTGACCAACGACTACGAGGGGTCCCTGAGCCAGTTCGCGTTGCTGATCCCGGTGCCGGAGATCCTGGGCGAGGACGACGTGAAGGTCCTGGCGTCCTGGGTGCCCGAGGAGCTGGAGCGGTACTCCGGTCCGCGGCTGGTCGAGTACACCTGCGACGACTTCCACGACCACTACACCCCCTACAGCCCGACCCTGGGCTGCTACGGCGCCGAATACGCGATGGTCGCGGAGGACGGCGGCGCCTACCCGACGTCCACCGATGGCACGGTCGAGATCGAGGCCGAGTTCGAGGTCGGGGAGTACGAGATCGTCATCCTCAGCGCCGAGGAGTCCGGCGGCCTGCTCTCCTGGCTCGACACCAACGGCTACGCCGTGGACCCCGCCGCCGAGGACCTGCTCCAGGAGTACATCGACAGCGGCAGCTACTTCTTCGCCGCCAAGGTCGACCTGTCCGAGAACCTGGGCAGCAACACCCTGTCGCCGCTGCAGTTCTCGTACACCAGCGAGGTCTTCTCCCTGCCGATCCGGCTCGGCACGGTGAACAGCCCCGGCGAGCAGGACCTGATCATCTACGCGCTGACCGACTGGCAGGACGGCCAGCTCGGCATCGCCAACTACGGCGAGGTCGAGCTCTCGGACAACGAGTGCATGCTGGGGGCCGAGCACGACTTCGACACCTGGTACGCGGACGCGGTGGCCGAGGCCCTGGAGGGCGAAGAGGCCGGCTGGCTCTTCGAGTACGGCTGGGCGCCCTACCACTGCGATCCCTGCCCCGACGGCGAGGCGCTGAGCGACAGCCTGGTTCAGCAGCTCGGCTTCCCCGAGGGCTCCTGGGCCGCCTACTTCAGCCGCATCCGCATGCGGTACACGCCGGAGCAGGCCCACTCCGACCTGGTGCTCTACACCTCGGGCATGACCGAGAACACCCAGGTCCGGATCATCTCCTACGACGAGAACATGGAAGACCGGTTCCCCATCTGTGACGAGGGGTTCGTCACGGAGAACCCAGGGGACTGCGAGGACGAGTTCGCCGAGCTCACCCGCCAGGAGCGCCGCGACCACCGGGCCGAGAACCGGGAGGGCTGCGCGACCCTGGAGGGCCGAGAGCGTGGCCTGGTGCTGCTCGCCGCGGTCTTGAGCGGCCTGGTCCTGCGCCGTCGGAGGACCTGACCTCCTGGGCTTCCAGCTCTGGCGTCTCCACACCAGAGCAGGCCCCGGGCGCCGCTCGGCGTCCGGGGTCACCGGCCTTCCGGGGTGAGGGGAACCGGCTCAGCAGGTCCCGGCGAGGCACGCGGTACCCACGCCCTGCAGCCAGGCCAAGGAGCGGTGGGCCTGGGTGCGGATGGCGAACAGGTCGTCGCTGGCGGCGGACCTGAGAGCCTCGGCGGCGCCAGGCAGGCGCTGCTCGCCGGCCACCCGGGCGGCCCAGACCCGGGTGTCCACCGGTGCCTCCCAGTCGCCGATCAGGGCCAGGACAGCGGGGGCATCGCGGTCGGTCAGCCCCTCGGCCAGGGCGTCCTGAGCGACTCGGCGCACCGGCGGCGGCGCATCGGCGTCGCGGACGGTGTCGAGCAGCCAGCCCTTGAGGGACTGTCCGGCGGCGGCCACAGTGGCGCCGGCGTCGACGTCCGCAGCCTGCGCGGGGGACGTCGCGGCGGTCAGGGAGACGACGGCGGCGGTCAAGAAGAGGCGCAGGGTGCGGGACATGAGGGCTCCTGGAGTCGAGTGGCCGGTCTCAGCCACGTCGAGGGAAGGAGCAAGAGGGGTGCCAGCGGGGGTCCGGATCTGTCCGATCCCCTCCCCGGGCGGATCCAGCAGAGTCTGACGCCTCGCGCTGCGTCCTCACGGGACGCACCAGACCCCGTCAGGACGCACTGTCGCGTCCTTCCGGGACGCGCTACTCCGGGGGAGTGGCCTGGCCCAAGGTGTCCATGCCCCAGCAGCTCAGCTCGCCGAGGGTGTCCTGGGCACAGGTGTGGTAGCCGCCGCTGGAGACCTCTTCGAAGACCCAGGCGGGAGCATTGCCCTGCTTCTCGCTGTTGTCGCCCCAGCAGGTGATCAGCTGGTCTTCGCTGAGGGCGCAGGCGTGGAACACGCCCAGGCTCACGTCGGCCCAGGTGCCCGAGGTGGGCAGGCTGTCCGCCAGGTCGCCGTTGCCCCAGCAGACCAGGCTGCCGTCGTCGTAGATGGCGCAGGCCTGCTCGGCCCCCACGTCGACGTCGACGAAGGAGCCCTCGGGCACGTTGTCCGCCACGTCGGCGCTGCCCCCGGCACAGCTCAACTCACCGGCCTCGGTGACCACGCACGTGGTGTGGCGCCCCGCGTCGACGACCGCCAGGGGCTCGTCGGGCAGGTCCAGGCGGCCCTGGTTGCTCTGGCCCCAGCAGGCGCCGCTCTCCCCCGGGGTCCAGGCGCAGGCGTGGAAGCCGCCGGCGGAGATGTGCGTGTAGGGATCGGTGGTCGGGCTGGCCTGGCCGGCGTCGTTGTTGCCCCAGCAGAAGGGCACGCCCTGATCGGCCACGATGGCGCAGCTGAAGGAGAACCCGGCGCTGACGGCGGAGTAGATGCCTTCAGGCGCCGAGGACTCGCCGAACTCGTCCTGGCCCCAACAAGCGACCGTGCCGTCGTCGGCCAGGGCACAGGTGTGGCGGATGCCGGCCTCGACGGTCAGCGCGGTGAAGCCCGGCGGGGTCGCCGAGTCCTCGGTGGTGGTGGTGGTGTCGCCAGTGCAGGCGAGGAGCAGGACTGCGATCACGGGGTCACCGGGGTCCGCATGGTCACGAACTCCTCTGCTGCTGTGGGGTGGATGCCGAGGGTCTGGTCGAAGACCGCCTTGGTCGCGCCGGCCTTCAGGGCCACGGCCAGGCCCTGGATGATCTCGCCGGCTTCGGGCCCGACCATGTGGCAGCCGAGCACCTTGTCGGTCTGCCGGTCGACCACGAGCTTCATCAGGGTGCGCTCGCGCTCGTCGGTCATGGTGAGCTTCATGGGACGGAAGGTGGAGCGGTAGACCACCACGTCGTGGTCCACGCGGGCAGCCTCTTCGGTGAGGCCGACGGTGCCGATCGGCGGCTGGCTGAAGATCGCCGTCGGGATGTTGGCATAGTCGGGACAGGGCACGTCGAGCCCGCCGAAGTGGTGTCGGGCGACGTACATGCCCTCGGCCAGGGCCACGGGCGTGAGCTGGATGTGGTCGATGACGTCCCCCACCGCGAGGATGGAGGGTACCGACGAGACGTAGTCCGTGTCCACGACCACGCCACCGCGACTCGACAGCTGGACCCCGGCCTGCTCCAGACCCAGGCCGCGGCTCAGGGGCAGCCGGCCGGTGGCCATCAGGACGCAGTCCACCTGGAGCTGGGTGCCGTCGGTCAGGGTGCAGACCCGGGCGTCGCCGTCGAGTTCGATGGACTCGACGTTCACCGAGAAGCGCAGGTCCACGCCCTTCTTGCGGATCTCGTCGGCGACGAAGTGCCGGACCTCGTCGTCGAAGTGCCGCAGGAACAGCTCCCGCCGGTAGATCTGGGTGACCTGCGACCCGAGGCCGTTGAAGATGCCGGCGAATTCCACCGCGATGTAGCCACCGCCCACCACGAGCACGCGCTCCGGCCGCGCGGGCAGATGGAAGGCCTCGTTGCTCGAGATGGCGTGCTCGATGCCCGGGATGTCCGGCAGCCAGGGCCAGGAGCCGGTGGCCACCAGGATCTTGTCCGTGGTGAGAGTCCGACCGCCGACGCGGACCGCGTGAGGGCCGGCGACGGTGCCCCGGCCCTCGATGATCTCCACCCCGGCCGTGCCCAGAATCCGGCCGTAGACCCCGTTGAGCCGGGTGATCTCGGTGTCCTTGTTGCCGATCATCCGGGCCCAGTCGTGGGTCGCCTCGCCCAACTCCCAGCCGTAGCCCCGGGCCTGGGCGAGCTCTTCGGAGAAGTGGCTGCCGTAGACGAAGAGCTTCTTGGGCACGCACCCCACGTTCACGCAGGTGCCCCCCAGGTAGCGCTCCTCGATGACGGCCACCCGGGCCCCGAAGGCCGCGGCCATCCGCGACGCTCGGACCCCACCGGATCCCGCGCCGATCACCACCAGGTCGTAGTCGAACTCGTGCATGGGGTCGGCCTATCGCGGTCAGGCCGAGGAGCCCCGGGGGCTCCGGCTAGTCCATGGGCTCACAGCCCTGACAGAGCCCCAGCATCAGACCACCGCCGGCAGCAGCACGATCACCACGTCCGCCCGCAGGACCCCGTCGGTGTCGGTGTAGACGTGGGCCACCCGCTCCGGGGGCACGTCGAGCTCGGTGTAGTCGAGGATCGGATCATCGCTCAGGAACAGCCCCGTGATCGCCTCGGCGTGGTCCGGCGCTCGGACCCGCAGGTGGATGTGCTGGGGGATGGGCTTGCCGCCCTCGTGCTCGACTTCGTACCCGGGCTCGATGGTCTCGATGACGGCCAGGCCGGCCTCGGTCGGCACGGTCCCGCGGCAGGGGTAGGGCTCCTCGGTGGAGTAGCCGCCAGCGTCGACCGCGTGCCAGATCTCCACCTGGGCGCCCTCGACGGGCTGGCAGCGGTCGCCCAGCACCTGGACCGCCAGGCGGAAGGGCGTCCCGGGCTCGTCGGCGTCGACCAGCACCGTGCGCACCGGGGCGCCGGCGAGGTAGTTCGGGCCCAGGTCCCCGAGGGGCGTGACCTCGCAGACCCCCGAGTAGAGCGCGTCGACGGGGTGGGCCTCGAGCAGGGCGTAGCCGGGGCGCACGCCCGGATCGATGCCGGTCGCGGGGGCCTTCGTGGTCGTCGAGGCGGCGCCGTCGCCTTCGCGACAGCCCAGCAGGGCGGCACTGGCGGCCGCGGCGGACAACAGGGTTCGTCGGGTGGTGGTCACTGGAGCTCCCGCTCGATCACGGCCTCCAGCTCGTCGGGCTGGTAGGTGTTGTTGACGTAGGCGACCCGGCCGTCGGCACCGACGACCCAGTCCTGGGGGTAGGCGGTCCACAGGAAGGCCAGCTGCTGGCTGTACTGGTCGAGCACCGCGCCGCCCTCGTCCACGAGGATCGGGAAGCTCAGGTCCAGCTGGTTGGCGAAGGACTCCAGGGTGGCGGGGTCCTCCTCGGAGATCCCCCAGATCTCCACGCCCTGCTCCTGGTACTCCCGCCAGAGACCGGTTTCGACGTCCGAGACCTCGGACAGACAGATCGGTCACCAGGTGGCGAAGAACATCAGGAAGACCGGCTTGTCCTTCTGCTCGGAGAGGCGGTGGGAGACCCCGTCGAGGTCCTGGAGCACGAAGTCAACGGCCTGCTCGCCCACGGCGATGGCCGAGGGGCGGACGGACCCGGTGCTGACCGGCACTTCGAGGCGTGGGGCCTGGGGGTCGTTGGAGAGCAGGGAGAGGTGGCTGTCGAAGTCCTCTGCGGGGTCGGTCAGCGTCACGCTCACCTGGAGCGAGGCACCGGGATCGAGGCGGTCCAGGTCGGCCTCGACCACGAGGGTGTCGCTCTCGGCGCAGAGGCCGTCCAGGTACAGGGGGGCGCCACCACCGTTGGTGAGGGTCAGGACCAGGTGGTCGGCGTCGTCGTAGAAGATCAGCTCGTCGGGGGAGACCTCCAGGTCCGGGGAGCGCAGGGAGCGGTCCAGCTCGACCACGTCCAGGTCCCCCCAGTCCGCGATCACCGCCCGATCGCCGCCGGCGTCCACGTGCAGAGCCCACTCGTCGGTGGCCAGGGAGCCGATGGCCTCGGGAGCACCGGGGTCCGCCAGGTCGTAGGCCCGCACCCCCTCGTGGTCCGTGGCCCAGAGCAGGCCATCCGCCGCCGCCACGGAGACGATCGCCATCTCGTCGGAGAGCAGGGCCACGGACCGGGGAGCGTCGCGGTCGGCCAGGGAGAGCACCTCGATGCCCGCGGCGCCGACCGCGGCGTAGAGGTGCTCACCGTAGAGGGCCAGGTCCTGCACGCCACCCTGGAGGGGGATCTCGGCGATCAGCACAGGGGCCGCGGGATCGCTGCGGTCGAGCACCGCCAGGCCGCGGGCGTTGTCGGCCACGTAGAGGCGGTCCCCGTCGACCACGACCCTCCAGGCATTGCCCAGGCCGGCGGTCGTGCCGACCCGCCTGGGGGTGGTGGGATCCGCCACGTTCCACGTCTCGATCGTGCCGTCGTGGCGGGCCAGGTACAGCCACTGACCGTCGACCGCGACGCCGGCGGCGCCGAACAGGTCGGACTGGGCCACCTTGGCGAGCTGGCCGTCGTCGCCGAGGGCCAGGAACCAGATCCCGCTGTTGCGGTTGGTGGCGACGACGTGGTCGTCGCCGAGCCGCGCCAGGGCGTGGAAGCGGGAGATGTCCCCGTCGGTGAACATGCTCAGGGTCCGGGGCTCGCCTGCGAGCCCCTCGGCCACGATCACGCCCCCTTCGCCCGCGGCCAGGATCCACTCCCGCTCCCAGTCCACGACCACGTCGAGCAGGTTGACGATGACGTCGTCCCAGGCCTCTTCGGGGGCGTCGGCTTCGTACTTGTGCTCGCCGATGCGCGTGAGGGCGCTGACGGCGGGGGCCGGGTCGAAGTCGCAGAGGGCCCCGGGCTCGGTGTCGAGGGCGTCGGGCTGACAGGCAAGGGCGAGGGTCACCAGGAGCATGGCCGGGCACAGGGCAATGGCCATGCCAGGACTCAAGCCACTGGGATCACACGACTTCGCCGGGTGCGACCGTCGGGCGTCGACGGCGTCCGTCCCGCCGGGACGCCAGGCCCAGCAGGACCAGGAGCAGGCCCAGGCCCCGGTGCGCCCGGCTGCCCGCGGCCGCGCAGCCGGCGCTGCTGTCAGCGCTGGTGGCGGCCTCGTCGGTGCCGGGGCTGGAGAGTCCGGCGGGGGCGGCGTCGATCTGGCCGTCGCCGTCGGTGTCCACGCCCAGGATCACGCCGCTGCTGATCTCCTGGGCGATGGCCTCGGCCTCCTCGTCTCCGCTGGCGATCTGGACGTCCTCGCCGATCGCCTCGAGGGCCGCGGCGTCGACGGCCAGGGGCACGGCGAGCAGCAGGTCGTCGCCGTCGACCACGAAGTCCTGTTCCACGACCAGGTCGTCGGGGGCGAGGGAGACCTCGAAGGACGTGCCGCCGTCGGTGGTGCCGACCAGGACCAGGCCGTCGAGCTCGGCCACGACGCTGCAGTAGCTGCCGCCGTCGACGTCGATCGGCCAGGTGGGCACCGCGAGCAGGTCGAGGTCCCGGTCGAGCTCGGTGCGGATCGCGGCGCCGTCGCAGGGCTCCAGCTCGACCGCCGCGACGGTGAGCTCGACAGCCGTGTAGGTGACATCCGTCGGCACCTCGGTGCCGGTGAAGTCGAGCTTGCCCGGGTTGCCCACGGCGGTGCCGCTGGCCGGATCGCCGGCGCAGGCCAGGAGCGCGAGGACCAGGGGCGTCATCGGGACCGCTCCGGGGGCCGGGTGAGGGGGAAGAGCTGCAGGTTCACCTGGTACACCCTCTCGGTGGCGCCCGCCTGGTCGTCGCAGAGGTTGAGCAGGCGCTCCTGGAAGCTGTCGAGCTCGTCCTTCAGCCGCGGGACCAGGGACTCGGGGATGCCCACCGTGACCGCGCAGAGGTGGCGCTCGACCGGATCGGCGCCCTCGATGGCGTCGCCGGCGCGGGCGATCATCTCCCGGTGGTAGTTGTGGGCGGCCAGGCCCGCGACCTCGTGGGGGGTGACGACGGAGACCTCGGCCGGGGTCAGGGTGTCGCCGGGGCCCGGCAGCAGCATGCCCAGGGCCTTCAGGGTGGTCAGGGCGTCCTTGGCCTGGGCCAGGGTGATCTGGGGGACCAGCTGCCGGGCGAGCCACCTGGGGTCGTCGCGGAAGTCGCCGCGGTGGGCGAGCTCGCGGGCGGCGGGGATGTACCAGTTGCTGAGGTAGCGCATGCGCGAGCCGTCGAGGGGGCGGGCCTGGCGGAAGCGGCGACTGGCGGCGACGCGCTCCCAGGCGTCGTTCTTGGCGGCGACGGTCTCGGCCTGGTCCAGCTGGACCAGGGCCTCGAAGAAGCGCGCCTCCTCGTGGTTCAGGCCGAGGGCGCGGATGAAGCCCTCGGTCGTGCGCTGGGAGAGGTTGCGGTTGCCCTTGATGACCTCGTTCAGCAGCGACGGCGAGCGGATGCCCGCGCGGCGGGCGAAGACCCGGTGGCTGTAGCGGTGGTCGGCGGACTTCTGCGCGTCGAACCACGCCCGCAGCCAGCTGCGGTAGTCGATGGTCTCGAAGATGTCCGGGCCGGGGACGCGTCTCACGGGCGATACTATATCCGGGTCGTCTACTATCTGGATACAGCATGATGGTCTCCGACCAAGTCATGTCCACAGGTTGGATACACAAAGTCGTATCCACGGAAGGAGTCGCACGACGAGTACGAGTACAGTCGCGCCATGCTCGCGGTCCTGTTGATGCTCGCCTCTCTCGCCGTCGCCGACGAGGGTCCGACCGTGGCGCCGAGCCTGGTGGCCCAGCGCGGGGGGCGCTGGCTGGTGGAGGCCTCGGGGATCGGCTGGACGCCGGGCACGACCGTGGCCGTGTACCTGGAGGAGGTCCGGCCGGATCCCCGCGGCGGGGAGCCGATCGTGGGGCTGCGCTACGCCGGCGACGCTCGCATCAGCTGGGTCGGGCCGGATCTGATCGAGCTGCTGCCCGAGCGGCCGGAGGTGGTCGCCGCCGGGACTGGCGTGCGCCTCGGTGAGCCGCTGGGTGCGGAGCCCACGCCGGCCTGGGTGCCGCCAGGGCCCCATCCAGTGGCGGTGGTCGAGTCGGCGCCGGAGCCGGTGGCACCACCGCGGGAGGCCAGCGAGCCCTTCGAGCCCGCCTGGACGCGGGCGGTGTCCGGCGAGGCCCTGGGCCGGCTCACCGACGAGCCGGGCCTGCCCCAGGCCCTGGTGGTCGAAGGCGGCTTCACCGGCGACGGCTACGACACCGGCGCCGCCTGGGGCGCGGTGGGCTGGCAGCTGCGGCCCCCGGTCGGTCCGGGCCAGATCGAGGTGCGCCTCGAGGGCCTGCGGGGCGAGCGCTGGGTCGAGGGCAAGGGCGACGAGCCCTACGCCACCGAGCCGGCGGTCGGGTACTGGCTGCTGGGCAGGGTCGACACCGCTGGGGTCGGCCTTGGGGTGTACGGCGTGCTGGGCGCGGGGGTCGACGAGCGCGCGGGGACCAAGAGTTTTCGGGGAATCGGCGGCAAGTGGCGACAGGTCGAGCTGATTTTTCGCCACTGGGCCGAACGTGTAGCCAAACGCCTCGGCGCCGCCCGATCGTAGCGGGCCCGGACCGCGCCAGGCAAGCCTACTGGCCGCCGACTCAGGTCCGTCGGACAGACAGGCGGTGGCGTT
>CAYFPX010000121.1:10060-23615 GCA_964344945.1 uncultured Enterobacterales bacterium
CACCGCTGGGGTCGGCCTTGGGGTGTACGGCGTGCTGGGCGCGGGGGTCGACGACGAGGGCCTGGCCTTCGCCCTGGGCGCGGGGGTGCGCACGGGCCACCCGGATCGGACCCGGCTCGAGCTGGGCTGGGACGGGCGCGGACCCATGGGCAGCCGCTTCGTGCTCGACGGCCGGGTGGCCCTGAGCGACCAGGTGCGGGTCGGGCTGCGCAGCCGGGTCGGCACCCTGCCCACCCACCGGGGGGACTTCCTCCAGTGGCGGGCCGACGGTGCGCTGGTGGTGGACGCCGTGGTGCGGGAGCGCTGGCGCTTCCAGGGGGCCGTGGGGGCCGGCGGCTACGACCTGCCCTGGCGGGACCTGGGACTGGTGACCGACGGCCGCGTGGAGGTGCGCTGGTGATGCTCGCGACGGCCCTGGTGGGCTCGGCCCTGGCGGTCGGGTTCGCTGCGGAGACGGCCTATGTCTCCTCCTTCGGACCCGATGCCTACGGGACCCTGCACCTGCAGCTCCAGGCGGGGCCGCAGATCGCGGTGGGGGCGCTGGTGATCGGCGGCACCCAGCCGGGGGCGCTGGCCACCGGTGCGCGGACCTTCCGGGTCGCGCAGCGGCTGGACCTGCGGGGCGAGGTACGGCTGGGGGTCTTGCGGGAGGCCGGGCCGTCCGGGGGGTTCCGGCTGAGCGGGGACCTGGACGTGGACCGGGTCCACGTGATCGCCGACGTGGACTGGCTGGCCCGCATGGGCGTGCGCCTGTCAGCGGGGGTCGATGCGCCGCTGCGGTCGGGGCTCACCCTGGCGCCGCGGCTGAGCCTGGAGACCTGGGCGGGCCAGCGGGATCCCGCGCTGCGCGTGGGCCTGGGCCTGCTCTGGGCGCCGGGGGAGACCTGGTGGGTGCGGGTGTCGGCATCGGCCGGGGGCCGCGACGTCCAACACATGGGGCCGGGCGCGACCCTGGCCTTCGGGAGGCAGCCGTGATCGGACTCTGGGCCCTGGTGGGGGCCGCGTGGGCCTCGGGCGTGCTCTACCGGGGCACGGACTACGCCGAGCTGGCGACGCTGGACGTGGACGTCGAGGTGGCCGGTCGCGTGGCGGGCGCCACGACCCGCTGGAGCTGGCCGGACGTGCCTTCGGGGCGCTGGACCTTTGCCACGGTCGTGCCCGAGGGCGCCAGCGTGAGCGGTCTGCGGTATCGGCAGGCCGACGGGGACTGGATCAGCGCAGGGGCGACCCACATCGACGACGTGGTGGTGGAGGACGGACCGGACGGCGATCTGAGGGAGCTGTTGCCGGGCGAGGTCTTCTCGACGCCGCTGCCGAGCTTCTCGGAGAGCGGCGAGCTGGCGCTGGAGCTCAGCTGGCAGCAGGTGTTGCGGGCTGATGAGGGAGCGCTGTCGCTGGTCGTGCCCCTGGACGACGCCGGGCTCAACCCGGTGGTGCCCCAGGTCTCGGTGGCCTTCGACGTCGTCGGCCTGGAGCCCGTGATCGAGGCCACGCTGAGCGACGGCGAGGTGACTGTGGCGGGCACGGCCGCCGCGGCGAGCTGGTCCGGGGAGCTCGACGAGGTCTCGGAGCTCGCGCTGACCTGGACCGAGGAGCCCGGGGAATTCGGGGTCGCCCTGCTCGCCTACCGGCCCGAGCAGGATCCCTTCACCGGGGAGACCGGCGGGCCTGGCTACGGGCTGCTGGTGCTGGTGCCGGGGGTGGTGGACGAGTCGGTGCGTGTCGATCAGCTGTTCACCTTCGTGGTGGACACCTCGGACTCCATGGGCGGGGCGCCTCTGGAGACGGCCGTGGCGGCTGGCGGCACCTGGCTCGAGGCCCTGGAGGAGAGGGATCGCTTCAACGTGATCCCGTACGCCTCCCAGTCATGGGCCTTCCGGGCCACGGCGCCAACGGCAACCGAGGGTGCCGTGGAGCGGGCCGTGGCGTTCCTGGAGCGCCAGGCCGCGAGCGGGCTGAGCGACCCGGCGGAGGCGCTGACCTCGGCCCTCGACCTGGCCGACGACACCCTGCAGCAGCGGCACTTCCTGGGGTGTGGTGGCACGGCGCGGGGGCCGGAGGGGGACGCGCCGCCACTGGCGGACAACACCATCGAAGCGGCGGATGGTGGCCTGGCGGCGGCGGCCTACGTGGTCTGGCTCACGGATGGGGGGGCCACGGTTGGGGAGACCGATCCCGACGCCATCGCCTGGGCGCTGTCCGACGCGAACACCCTCAATGCCTCGCTGTACGCACTTGGCATCGGGGCGGCCGCGGACACGGAGCTGCTGGGCCGACTGGCCCGGGAGAACCGGGGCGAGGCAGGCTTCGTGGCGGACTCGGCCGGTGTGGCGGAGGCGGTGGGAGCGCTCCAGGCGCGTCTCGCGGACCCACTGCTGGTCCAGCCGGAGGTGTGGGTCGACGGCGGCTGGGACCAGGCGCCGGCGGCACTGGAGGACCTGTCCGGGGGGCACGAGCTGCTGCTGGCCTTCCGCTTCGAGGCCGTCGGCGAGGCCGAGGTCCGGCTCGGTGGCCTGCGGGGTCCGGAGGACATCGATCAGGCCTGGACCGTGGTGCTCCCGGCGGTGGAGGAGAGCCACTCGGTGATCGCCCGCGCCTGGGCCCAGCTGCGGGTGCGCGACCTCGACATCGCCTGGCTCGCCGGGGACACCAGTGTCTACAGCGAGCTGCTGGACCTGGTGGAGACCTATGGGGTGGCGAGCGACGTGGTGACCGTGGCCTTCGACACCAGCGCGCCGGAGAGCGCCGAGGGGGACGCCGCCACCGCGATGGTCGACTCGGCCGGCTACGGCTGCTCGAGCGCGCCGCCGGCGCTGGGCTGGCCCTTGTGGGCGGGCCTGCTGGCCGCGTGCCTGCGCCGCCGAGCTCCGCGCTGAGCCACCCCGGCACCCGCCCGCCGGTGGGGGCCGTCGAGCGCCGCAGCACACCGATGAACGCCGCCGGACGCGGACGAACGCCGCCGGACGCGGACGAACGTCCGAAGTACGGACGTTCGTCCGCTCCTCGGGCGGAGAGCCGCGGTGAGTGGCCGTGGGCCTGGGGAGAGCAGGGCCGAATGGCCGCGGGTGCGCGCAGAGTCGGGGTGAGCGGCCGCAACCAGGGCCTGAGCGTGCCTCTGAGTCGCAATCCGGGCCCTCAGGGGGCCCCCCCCGGAGGCCTCAGGCAGCGACCACGGCCACTCACACCGACTCTGCGCGCACCCGCGGCCACTCACTCCGACTCTGCGCGCACCGACAGCCTCGCACCTCCGAGCTCGGGGTCTGGGACCCGCCAGCAGGCCGGCCGGCTCAGGGCCAGCGCCGGGAGCTGGGCACGCCCTTGCG
Organism: uncultured Enterobacterales bacterium; assembly: GCA_964344945.1. Classification (GTDB taxonomy): domain Bacteria; phylum Myxococcota_A; class UBA796; order UBA796; family CAJQPC01; genus CAYFPX01. Next base: position 13,384 of record CAYFPX010000121.1, read on the forward strand.
CCGGGCGTAGGCGCCGAAGGGCCGCTCCAGGCGGAGGTCGTGGTCCCCCAGGCCAGGGAACCGGGCGTCACCACACAGCCGGCCGACCAGGCGCAGGTCGCGATGGAGACGCGTCGACACGCGGCGCACGGACCGAGGCGACATGCCCGTCAGCCCGCCGATCACCACCGCATCCTGGTCCGTCATCGCCCGCAGGGCGTGCACGAGCAAGGTGCGTGCGGGTCCCCGACGCTCCATCACGGCGAAGGGCACCCGCAGCGCCTCCGAGACCGCAGCCCGGGCCTGCTCGAGGCCGTCTCGGCCCACGGGGAGCTCCCGGCCGCCCACAGGCAGCGGCGTGCCCAGCACCTCTGCGCTGGGATCCCCGGAGACGTACCGGTGGAAGCCCTCGATGTCCGAGGCCCGCGGTGCCCGCGGCGCCAGCACCAGCCCGGTCCGATCCCGGTGGGTCGACCAGGGCCAGGCCAGCGGGCAGGTCACGAGCCCGCCCCGGCAGGGGTTCAGGTGGATGTACCTCACGCTTCGACGCGTCTTGAGGCCATCGGCCACCGACTCGACCGCCGGTTGCCGCCGGAAGACCGGCCCGGACTCCCCACGGAAGGCATTGCGCCACCGGGCATAGGCTCGGGCGGCGTCTCCCAGTGCAGCCCGCTGGTCCCGCCGGTGCAGCACGTGCACGTGGTCCGGCATCAAGCAGACGGCCAGTGGCTCCGCGAGACGCTCGAAGAGGCGCTCCCAGAGGGCACGAGCCTCGGCGTGGGTGTTGAACAGCAGGGTCCCTCGGACCGCGGACAGGAGGTGGTGCTTCGGCATGGTCGGCACTCGGGCAAGTGCCGTTCCACCCGCTGCCCCCGCACGACCAGGGAGTCGAGGCCCAGGCCTCTGTCGAGTCATCGACCCCCGCGTCGACCACCCGACAGGTATCCTCCCCTCCTCCAACGGAGGTCCCGTGCGCACCCTCCTCGTCCTGCTCCTCCTCCTGCCCGCCTGTCGCTCCAAGGACGACACCGGCGGCGAGACCGGCCTCGTGACGACCGAGACCGGGGACCCCACCGTCACCGACTTCGACCAGGACGGCTCCCCCGCGGACCAGGACTGCGACGACGCCAACGCCGACGTCTACCCGGGCAACAGCGAGACCCCCTACAACGGCCTCGACGACGACTGCGACGACTCCACCCCCGACGACGACCTCGACGGCGACGGCCACCCGCTGGCCGACGACTGCGACGACAACGACCCCACCGTGAACCCCGACGCCGTCGAGGCCTGCAACGGCGTCGACGACGACTGCAACGACGCCATCGACGACGCGGTCGGCGACCTCTGGTACGCCGACCTGGACGAGGACGGCTACGGCGACCCCAGCACCGAGACCCAGGACTGCGAGGGCGCCACGGGCTTCGTGGCCGACGGCACGGACTGCGACGACGCCGACCCCGCGGTGAAGCCCGGCGCTACCGAGGTCTGCAACGGCACCGACGACGACTGCGACCTGCTCACCGACGACGACGACCCCACAGTCGCCGACGCCACAACCTGGTACCGCGATGGCGACAGCGACGGCTACGGCGACGCCGCCACGACCGTCGAGGCCTGCGAAGCCCCCTCGACCTACCTCGCCGACGCCACCGACTGCGACGACACCGAGGCCGCGATCAACCCCGGCGCCGACGAGGTCTGCAACGACCTGGACGACGACTGCGACGGCACGATCGACGACGACGACGACTCCCTCACCGATCCCGCCACCTGGTGGCTCGACAGCGACGGCGACGGCTACGGATCCACCGCCTTCAGCCAGGAGTCCTGCGACGCCCCCAGCGGCTTCGCCGACAACAGCGACGACTGCGACGACTCGGAAGCCTCCACCTGGCCCGGCGCCAACGAGGTCTGCGACGAGGCCGACAACGACTGCGACACCGCCGTCGACGAGAACGCCAGCGACCTGGGCACCTGGTACCTGGACACCGACGGCGACGGCTACGGCGACCCCGACGCCACCCAGGCCAGCTGCGAAGGCTCGGACACCCTGGTCGCCGATGCCACGGACTGCGACGACGGCGACGCCGAGGTCCACCCAGGAGCCACCGAGCTCTGCAACGGCGAAGACGACGACTGTGACGGCCTGGTCGACGACGACGACCCCGACGTCGCCGACCCCGCGACCTGGTACACCGACGCCGACAGCGACGGCCACGGCGACGCCAGCAGCCCTGTCAGCGCCTGCGAAGCGCCCAGCACAGCGGTCGACGACGACACCGACTGTGACGACACCGACGCCACCGTCTCCCCCAGCGCCACCGAGATCTGCAACGGCACCGACGACGACTGCGACGCCCTGGTCGACGACGACGACCCCGACGTCACCGGCACCACCACCTGGTACCTGGACGTCGACTCGGACGGCTACGGCAACGCCGCCTTCTCCACCGACACCTGCGAAGCCCCCAGCAGCTATGTCGCCGACGCCACGGACTGCGACGACGCCCACGCCGACGCCCACCCCGGGGGCACGGAGGTCTGCGACGGCCTCGACAACGACTGCAACGGCGACACCGACGACGACGACGCCGACGTCGACACCAGCACCGGTGGGACCTGGTACGCCGACAGCGACGGCGACGGCTACGGCGACGCCGGCACCCCGGTGGCCGCCTGCGACCAGCCCGCCGCCACCACCACCGATGACCAGGACTGCGACGACGCCGACCCCGCGGTGAACCCGGCCGCCAGCGAGACTTGCAGTGGCGTGGACGACGACTGCGACGGCCTGGTCGACGACGACGACCCCGCCGACGCCACCACCTGGTATGCCGACAACGACTCAGACGGCGACGGCGACCCCCTCAACACCGCCACCGCCTGCACCCCGGGCACTGGCTATGTCGCCAACGCCGACGACTGCGACGACACCGACCCGGCCATCTCGACGAACGCCACCGAGCTCTGCGATGGGGTGGACAACGACTGCGACGGCACCACCGACGGTCCGGACGCCTGGGACGCGACGTCCTGGTACGCCGACTCGGACGGCGACGGCCACGGAGACGCCACCTCGTCCACCCTCGCCTGCGACGCCCCCACCGGCCACGTCGCCAGCGACGATGACTGCGACGACACCGATCCCGCCCTCAGCCCCAGCGCCGCCGAGGAGTGCGACGACATCGACAACGACTGCGACGGCGCCATCGACGAGGACTTCGTCACCGGCCAGACCTTCTACCGGGACGCCGACGGCGACGGCCTGGGCGACCCCGCCGACAGCGTCGTGGGCTGCGAGGCCCCCAGCGGCTACGTCGACAACGCCGACGACTGCGACGACACCGGCACCGACTCCGACGGCGATGGCCTCGAGGACTGCATGGACGACGACCGGGACGGCGACGGCCTGGCCAACGACCTGGACGCCGATCCCGACGACGCCAGCGTGGTCCGCGTGCCGACCGGCGGCTCCGGCGCCGACGGCGCCTGGTCGGTGACCACCGACACGACCGTCGGGGACTGGACCCTGCTGGCCAGCGACGCCCTGGGCGGAGACCAGACCCTGGAGACCGCCGACACCGGCCTGTTCGCCGTCGACGACGAGCTGCTCGTGCTGTGCCAGCAGGGGGTCTGCGCAGGCAGCCACGCATACGTGGTGGTCACGGCCGTCTCCGGCACCACCGTGGACTTCGTCCCGGCCCTGGGCGACGACTACAGCGCCAGCGACGTGGTCCTGGTCCAGCGGGTCCCCCACTACACCACCGTCGACGTGGCCTCGGGCGTCACCGTCGACGCCGACACCTGGGTCGGCGACGGCGGCGCGGTCCTGGCCTTCCGGGCCACCGGTGCGGTGACCGTCGACGGGGACATCGACGTCAGCGGCCAGGGCTTCCGGGGCGGCGACGGCCCGGTCGGCAACGGCAGCGACCCCACCCAGGGCGAGTCGATCTCCGGCACGGGCGCCAGCGGCGACACCTCGGCCAACGACGGCGGCGGCGGCGCCTACCCACGCCGCGGGGACAACGGCGACTCCGGCGGCGGTGGCGGCCACGGCAGCGCAGGCCAGGACGGCACCAGCTACGGCGGCAGCGCGGTCACCAGCGGTGGCGGCACCTACGGGTCGGCGGATCTCTCCGACCTGCACCTGGGCTCCGGCGGCGGCGGCGGCTCCCCGGACACCGAAGGCGACGGCAGCGACTCCGGCAATGTCTGCGGCGACGGCGGGGCCGGCGGCGGCCTGATCGCCATCTTCTCCGCGACCTCCATCGACGTGGCCGGCGCGATCCGAGCCGACGGCGAGGACGGCGAGGACGCCCAGTCCAACGAGGGCGAGGTCGGCGGTGGCGGCGCGGCCAGCGGTGGCACTCTCCACCTGGCGGCCCCGACCATGACCCTCACCGGCTCCGTCTCCGCCACCGGCGGTACCGGCGGCGCCAGCGCCTGGCACGACGGCTCCCCCTACGGATCGGCCTACGGCGGCGACGGTGGTGACGGCCGGATCCGACTGGACGTCGACTCCCTCAGCGGCTCGACGAGCCCCACGGCTGGCCACACCCAGGCCTACGCGGACTGATCCCCCCCCACAGGGAGCCTAGTGTCCTGTCTCAGAAGTTCGTGGACACTCACTTGCCCTCACCCCGCCTGGCGGCCCGCTCTCGCGTTGATGTGACTCGGCCACACCGGCCGCTCGAGCAGACCACCAGCCGCGGCGATGGCTGCGTGATTGCCTCACGAACTTCTGAGACAGGACACTAGGGCAAGTAGGTCGAATTCACCGACCAGTCCCCGTCCGGGTACCAGCTCCAGAGGTAGGCGTCCTGGAGATCGTCGACGACCTGATCGCTGACCCGGTCGTCGACGGCGGGACAGCCCCAGGACTGGCCCAGCCGACCGTAGCTGTCCACGTATTCCTGTCGCGCGTAGTCCGCGCCGTGCACCACGATGGCCCGGTCCCGCACCGCGTCGTTGTAGCCCCGCTCCAGCCCGTCGAGTCGCAGGGACAGGCCGTTGCTGCCGATGTAGTCCTCGGCCCCGACCGCCATGCCCAGGCTGGACTGGTGGCTGCCCTCGATGTTGGAGAAGGTCTCGGCCATGCCCGCGTCGCTGCTGGACGACGAGCCCTCGCCGTGGGTGACGAGCAGCTTGTGGAGCAGCTCTTCGCCGGCGACGTCCCAGATCCACAGCCGCTCATGGTCCGAGCGCAGGGAGAAGTCGATCACGCCCAGGTGAGGCCGATCGCTCCAGTCCTCGTCCCAGGCCCGGTCGAAGGCCTGCAGGCCGAGGGCGGCGGTGGTGTGGTCGAGCCCCTCCGCCGCCATGTCCGCGGCCGACAGCTGCCCCAGCTGCAGGGTGTACTCGCCGGGGTAGACCGCGCCGTCACTGCCCACCCAGCTGTCCGCGACCACATACCAGGTCCCCGCCGGCACCCAGGCGCCGGCGGCCCAGTGGCCGCGATCGATGCAGTCCTCCGGGTCCAGGGACCCCAGCAGGTGGACGTCGACGTCAGCGCCGCTCTCCACGTGCCTCAGGTCGATGGCCAGGAAGCCGGCCTCCTCCAAGGTCAGCTGGTAGATCACCTCGGGCCCGGACTCGTCGGTGCCCGGCGCGCAGCTGTAGCTGTCCCACTCGGACCCCCCGCCGCGGGTCGTGAAGGTGTCCTCGAAGGGAAGCCAGTCCAGGCAGATCACACCATCCGGGCACTCGGGCTCGGCGGGCTCCTCGGGCTCGGTGGGCTCCCCGGTGTCCTCGGGTGGCGCGGTGTCGATGGGCCCGGTGTCCGCAGAGTCGACCCAGGCGGAGTCCGCGGAGTCCACGGCGGCCTCCCCACCCGGGAAGGGACGGGTGTCCACGTCGGGGGCGCAGGCGACGAACATCACCAGCACAGGCGCTCCAGCGGTGCGGCGACACCTTGCCACAGGCCTCCCCCGAAGGGACCGAAAGAGGCCGACTCTTGACCCGACCTGGACCTGCTACCCTCGGCAGATGCACGCCCTCTGGCTGACCTCGTTGCTCGCCTGCGGCGACAAGGCCGAGACCCGGGTCGGCGCCTGGGCGCACGAGAAGGGCAAGGCCCAGGTGACCGCCCTCGACGCGGGCGACGACGGCATCCCCCCCACCCTCGCCTGCGAAGCCAGCTACGTGCTCGCGGGCTCCCACTCGGTGATGGTCGAGGACTGCACCCCCTATGGCCTGGGCGAGCCGGACAACCCGGTCTGCGGCCAGGCCTACAAGAACGCCTTCTCCGCCGCCGGCGCCACCCGCTGTCCCGAGCCACCCCCGGTGACCTGCCCGAAGCGCATCGACGAGCTCTGGCGCGGCTGGAAGTGCGGGGAGAACCCGGGCCTTGTGGGGACCTTCGCCAATTGCGCGGTCCAGGTCCGGGTCAGCTGTTCTCAGTAGCTTCGGACCGAGGCCACAGGCTCAGCAGCGGCCCGTCGAACCGCAGCGGACCCAGCTTCCACCAGCCGATCACCAGGGCGACCAGGTAGACGGCGATCATGCCCAGAGCCACCCAGACCGCGCCGGGGAAGCCGTCGGGGTAGTTGGCCACCGGGTAGGGAAGGACCACGATCAGCAGCGCCGCGCCCAGAGGCAGCGCCCCGGCTGACCCGAGCACCGCGCTGGTGGCGGACGGGCCCTTGAGCTCGGGATCGAGCAGCCGCAGCAGCGCCAGCCCCATCGGCAGGGTGCCGGTGGCGGTGCCGAAGAGCATGACCGCGTGCTCGAAGGGCGCCACCGGGTAGGCCCGGCGAGCGATCCAGAGCACCACCACCAGGGTCGCCAGGCCGCCGAGGCTGGTGAGCACCAGGATCGGCAGCAGGTTCGCAGAGAGCACCTTGATCGACACCGCGCTCAGGGCGGCGCAGGTCATCACGTCGACCGTGAAGCCCGCCACCCGGCCGAGCTGGCCGTCGTGCAGCGGGGGCAGCGCCTGGACGCGACGCCAGGGGCCGCGCACGGCCAGGGCCAGCAGGGTGCCGAGGATGAAGTGGAAGCCCCAGATCATCGCGGCGATCTGCGGCTTGCCGGCCAGGGCGGACGTCAGGGCGATGACCACACCGTAGGTCGCCAGATAGACCGCGCCGATGGCGATGACCTGGTTCGTCAGGGGCTCCAGGCCGCCGACCTCGGTGTGGGGCTCCGGTTCCTCTGCGGCGCCCTCTTGCTCGCCGCCCGTGCCGCCGCGGCCCGGGTCGTCGGCCCAGCCCAGCTTGCGGCCGATGGCCACCAGGGGCACGCCGATGAGCACGGCCCAGGCGAAGCCGACGCTGGCGATGATCAGCCCCAGCTGTGAGCCGTCCACCAGGCCCGACGCTTCCCAGGCCTTGCCCAGCGACAGCGCCTGACCGGGCCCCTGCTGGAAGCCGAGCGGGAGCAGCAGGCCGAAGCCCGGGTGGGCCTTGTCTCCGGTGAGCATGGCGATGCCGAGCACCACCAGCACGCCGATGATGGCCTGGACCAGCGCCAGCACCGGGATCGAGAAGGCGTAGGAGATGGCCCCGCCACCGCCCTTGCCCTTCGCCGGGGACTGCAGGGAGACCGCGATGAAGAGGATCGCGAGCCCGTGGTAGACCAGCGACTCCAGCGTGCCCGTGTCGAGAGGCAGCAGCCCCAGCAGTCCGGGCCCCAGGATCAGCCCGACCAGGCCCGCCACGATGCTGTCGGGGATGCCGAAGCGCGCCAGCGCCGGCAGGCTGCGCCGCAGAGCGGTGGCCCCGACCAGCAGCACCCCGAGCCACAGCCCGGTCAGGACGACGCCGCTCTCCCAGAAGGACACTCAGAGGCTCGCCATCAGGATCTTCGCCAGCCGCTGGTGCTTGCGGATCGCCGGCCCGTCACCCGCTGCCGCGTTCAGCGCCAGGACCTTCTGACACAGGGACCGGGCCTGGGCGGTGTTGTCCTCCTCCTTCTCCAGATCGGCCATGAAGTAGAGGTTGATCGCGGAGTTCGGCGCGATCTTCAGGGAGCGGGAGAGGTAGTCCCGGCACTTGTCCAGGTCCTTGAGCGGCCACGGCAGCGAGAAGTGGAAGCGCCCCAGGGCCCGCAGCGGGCCGGCGTCGTCGTGGGCGGCGTTGATCTGGGCGGCCTTCTCGGCGTTCTGCTGGAACTTGTCGCCCAGGCCTTCCTTGAGCGCGGTGACGATGCCCTTGCCGTTGCTGTAGGCGCCGATGCAGGCCGACGCCCAGTAGTAGCCGTCGACGCGGCTGGCATCGATCCGCTTGGCCTTCTCGGCGTAGTCCCAGCCGGTCTTGCCGTGCTGGGCCTTGACCCCGTCGCTGCTGGCGCCGTCGGCCAGCCAGTAGTGGAAGCGGGAGAGGTTCCAGCACAGGTCGTAGCTCTTGGGGTCGACCTTGTGGGCCCGCTCCAGCAGGCGCACCGCGGTCTGGGCATTGGTGCCGGCGTCCCGGGTCTTCCAGAGGCGGTCGGCCTCGGCCAGGGCCGAAGCCGCGTCGTCCTGAGCCAGGGCCACCGACGGCGCGCAGGCCAAGGCAGCGAGGCCGAGCAGGGTCTTGCGTCGCGAGATCATGGTGAGGAGGCCTCCTGCCGCTGCGTGCGCACAGCGGTCCCGGGGGTGAGCCCCCAGGACGAACGGGACATCCTACTTGTTCAGTCGGGGGGAAACCCCCCGGCCACTCACTTGGGCCCGGCCTTGCCGGTGGTCTTGGTCTCGCTCTCGGTGGCGCCCTTGGACTTGGGGCCGGCCTTGCCCGTGCTACCGGTGCCGGGGTTGCCCGCGGGCGCGGCGTGCTCGGGGGCACCGGCCGCGGCCTCCTCAGGGGCGTCCTCGCCCTCAGCGGCGGCGGGCTCGGCCTCTGCCTCGGCTTCGGCGTCGGCGGCCGCCGCTGGCGGAGCCGCCGGTGCCGCGGGCTCGGCGGGAACAGGGGTCGCAGCAGGCTCGGAGCCGCCACAGGCGAGCAGGAAGAGGGTGGTCAGCATCGGGTCCTCCGAAGGGGCAGCGCAGAGGGGTACCGCGGTCCCTGCTCGCGGTGCAAGTTCGTGTCGATGCCGGGTCGGCTGTTGACAGGAGCCGCCGCACCGCGTATCAGGCGGCGCCCTCAGGGGATCACTCCAAAGACTCGGAGTCCAAGGTGATTGCGGACCTGTCGCGCATCCGGAACATCGGCATCAGCGCGCACATCGACTCGGGCAAGACCACGCTGACCGAGCGCATCCTGTTCTACACGGACCGGATCCACGCGATCCACGAGGTCCGCGGCAAGGACGGTGTCGGCGCCAAGATGGACAGCATGGAGCTGGAGCGTGAGCGTGGCATCACGATCCAGTCGGCGGCCACCCACGCCGAGTGGAAGGAGCACCACGTCAACATCATCGACACCCCCGGGCACGTCGACTTCACCATCGAAGTGGAGCGGGCGCTACGGGTGCTCGACGGTGCGGTCCTGGTGCTCTGCTCGGTCGCGGGCGTGCAGTCCCAGTCCATCACGGTCGACCGGCAGATGCGACGCTACAACGTGCCGCGGCTGGCCTTCGTCAACAAGTGCGACCGCCAGGGCGCCAACCCCTTCCGCGTCTGCGAGCAGCTGCGGGAGAAGCTGGGCCTGAACAGCGTGATGATGCAGATCCCGCTGGGCCTCGAGGAGAAGCTCGAGGGCGTGATCGACCTGGCCACGATGCGGGCCCACCGCTTCACCGGCGACAACGGCGAGTTCATCTCCGACGAGGACATCCCCGCCGAGTACGCGGACCAGGCCGAGGAGTACCGCGAGATCATGCTCGACGCCGTCAGCATGTTCAGCGACGAGTTGATGGAGGCCATCCTCGAGGAGCAGGTCACCCCAGAGGCCATCCACAAGGCGATCCGGGAGGCCACCATCAGCCTCCAGCTCTGCCCGGTCTTCATGGGCTCCGCCTACAAGAACCGCGGCGTGCAGAAGCTCCTGGACGCGGTGATCGAGTACCTGCCCTGCCCCACCGACGTCGAGAACGAGGCCCTGCGCCTCGAGGACGACGAAGAGGTGCCCTTCATCATGCCGACCGACCCCACGGGTCGGACCGCGGCGCTGGCGTTCAAGCTGGAGGACGGGCGCTACGGGCAGCTGACCTACCTGCGCATCTACCGGGGCGCGCTCAAGAAGGGCGACAGCATCATCAACGCCCGCAGCCGCCAGAAGGTCAAGGTCGGCCGCCTGGTGCGCATGCACTCCGACGAGATGGAGGACATCGACGAGGCCTGCGCCGGCGACATCGTCGCGCTCTTCGGCGTCGACTGCTACTCGGGCGACACC
>CAYFPX010000122.1:0-19812 GCA_964344945.1 uncultured Enterobacterales bacterium
ACGCCGACAGCGACACCGACACCGACACCGGCCCGTGGGCGGGCTGGGTCGAGACGAACGTCGACACCGCCAGCTACGCCTCCCTGGGCTACGAGTACGCCACCTACGAGGTGACCTCGGCCGCGACAGATGCCTACACCACGGTCGAGGGCAACAACCCGGTCTTCTACGTCTACCGGCCCACCACCATCGGCCCCAAGGAGTCCCTCAAGACCGTGATCTGGTTCCACGGCGCCGCCACCGGCGACGACTCCAGCGGCACCCTGCCCTCCAGCTGCACCACCAGCAACGTCCAGGCCAACGTCGACAAGGTCATGGGCCCCCCGAGCCTGGTCGCGAGCTGGTTCGCCGACGCCAAGTGGACCGTCGTGCTGCCGCGGAACGAGTGGTGCGACATGTGGCAGGGACAGGGTCCGGACGACCCCGTCGATCCCGTCAACCACTACGGCTACTACCACGCGGCACAGGTCGCGGACTTCGTGCGGGACGGCCAGGCCGGCTTCAGCGTCGAGGAGATCTTCAGCTGGGGCACCAGCGCCGGCGGCACGGCCGCCGCCTCGGTCGCCGGCCGCTACGGCGAGTTCGACGGCCTGATCGTCGACTCCGCCCCCTGCGTCCAGGAGACCTACTACCCGGACGACCCCCAGACCCTGCAGCACATCCTCGGCGGCGCCCCCGGCGACAGCGCCGCGGTCGACCAGCGCTACAACGAGGCCAGCTGCAACTGGCTGGTGGAGAACGGCTGGATCGACGTGAAGTCGTACATCGCCTGGAACAGCCAGGACGAGATCATCCCCGACGAGCACGCCCAGCAGCTCACCGCCGCGTTCACCAGCACCCTGCAGCCGGCCGGCATCCCCTACGGCAGTCACGACTTCGACCACCCGGCGCCGGGCACGACCTACCACGTGCAGACCCGCCTGAGCACGCCGCCCATGGGCTACACCACGGGCCTGATGATGGACTTCCTGTCCGGGCAGATCCTCATCCTGCGCGAGGCCGAGGACGAAGACGGGACCTGCCTCGGCGAGCCCTGCGTGGGCTCCGTGGGCACCGGCGGCGACTGGTCGGCCTTCTCCAAGGAGAGCGGACTGGAGACCACCGAGGCGGGCATCGTCTACGACGAGCTGGTCCCGGACAACCGGCTGCAGGCCAAGACGGGCACCAAGATCGTCGCCCTGCTCAAGCTCGAGGACAGCAGCGGCCTCGACGCCAGCGCCCAGGTCGCGACCCTGACCTACTCCGAGGGCGGCATCCCCGTGGCGAGCACGGACCTGGTCGTCAGCGACTTCGCACCGGACGGCGGCGCCGTCGATGCGGACTTCCTGAACCAGTACAAGAGCACGACCCTCGGGTTCGTGACCGTGGACCCGGGCAACCTGGGCAAGCTGACGGTCGAGGCCTACGGCAACGGCCGGCTCATGATCGACGGCTTCGTCTACGAGCAGAGTCAGTAGTCGCCCTCGGGGGGCGCCCAGCGCACCGCGCCCTCGGGAAAGCACAGCTGAAGTCCGGTCTGGGCCAGCACGCTCGCGTGCACGCCCCACCGCGCCGTGACGCCCGCCGCCTCGTGGGTGCCGGCGAGGTCCTGCCACCAGGCGCAGGTGCGGCCATCCGCGGCCTGGTCAGGCTCGACGTCCCAGCGCAGCGGCTGGTTGACCCGGCCGGCCACCGTGCCGTCGGCCCAGGTCACCGGCGTGTCCGCCGCGACCGACCACCAGCCGTCGTAGCTCGACTGCTTCTCGGTGCGGGTGACCGCGTGGCTCCAGCCCGGGCCGTCCCGGACCTGGTCCGGGTCCAACAGGGTGCGGACCCGCGCGGTGCGAGACCCCACGATGCCCCAGTGGTGGCTGCCGGCGGTGGCGTGCTCTTCGAGGGGGATGCGGGTGACCGGACGACTCCGTCCTGCCCGCGGCACGCGGGCGAGCGGCACGGCCCCCACCGTGCCGAAGGCCAGGTGCTCGTCCACGCCGAGCCAGCCGATGGGCACCCGGCTCGGGGTGAGACTGCCGGGCAGGTAGCGGAAGCCGCGCTGGTGCAGCTCGGGGGTGGCGGTCACCGAGAGGGTGGCCTCGCCGGCACGCAGCAGGGCCGTGCTGCCCACCAGGGGGGTGCCGGGACTCAGGGAGATCGTCGAGCCGTCCAGCCAGCTCTGGATCACCGGCGCCACCACCACCGGCAGGGCGAAGTCCTCGGGGATCCAGACCTCGAGCCCGAGGGCCTGCAGCACCGGCGGCGGATCGGTCCAGTGGGCGGCGGCGCGCGACGGGTGCACCGGCCGCACCTGCAGCCAGCCCGCCTGCTCCGCCAGCACCCGGGCCGGCCAGACCTCGGCCGGGAAGTCCGCGGGACGGGCCAGGCCGAGGCGGCCGCGGGGCGCGTCGTCGCTCGGCGCCGCGAAGACCGGCCGCGACCGGTGCAGGAGCACGTAGGCCTCCGCCACGGGCACCGGTGCGGGCGCCGCCTCGGGCACCGGCGCACCCGTGCTCGCGCAGGCCCCCAGGGCGAGGCCGAGGACGATCAGCGGGAGGTCCGGTGGATCTCCACGGACTGGCGGGTCGCGACGTCGGTGCTCAGGGACTGCGCACCGTCGGGCCAGGTCACCAGGATCTTGTCCACGGTGTCATGCTCCCCCAGGCCGAAGTGAACCTCAAGCGGGTCGCTGCTGGCGTAGCTGGTGCCCCCGGCCCGCAGCCAGCGGGTCTGGGTCACGCCACCGACCGTCACGGCCACCCGAGCACCGACGGCGTCGATGTTCGGGGCCGGCTGGTCCAGGCGGATGCGGAGCCAGGCGTTGTCGCCACAGCGGCTCATGTCGATGATGGCGTTGCCCTTCAGATCCCGGCGCACGATGTCCAGGTAGCCGTCGCCGTTGAGGTCGGCGGTGGACAGGCCCCGGTTCATGCCGTCGTGATCGATGCCCCACTCGCCGGCCACCTCGACGAAGGTGCCGTCGGCCTGCTGGAGGAAGAGGTTGTCCGGCTGCAGCTCCGGGTTGCCCAGGCCCTCGTGGTCCTCGCGGATGTAGCCGAAGGCGACGACCAGGTCCTCGAGGCCGTCGTTGTCCATGTCGGCGAACTGGGTGCCCCAGGCGACGTCGCTGACCCCGATCTCGGGCTCGAGACCCCGGGGCTTCTCGTTCCGGTAGTAGAGGGTCTTGCCCAGGGACTCCTGGAGGGGCAGGGCGTCCCAGCTGGCGCTGACCAGGTCCGGGAAGCCGTCGAAGTTGATGTCCCCCACCCCCAGGCCCATGCCGAAGATGGCGAGCTCCAGGCCCCACTCCTCGGTCACGTCGGTGACCGACAGCGTGCCGTCCACCGAGTCGTTGCGGAGGACGACGTTGCCCTTGCGCAAGCTGCCGAGGTCGTTGACGAAGACGATGTCCAGGTCGCCGTCCACGTCGACGTCGTGGAAGCCGCCGGCATAGGTGTAGGCGCCCTGGAGCTCGCTGTTCGCCTCGTCCAGCACCTGGCTGACGTCGGTGAAGGTGCCGTCGCCGTTGTTGAGGTAGAGCTCGCTGGGATCCGCCGGACCGGGGTTGTCCTCGTCCCAGTCGCTGGTGGGGGCGACGAAGTGGGCGTAGAGCAGGACGTCGAGGTCGCCGTCGTCGTCGATGTCGCCCCAGGACGCGCCGGTGGTGCCCCAGAACTCCGGGGAGAAGCCCGTGTTGGGCAGCTTCAGGAATTGGCCGGTGCCGTCGTTGTCCCACAGCGCGTTCGGACCGCCCCGGTTCACGGCGGTGAGGTCCAGGTCGCCGTCGTCGTCCCAGTCGACCGCCACGCTGGCGGTGGTGTACTCGATCTGGGCCGGCCAGTTCGTGGCGGTGACGTCGTCGTACACCGCTGGGGCCACGTTCAGGTAGAGCTGGTCCGGACCGAGGTTGGGCAGGAAGATGTCGAGGGTGCCGTCGCCGTCGTAGTCCTCGATGCTGACGCCGCGCCCCTTGGAGAGACCGCCGCCGGCGTCTGGGTCGACGCTCTGGACCTGCCAGTCGGGGCCGCCGAAGGCTTCCTGCATCGGGCCCTCGCTCTCCCGGAGGGCGCTGTCCTCGCAGGTGACCACGCCGCCTTCGCTCAGGGTCACCTCGATGCCCTGGAACGGCTCGCCGGTGTCCCCGGAGTCGGTGCCGCCGCCGCTGTCGGTGACGGGGGTTCCCGAGTCGCTCCCGCCGGTGTCGCAGTCGTCTTCGGCGCACCGGCAGGCCACGGTCCAGAGCGGCACGAGCAGGGTGGCGGTGAGCATTCCATCTCCAGGCCAGAGGGCCCGGAACGTAGCATCCTCAGGGCCGGCCCGCTGCGGGTCGGATCACCCCCCCGCGAGCAACAGCGCCACGTCCCAGCGCCAGGAGCGGCCGGCCAGATCCAGGCCCCAGATCCGGCCGCCTTCGGGGGACCACTGGACCTGGCGCAAGGGCAGCTCGGAGAAGGTCGCCGCGATGCGCCCCTCCCGCAGATCCCACAGGGCCATGGCCCCGCCGTCGCCCTGGTGTCCCACGACCAGCCAGCGCCCGGTGGGGTCCACGGAGATCGGCCCGGCGGAGGGCGCCAGGCGGATGTCGGCGAGCACCTCGGGCGGCGCCGGAGACACCGGGTCCCAGCGCCAGAGCCAGGCTGGGGCACAGGTCCCGGCGCAGCCCACGACCAGCTCCCCGGTGAAGGGCAGGCGCTCCACGCCGTGGACCGCGCCGCAGCAGGCCTTGTCCTGCACGCCGAGCGGGGTCAGGCTCGGCAGCCGCCAGGCGTGCACGGCGCCCGCTTCGTCGACCGCGAGCAGCCGGTCGGCGAGCCAGGTGTGGGCGTGGATGGGTCGCCCCGAGGCGCGCACCTGGTGCTGCTTGTCGAAGTCCTTGCCGCCGTAGAGGCTGGTGCCCCCGAAGAGGTCCCCGACAGCCAGCTGGCGACCGTCGGGCGACCAGGTGAGCGAGGTGACCCGCGGCAGGCGCCCCTGGGACCGCAGGACCTCCCCGGTGTCGACGGCGATGACCCACAGGCGCGTCTGCACGCCGACCGCCAGGTGGCGGCCGTCCGGGGAGAGCGAGAGCTCCAGCCAGTCCCACCACCCCGAGGTGGGCAGGAAGAAGCTCATCGGCACCCGGGGCGCGGCCACCGTGTGCTCCACCTCGCCCGTCTCCGGATCCAGGGTGGCGATCATCGCCCAGCGACTGGCCATGTCCTGGTGGTACACGACCAGATCCCCCTGGAGCGCCCGTGGCGCCGCGAAGAGCACGGCGTCGTCCACCAGCACGGCGCCGCCATGGTCCCGCCAGGTCGGCCGCCACCAGGCGAGGGTCTCCTGGCGCACCCGGCCCGTGGTGGTCCAGTGCTGGACCCGGTCCTCGGGCAGCCGCAGGGCCGAGTCGGCGGGCAGGCGGTGGTAGTCGACCTGCCAGCGGTGGTCCGCGTAGAGCACGGTCCAGTCCTCGGCCCCGGAGGCCAGGGTGACCCGCACGGTCTCCGGACCCAGGACCTCGGCGACCTGGGCGTCCTGGAGCAGCCACCACAGGTACCCGGCCCGGGCGTTGCGGTTCTGCCAGGCCCAGGACCAGCGCTGAAGATCCCGGGGGCCGCCCTCGGCCAGCCAGGCCTCGACGGAGAGCTCGGCACCGGGCAGGAGCCGCCGGCCCGCCGAGGCGCGACCGTCCACGGTGGCGAACAGGTCGGCCACGAAGCGCTCCGGCTCGCTGCAGAGCCCACAGCTGCTCGGCACCATGCGATCGACCACCAGGGAGTCGGGCGCGCGGCGCACCACCAGGGTCCAGGTGGAGTCCTCGAGCACGACCCGGGTGTAGTCGGGGCCCGACACTGTGCCGGCGACCCGCGGGCGCTGGCCCAGCACCTCCCGCCAGTCCCCGCCGCTCGCGAGCCGCTCGTCCAGCTGCTCCGCCCAGGCCAGCCGGACCGAGGCCGTGGCGTCCTGGACCTCCCAGGGCACGAAGGTGGACGCCGCCCACAGCCCGCTGACCCGCCCGTCGGCGACGGTGTCGATGACCTCCTCGACAAAGGCCACGGCCTCCCGCTCGGTCGGCGCTGGTGAAGCCGCGGCAAGGGCTGCGCTGATCCACGGGACGAAGGCCATCTGCCTGAGTATCCTTCGCGCGGATGTCGACCCCCTGGACCCTGCCGTTGCTGCTGGCCTGCTCGGGCGAGACCACCGACCCGATCGCCTGGACCGTGGACGCCGTGGACCTGGGTGACCCGGTGGCGGCGGGGACCGGCTACGACTTCGACTCCCCCCAGGCCGCCTGGCTCGCCGCGGAGCACGTGGTGCCCGGGCTCACCTGGACCTGGCCCGCCAGCAACGTGCCGCTGTTCCTGTGGGACGAGGTGCTGATGGGCGAGAACGTCGCCGACGAGGGCACCTGCCCCTACCTGACCGCCAGCGGCGCGGCCGAGACCTGGCGCTCGGACTGCCGCAGCCAGGACGGCTACGACTGGGACGGCGACTACACCGTCGAGGAGGCCGAAGAGGGCAGCTGGACCCGCTTCTCCTACGACCTGGCGCTCCAGGTCGACAGCGACGTGGAGGGTCGGGCCTTCGATCACATCGCCCTGACCGGCCCGATGGTCTACGTGGACGGCGACGACGAGCCCCTGGTCCGCAGCAGCCAGTCGAACCTGCTGGTCGAGGCAGCCGGCTACTGGTCCCGGGGCTTCGAGGACACCTACGAGGCCGCCTGGTCCCAGCTGGCGATCTCCGGTCGCTGGGAGGGCCTCACCGCCCACGGCGCGGAGACCGTGACCCTGGAGGCCACCGTGGACCTGGGCGAGTGGCAGGGCTTCGCGGCCACCGGCGAGCTCACCCTGCACGACTGCCTGCTCGAGCCCGCCGGCGAGATCACCCTGGTGGGTGCGCAGACCGCCGTGCTCGCCTTCCAGGGCGACGACGGCTGCGACGGCTGCGCCGAGCTGACCGTCGACGGCGAGCGCCAGGCCAACGCCTGCCGCAGCTTCTGAGCCAGCGCGCTAAGAGCGTCCGATGTCCCACGCCCCCTGGAACCTGCTGTTCATCTGCACCGGCAACATCTGCCGCTCGCCGATGGCCGAGGGGCTGGCTCGCCACTACGGACACCAGCGGGGCATCCCCCTGGTCGCGAGCTCCGGCTCGACCCTGGGGCTGCTCGATCGGCCGGCCCACAAGCATGCTGTGAAGGTCATGGCCGAGGCCGGCATGGACATCCGGGACCACAAGAGCCAGCCGATCACCGGCGAGATGGTCGACGCCGCCGACCACATCCTGGTCATGGAGATCCAACACGCGGCCAAGCTGCGGGAGCGCTTTCCCCAGGCCGACGGCAAGATCATGTTGCTGGGGACCTTCGGCGGCGGCGTGGAGATCGCGGATCCACTGGGCGGCTGGAGGCGGCGCTTCCGCAAGAGCCGGGACGAGATCCGCCACTGCGTGGAGACCTTCGTCGACCGCCTGCCCCAGCGGTGACCGCGCTCGCCCTGTGGGCCCTGGTCGGCTGCACGGGCCGGGGCCCGGGCCCGACCCCGGACCAGCAGCTCCTGGCGGGCAGCGTGACCCTGTCGGTGGACAGGACCGCCCGGCGGGCGCGGCTGCGGGTGCGGACCCTGCTGCCCGCGGTGGGCGTGCCGCCCGCCGAGCGCCACGGGCTGGACCTCGACGAGTGCGCCACCCTGGCGCCCTTGCCGCCGCTGACGGGCCAGGTCTACCGGCGGGCTGCGGTCGCGGCCAGGTGCGACGAGACCGAGCTGGCGCTCCAGGAGGGCCCCACGGGGACCTACACCCACCTCTTCGCCACCCTGCCCACCCCCGGCACCGCCTGCGAGGTGAGCATCGACGGCGAGCGGATCGCGCTGCCGCCCCTGCCGGCGGCGCCCGTGGTCCAGGTGGCCCGAGGTCGGCTCACCTGGGACGGCCAGCCGGCCGACGAGCTGCGCTTCGTGATCCCCCGGACCGAGGGGGAGTCGACGATCTGCCGGCTGAGGGACGACGGCGACGCCCCTGCGCCGACCGGTGCTCGACTGCAGCTCTCCTTCGCCTCCCGGGTGGCCCTGGCCCTGCCCGCCCTGGCCGACGGCAGCCGCCTGCCGGTGTCGGTCATCGCCGGGACCTGGCGGTCCCCCTCCGACTGATCGCCCGGGTCACGTGAGTGGGTCGGAGGATCACGTGGGCATCCGCCTCACCACAGTCATGACCGAGCCGAACGTCTGGCCGAGTCACATGGAGGCGAGGGCGCGGCGGTGGTGAGGCGGAGGCCGAGTGAGGGCCGTTCAGCTCGCGTGACCCGGGCGATGAGCACGACCCCGACGACGAGCAAGACCAGGCCTGAGCACGGAGCGGGGGCCCCGCTCGCGCAGGCCCAGGCGATGCCCCCCGGGTCTCCGGGATCCGAGACCTGGGTGCAGCCTTCGTCGATCTCGGCGTCGCAGTCCTCGTCGGTGCCGTTGTCGCAGAGCTCCGTGGCCTCGGGAGAGATCGCGGCGTTGGCGTCGTTGCAGTCAGCGCCGCCCTCCTCCTGGGCGTCGTGGCCGTCCCCGTCGACGTCGACCAGATCGGCTCCGGTGCAGTCCTCGTCGATGCCGTTGTAGGGCACGTCCACCGCGTCCGGGTTGATGCTGGCGTCGGCCTCGTCGCAGTCCTCGGGCGGGCTCCAGCCGTCGCCGTCGAGGTCACCGGTGCCGGGGGGCGGCCAGGGCATGCTCCGCTCCTACCAGGTCGAGTCCAGGCCGGCGACGACCCCGCCGCCGACCACGTTCACGCCAAGCATGCCGTGCCCCTCGAGCCGGAGGGCGAAGCGCCGGTCGATCACGGGTCGGGTCACCGCGGCGGCCACCGCGGCGCCGGGCAGCGCCCGCTGCTCCCCGTCGAAGCCCCCGAGCACGACCAGGGCGCCGTCGACCCCGGCCTCCCAGCGCAGGGCGTCCCAGGTCCCCTCCACCCGCACGCCGAGGCGCACGGGCACGGTGGCGCGGTAGAGCCAGTCGGCGTCGTAGCCGTCGGGCAGGGGCTCCCGGTGGGCCACCGGGTGCGCGGTGGCAGCGAGGGTCAGCCAGGTGGGGGTGGGCACGCGCAGCCACAGGGCGAAGCCGCCGGCGAGGCCTCCGAGGTCCCCGGCCACCGGGTCGACGAGGCGCGTCCAGCTCGAGGCCAGGCCGGCCCCCACCACCAGGGGGCGGTCGGCACCGCCGAACCCGAAGCGCTCGTACCAGGCGAGCACGACCTCACGCTCCGACGCCGGCCCCACCGGCTGGGCCGGGGGTGCGCTCGCCGGGGCGCGCCCGATGACGGTGCCGTCCAGGGCGCGCAGGGTCACTCCGCGAGGGTCGACATCGGCGACCAGCAGGTCCTCGTCGAGCAGGCGCTCGAGGGTGCGCAGGAGCAGGCTGGCGCCCAGGCCCTGGGCGGTGGCCGTCAGATCCCGGGCCAGCTGGTCCCGCCCCAGGCTGCCGGCGTACAGCACCGTCGGCAGCTCCAGGGGATAGAGCAGGGCCGCGGTGACCTCGGTGGCGCCGCCGTCGCCACGGACCTGGACCAGGCGCATGCCCGGCACCATGCGGGCGCCGGAGCGCCCGACCGGCTGGCCGTCGACGAAGACCCGGCCCCCGTCGCCGCCGGCCGCCACGGGCACCGCGGCGGGGATCTCCACGGTCTCCACCAGCCGCTGGATCGCCGGATCCAGCCCGGGGGGCAGCAGCAGGTCGTCGCCCAGGCCCCGGGCGGCCTGGGCCGCCAGCACCAGCCGATCGGCGTAGAAGCGCTGCATGGTCTCGTTCGAGGTCTTCGAGGCCAGGAGCGCCGCGCTGGCCGCCACCAGGTGCAGCCGCAGGAGGTCCTCTCGCACGGGCACGCGCTCCAGGCAGCCCACCTCCAGCTCCAGCTCGTTGACCAGGGCCAGTGCCCCGTTGAAGTCCAGGAGCTGGACGGCCTCTTCGGCCTGGAGGACCCGGCCCAGCCAGTCCTCCACCCAGATCGGACCGCCACAGCCGGCGTCCTCGGTGCGGCGGTCCAGAGCGACCACGCGCACCTCTTCCAGCAGCTGGGGCACGGTGAGGGCGCGGGCCGGCGCGTCGCTGCCCAGGCGCCGCAGGGCGCGCTCCGCCGCGTCGGCGTCCTCGGCCTCGGACCCGGTCATCACCACCAGCACCGGCGCCGCCCAGGCCGCGCCCGGCCAGAGCAACAGCAGGGCCACCAGCCACCGGACTACTGCTCGATCCACGTGCCCTGGTCGAAGTGCCAGACCCGCCGGACCTCGTCGCCCTCGACCACGTCGACCACGAAGCGGGTGCTGCGGCCGTCGTCGGTGGTCAGCTCCACCACGTGCCGGCCGACGGTCAGCTCGTGACGGAAGAGCGGGGTGTGCTTCACGAAGGCCCCGTCGATGACGACCTTGCTGCGGGGCAGGCTGGAGATGGTGACCAGGCCGAGGGCGCCGTCGTTGGCCGGAGCGGGTGCTGGCTCGGGGTCGGCGGCCACCACCTCGGCGGGGGCAGCGGCCTCGGCGGGTGCCGGCTCGGGAGTGGGTGTGGGCGCGGCCTCGGACTGCGGCGGCTCGACCGGCTCGGGGTCGGGTGCCGGGTTCGGCTCCGGCTCGGGCGCCGGTGGGGGCGCCACCCGCACGGGCTCCACGGCCTTCGGGGCGGGCTCCGACTTCGGCTGGGGCGTGGCCTCGGGCGCAGGCCGCACGGGCGCGGGCCGCACGGGCTCGGGCGCCGGCGCCTCGGCCGCCGCCCCCGCCGCGGGCACCACCTCGGGCTCCAGCTCGATCTCCCGCAGAGGCAGCGGCGCCTTGGGAGCCACCGGCACCTCGGGCACCGCCTCGCCCGCGGGCTCCTCCGCCGCCCCGGAGAAGAACAGCTGCCAGGCGGTGAAGGCCACCACCAGCGCCGCGAGGGCCAACAGCACGCCCTGTTGGACCCGATGGTCCCGCCTCGGGCGCCGCCGTGCCGGGGCCTCGCCCGGGTGGTCCGGGGCGATCTCCCCGGGCGAGAAAGGCCGCTCGTCGTTGCCCGCCCGGACCGGGATGCCCTCCTGGTACGGGTCGATGCTGCCCACCTGGAAGGTCGACGCCGACCGGGCGCCGGAGCGCGGCGCCTGGGGCGCCTGCTGGCCGGCCGCCGCCGCCATGCGGGCGAAGCTGTTCACCGTGCTCAGGAACTGCAGGGTCTGCTCCCGCACGCTCACCGGGTCGGGGATGCGCTCGCCCAGGGCCCGGGCCATGGCCATCGCCGTGGGGTAGCGGTCCACCGGGTCGCGCTGGAGCGCCCGCACCAGCACCCCGGCGAGGTGGCGGTAGGGCCCGGGGAGCGCGGCCGCTCGGCGTGCGCCCTCGTCGCTGGCCATCCACTCCTGGATCTTCTCCCGGTCGCGGCTGGGGAACAGCGGCGCGAAGGCGGCCATCTCGAAGAGCACCGACGCCACGCCCCACTGGTCCGCCGCGCCGGTGACGTCGCCACCCTGAGCCTGCTCGGGGCTCATGTAGCCCCAGGTGCCCTTGATCCCGCCCTTGCGGCCGGCGGCGAACAGCGCCTGGGACACCCCGAAGTCGAGCACCTTGGCCACGCCCTGGGGGTTGAGGATCAGGTTCGAAGGCTTGATGTCCCGGTGCACGAGCCCCAGGTGATCGCCGGTCTCCGACCTCGCGTTGTGGGCGTAGAACAGGCCCTCGCAGACCTGGCGGCCCAGAGCCGCGAGCACGGCCGCCGGCACGGGCATCGCGTTGCGCTTGCAGAGCGAGAGGATGCGCCGGAAGGTCGGGCCCTCGACGTACTCCATGACCAGGAAGAAGCGGTCGCCGTCCCGATCGAAGTCCTGGATCTGCACCAGGTTCTGGTGCTGCAGCACCGAGCCGACCCGGGCCTCGTTGACGAACAGGCGCTGGAAGTCCTCGTTGTCGGCGTGCTCCGGCAGGATGACCTTGAGCGCCACCCGGGGCGCGACGCCGGCCAGGGACTCTCGGCGGGCCTCGTAGACCCGCGCCATGCCGCCCTTGGAGATGAGACGCACCAGCCTGTAGCGCCCGAGGCGCTCCGGATCTGCGTGGGGCGAGCCCGCCCCCGTCCCTGGAGTCTCTGCCATGTCCCCGATCCCGGTCCCCTGGACCAGAGACAAGGCTAATGCATCTACATGCGCTCCAGGGTGCGGATCCCCAGTAGTGACAGGCCCTTGGCGAGCACGCGTGCCGTGGCTTCGACCAGGGACAGCCGCCGGGCCCGGTCGTCGGGCTCGGCCTGGAGCACGTTCAGCTCGTAGTAGAAGCGGTTGAAGCGCGTCGCCAGGTTGAACAGGTAGTCACAGAGCAGGTTGGGCCGAGACGATCGCAGCGCCGCCTCGAAGGCCCCCGGGAAGCGCAGGAGCGCCTTGACCAGCTCGCGCTCGAGCACGTGGTCCGGGGCGGCCGCCGCCACGGTCGGGTCGGTGACCTGGCCCTTGCGCTGGATGGAGCGGCCGCGGGCGTAGCTGTAGAGCAGGAACGGGGCGGTGTTGCCGTCCAGCGACAGCATGCGGTCCCAGGCGAAGGTCACGTTGGACTGCGGGTTCTGGGACAGGTCCGCGTAGCGCACGGCGCCCACCCCGACCGCCTCGGCCACCGCGGCCCGCTCGTCGTCGGGCAGGCCCGGGGACTTCTCGTCGACCACGCTGCGAGCCCGACGCACGGCCTCGTCGAGCACGTCCTCGAGGTTGATCACGTTGCCCCTGCGGGTGCTCATGGCGCCCTCGGGCAGGCTCAACAGGCCGAACCAGACATGCTCGAGCTGCTCCGGCGCCACCCAGCCCAGCCGGGTCACGCTGGCGAAGAGCTGGCGGAAGTGCAGCTGCTGGCGCGTGTCGGTGACGTACACGATCCGGGTCGGTTCCCACCGGTCGAGCCGGTAGCGCACGGTGGCGATGTCCGTGGTGGCGTAGAGGAAGGCGCCGTCGCGCTTGCGGATCAGGAAGGGGCTGTCCTTCAGGCCCTTGCCGTCGGCGGCGGTGAACGGGAGGATCACCGCGCCCTCGGACTCGACGGCCACCCCGCTGGAGAGCAGCTCGTCGACGATCGGGCCGAGCATGTCGTTGTAGGCGCTCTCGCCCAGGACCTCGTCGAAGGCGATGTCCATGCGGTCGTAGAGCACGCCGAAGTCGTCGAGGGAGACCTGGATGAAGCGCCGCCACAGAGCCGTGTTGTCGGCGTCGCCGCCCTGGAGCTTCGCGGTCTCGGCCCGGGCCCTGTCCTCGAGCTCCGGGTCCTCCTCGGCCACCCGGGCGAACTTGACGTAGATGCGCTGGAGCTCCCCGACCGGGTCCTCGGCGAAGGCGGCCTCGTCGAGCCAGAGGCGCCATGCGACGATGAGCTTGCCGAACTGGGTGCCCCAGTCCCCGATGTGGTTGTCGGCCACCACGGTGTAGCCAGCGGCCCGGTGCATCCGGTCCAGGGCGGCGCCGATGACCGTGCTGCGCAGGTGTCCCACGTGCATGCGCTTGGCGACGTTGGGGCTGGAGTAGTCGATGACCACCGTGCCCTCGCGCTGGACCAGGCCCAGGTGGGGGTCGTTGGCCTGGGCGGCGACCTGTTCGCCGAGCCAGGCGTCGCTCAGGGTCAGGTTCAGGAAGCCCGGGCCGGCGATCTCGACGGTGGCGAGGGCCGGGTGGTCCGGCAGGGCGTCCGCCAGCTGCTGGCCCAGGGCGCGGGGGTTGGTCCTCAGCGGCTTGGCCACCCGCAGCGCCAGGTTGCACTGGTAGTCGCCGTGGGAGGCCTGCTTGCTGGCGACGACCAGGTCGCCCTGGAGCTGCCGGCTCAGGTCCACGCCTCCCGTGTCCAGGGTGGCGAGGGCTTGCTTGATCAGGGCGGTGAGCACCGCGGGCACCGACGGCATCGCGTCCTCCGATGCGCGCCGGCTATCGCTCGCCGCACTCCCGGGCCAGCCAGCCGGCCACCTCGGGGGAGTCGACGAAGGAGGGCTGGCCCCGGCGCTGGAGCGGCGGGTCCCCGGCCGCCACTCGCTGGCAGACCTCGGCCCACCCCAGCGCGGCGGCCGCGTCCCGGAAGAGCTCTCCGGTGACGGCCCGGCAGGCATCGGGGTCTGCCAGACCCTGGCAGCGCGCCGGGTCGACCGGGGTGCCCTGGACCAGGGACCGGTGGTGCCACTCCCGCCAGAACAGTCGCTCGGCGTCCCGGGCGAAGGGCAGGCCCGCCAGGGGTGCGAGCCGCGCTGCGGCTTCGGGCGCCGGCAGGGTGAGCACCTGCCAGGCCTCGCTGCGGATCAGGTGGAAGGTGCACTCCCGCCCGAAGCGCTGGTCCTTGCAGGTGTCCAGGGCCTGGTCCAGCCGGCCAGCCGCTCGCTGGCGCTCCGCGAGCATGAAGCGGCACTCGTCGTGCCAGAGGCCGGGGGGACGCTGTCGCAGGCGTCAGCGGCGGTGGCGCCCCGGGCCTCCACGGCGGCCGTGGCGCAGTCGCCCCGGGCGTCGGGGGTGGCGAGGCCGGCGCAGTGGGCGAGGGCCGCATCGAGGGCCACGGTCGGATCGAGCGCCGCCAGGTAGTGCTCGGCGCTGGTGCCGCCGCTGCAGGCGACCACCGCCAGGGCGAGCACGGATCAGGTCCCGCAGCTGCCGGGGCCGTCCGGGTGTCCGCAGCTGCCGCAGGGCCCTGGGGCCGCCGGCGCGGGTGCGCGGGACGCGCCCATCGCGTAGCCGCCGGGCACGCTCATCACCTTGAGCAGCTTGCCGCCACCCATGGGCCCGTCGAAGCGCACGCAGTCCTCGCCGCAGCTCTGGGGCGCCGACTCGCCGTGGCGCTGGAGCACCTCGACCACCTCGCCGCAGGTCTGACAGGCGTACTCGAACAAGGGCATGGTGGACCTCCTGGGGGGAACCTATCCGACGGTGGGCCGGGGGAGCACGATCTCCTCCCCGAGCGCCGCGTAGCTGCCGCCGAGCCGGGCCACCGGGTCGAGCTTCGACACGTCGACCCGCAGGAGCTCTCCCTCCAGGAGCCAGTCGTCTCGAACCTCGCACGCCACCACCTGCAGCACGAACAGGTGCACGTCCCCCAGGTCGAGGGCGTGGTCCACCGTGACCTCCAGGGTGACGCCGGCTTCGGCCGGGCGGCTGGCGGCCACGTGGCGCGCGGCCACCGGGGTCAGGCCCGCGGCAGCGAATTCGGAGACCTCGGGCGGATGGGGGGCGCTGCAGGCGTGCATCGCCGCCAGCTGAGGCATGGAGCACAGGCTGATCGTGCCCTCTCCCCGCTCCAGCAGGTTCCGGGTGGTGTCCTTGAGCGCGCCCCTCCGGCCGCGGGCCACGGAGATGGCCACCCGGGGCGGCTTGCTGCCGACCCCCATGAAGTACGAGAAGGGCGCCAGGTTGTCGACGCCGTCGGCGCCGCGGGTCGCGGTCCAGGCCACCGGCCGGGGCACCAGCAGCGAGGTCAGCAGGAAGTAGGCGCCCTTGGCGTCGAGGTCGGCGGCGGAGATGTGCATGCCGGCTCGGCTATCCTCCGGCCCCATGTGGTGGCCATGGCTGCTCGTGGCGTGCGGCGAGCCCGCGTCGACGCCCCCCATCGACGGGACCGCGGCCGCCGAGGCCGCCGACGCCATGGTGCGGGCCGGCGAGGCGGCCGGCGAGGTCGCCGCCCAGGCGGCGGCGCTGGAGAGCCTGGCCGGGGAGCTGCGGACCGGCGCCGAGCGGCCCCCCCGTGACGTCCTGCGGGACATCCACCAGCAGCTGTCCCGGGCCGAGGAGAACGCCGCGGGGGTGGAACAGGCCCTGCAGCAGGCGGGCGAGGCGCTGGCCACCGGAGACTGAGCGCCCTCCCAACACGCGGTGCGAGCCTGACCGTGTCACCTCGACGGCCCGTTCGGCGCCGGGGATCGCAGGGCGCTGACGCGTCGCTGCGAGGCGCGGCTGCGCCCGGCGACCGGAGCGCCGGACCCCATCGAGCGAGAGCACCCAGCTCCGAGACCGCGCCATCAACCCTCGCCGAGCCGGCCTGTCAAGCGCTCGGCCTCCGCCGCCCGCCCCAGCCGCACCCACAGGCCCCGCGCGAGCCCCAGGGCGTCGCGGCCCAGGGCCTCCTGGCCGGCCTCGAGCGCCCGCTCTCCCCCCCGGGCCGAGAAGCGGGCCGCGTCCACCTCGACCGCGCCGGTCTGCTCGAAGAGCGCACGCGCCTGGGCGAGGTGGTAGGCGAATTCGTCCCAGTCCCCGGCCCTGGCCACGCAGGGCAGCAGGCAGGCGTGCACCGACGCCGCCAGGTGGAGGCGGCCCTGGTTGCGCAGCTCCAAGAGGCCGGCCTCGAGGGTGGTGCGTGCCTGGTCCGAGTGCCCCTGCTCCAGCTGCACGAGGCCCAGGTTGGTGGTGGGCAGGGCGGCGTTCGGGGCCCCCAGGGCGGTGAAGCGGTCCCGGCTCTCGCTGTACAGCCCCTCGGCCCAGACGTGCTCGCCCAGCAGGCGCACGACATCGCCCAGGTGGTTGATGCACTCCGCCACCCCGAAGCGGAAGCCGGACTGCTCGAAGCACCGCCGGGCGGCGTGCAGCTCCTCGGCGGCCTCGAACAGCAACCCCTGGCGCTTGAACAGCTCGGAGAGTCCGACGTGGGTCACCCCGAGCCGCGTGCGATCCCCGGCGAGCACGAAGGCGTCCCGGGCCCGCACCAGGCACCGAGTGGCCTCGATCCAGGCTCCGCGGTCGAGGTGGAGGGCGCCGAGCTCACGGGTGCAATTCGCGATCAGGAAGCGGTCGCCCAGCTCGGTCGCCAGCGTCAGGGCCTCGTCGAGGCAGGCCTGGGCGGCGGCTCCCTCGCCAGCGAGGGCGTGGGCCTGGGCCCGCTCGCGCAGGGCCCAGCCCAACAGGGAGCGCCAGCCGTGTGCCCGGGCGTCCTCGACCAGGCCGTCGGCGGCGCTCACGGCCTTGGTGTGGAAGCCCTCCACCCGCAGGAACTGCGCCTCCAGCAGCCTCCCCTCGCCGGCGAGCGGATCGCTCGGGTCCAGGGCCAGGGACCCGGCGGTCTCCCGCCAGGTGCGCAGGAGCCGGTTGGTGAGGTGGTAGTCCCCGGAGTGCATGTGCTCCCGGGCCGCCGCCAGCAGCGGCTCCAGCGCCAGCTCCCGGGCCCCCGCGGCGAGCAGGTGGGTGGCCCGGCGCTGGTGGTGACCCGCGCCCCGCCGACCCCGGAGCATCTCGGCGCAGGCCCGGTGCAGGCCAGACCACCGCCCGGCCTCTCGCGAACGCCGCTCCAGGCTCTCCCCGAGCATGCCGTGCACGAAGCTCACCGGACCCGAGCGGTGGCCTCCGGACAGGACCGCGAGCTGGTTCGCCACCAGGGTCTCCACCAGCTCCGGGTGCAGGGGCAGCTCGGCGGTCTCGCAGGCGGCGGTCCACTCCTGGGGGTCGATGGGAGAGCCCAGCGCGGCGCCGAGCTCCAGCGCAGGCAGGCTCTCGGGCCCCAGGGTGTCGCTCAGCCGTCCCAGGTGGCCGAGCCAGACCGCGTGCAGATCGTCGGGCAGCTCGGCCTGTTCACCGGCCTTGAGGCGGAAGCCGCGCCGTCCCGGCTCGAGCACTCCCCGGAAGACCCAGTCGGCCACCAGCTGGGTCGCGAAGAGCGGGTTGCCGGCCGTGCGGGCCTCGACCCGGGCGGCCAGCTCGCCCTCCAGGCCGAGCAGCTCCCGGACGAGCTCGGCGCCGTCGGCCTCGGCGAGGGGCCCCACGGCCAGGGCCCCCGCCAGGGGCAGCCGCAGGACCTGCTCCAGCAGGCCGGAGGCGTCGTCGTGGCCCGTCAGCTCCTCGGTGCGCACGGTGGCGACGAACAGCACCGGCAGGGGGATCGGGGGCTCGACCAGGAAGCGGGCGAAGGCCAGGGCATCGGCACCCCACTGGACGTCGTCGAGCCAGACCACGCAGGGGCGCTCTCGGCAGGCGCGCTCGAGCATGCGTCCGACGACGAGGTGCCGCTCGCGGGCGGAGCCGAAGCGCACGGCCACCCGGCCCGCGCGGGCGGCGCCGTCGTCGTCGGGCGCGATCAGAGCGGCGATGGCGGCGGCCTCCTCCGGGTCCGGGCGGCGCTCCCGCCCCAGGACCTTCTCCACCCGTGCCAGCGTGGCCTCGGGGTCGAGCCCGGTGCAGCGGTAGTGGCGGCGCACCATGCCCGCCAGGCCCATCTCGGGGCCGGTGCGGGGACCGTGCAGGGCCTGGAAGATCGTGCCGGCCCCCAGCTCGTGGGCCCGCTCGCCGATCCAGCGGGCCAGGCGGCTCTTGCCGCAGCCCCGTGGGCCCCGGAGCAGCACCACCCGCGGTCGGCGGGTGGTCGCGACCGCGGCCAGGGCGGCGTAGAGCTGGTCGCGCTCCGCGTCGCGGTCCACCACCGGCACGGCCCGCAGGCCGAAGAGGTTCAGTCCCGCACCCGCCAGGTGGCTCGGCCCCCGGTCCGCGGGGGTCACGGGCCGCCAGTCCTCGGGCAAGGGCGGCGGCTGGTGACGACGGCGGCGGCGCTTCTCGTGGCGCTTGGGAGGGGCCCCCAGCTCCACCCGGAGCGACCGGCCCGAGATCTCGACGTCGCTGCCCGCCCGGGACACCAGCCCGGTGGTCGTCGCCGGCTGCCTGCGCCCGTCGCCGGACGTGAGGTACTCGGGCATGCCCGGCAGCTGCTCCAGGCCACCCGGGCCCTCGACCGCGCCCCGGCTCGTGAGCTCGACCAGGGCCCAGGCCGCATCGGCCGCCCGCCGAAAGCGCACGTGCGGGTCCTTCTCCAGCAGGCGACGGCACCACTCCTCGAAGCCCGCCGGGACCGTGACCCTGGGGTCCAGCCGCGGCAGGTCCGAGGCGCACTGGGCCCGCATGACCTGCTTGCTGGGTCCCTTGCCGAAGGGTGGCGTGCCGGTGGCCAGGGCCCAGGCGAGACAGCCGAAGGCATAGAGATCGGTCCAGGCGCCCTGGTCCCGCCAGCTGCCTTCGACCTGCTCGGGGGCCATGTAGGCCGGGGTGCCGACCACCTCGGTCTCCTGGGTGGGCAGCTCGCTCTCGGATCCCCCCAGCGCCGCCGCCAGGCCGAAGTCCATCAGCTTCACCGTGCTGCCGAGCAGCACGTTGCCGGGCTTCAGGTCCCGGTGGATCACGTCGCGGGCGTGGGCGTGGGCCAGGGCGTCGAGCACCCGCAGGAGGACGTCGGAGAGCACCGGCCAGGGCATGCGCCCGGTCCAGCGGGACAGGGAGCCTCCACGCACCAGCTCCATGGCGAGCCAGGGGCTGCCCTCCACCAGCTTGTCGCTGCTGGCGGCCGCCTCGGCCGAGACAGCGCCGTGATCGTAGACCCGCAGGATGTTCGGGTGGTCCAGGGCCGCCACCGCCCGGACCTCGCTCCGGAAGGCCCCGAGGTACCAGGGGTCCCGGGCGTGCTTGCGGGTGACCACCTTGACCGCCACGGGCAGGTCCTGGGCCGGGTGCACCGCGTGCCAGACCTCGCCCATCCCGCCCTTGCCGATCACCGTGACCAGCTCGAACGGACCCAGTGGCACGAGCGAGAAGCCGGACAACACCCCTCCTGGACCCGCGAGTCTACTGCGGCCGCTCCGCTCGCCCCGGCGGATCCGGCCGTCCAAGGCCCCTCGCGGTCCCCGGAGGGCGACGTTAGCCTGGGGCGGCCAACGGACGGACACCATGACCCCTGCCCTGCTGCTGCTCACGCTCGCCTGCACCGGCGACGAAACCGTGGCCACCACCGGCCAGGCCTTCGAGCGCTACCTCCCACTCGATGGCTACCGCTACTGGGAGTACCTCAACGAGGACGTCTTCAGCGACTGGACCGCCCACGTGGCCAAGGACTTCGAGCCCGACACCAGCAGCGGCTACGACGTCTACACCCTCACCACCACCCACGCCGAGACC
>CAYFPX010000122.1:19822-23506 GCA_964344945.1 uncultured Enterobacterales bacterium
GGGAGATGACCAATGATCACCATCGATTCTCTGGAGACCGGCGAGGTCCTGCGCGAGGTCCGCTGGTCCAGCGACGGCGACGACGGCGTCCTGGTCCACGGCTACGACGTCCGCGCGGCGGGCGATGGCAGCAGCCTGCAGAACATGGGCTCGGCGGACTTCGATCCGCCGCTGGTCTTCGGCACCGCGAACATGGCCAACGGCGACGCCGAGACCACCTCCACCGGGGGCACCACCTACACCAGCACCTACGACGGCAACGCCGCCTGCCCGACCCCCTACACCGAGGCCTGGGAGACCTGCCGGATCCTGGTGCTGAGCGACGACGAGGGCGAGGGCGACATGGCCTCCCCGATCGCCGGGACCTACACCCTGGTCGAGGGCTACGGGATCGCCTGGTACCAGACCACCGGCGACACCGAGCCCTGGAAGCTCAGCAAGTCCGTGTACCGGGAAGACGATCCGAACGCGACCGGCGGCACCGACTCGGGGCAGTAGCAGGCCGTGGACACCGCCACGTTCCGGACTCACTTTCCGGCCGTCATCGACCAGACCTACGCCGACGCGGCGGCGATCGGCCCCCTCTCCAAGGACGCCCTGGTCGAGACCACGACCTTCGCCACCGACCTGAGCACCCGCGGCTCGGCGGTGATCCCGGAGATGCTCGGCCGCGTCCAGCGCTGCCGCAACCGGGTCGCCCAGCTCCTGGGCTGCACCGCCGACGACCTGGGCTTCACGGACTGCACCTCCACCAGCATGAGCCTGCTGGCCCAGATGGCCCGACACGACGCGGGCGGTCGAAGCCGCTTCGTGACCCTGCGGGACGAATTCCCCTCCACGACCCTGCCCTGGCTCGCCCAGGGCTTCCAGGCCCGGTGGGTGGAGCCTGGCGCGAGCGGTGGGTACGCGGTCGACACCATCCTGGACGCGGTGACGGCCGACACCCGGGCGGTCGTGCTCAGCCAGGTCCAGTACCGGACCGGGGCCCGCACCGACGTCGCGGCCCTGGCCCGTGAGCTCGCTGGCGGCGATGTCTGGCTGGTGGTCAACGCCACCCAGGCCGCCGGGGTCGTGCCACAGGACGTCCAGGGCCACACCGCCACCACCGTGACTGGCCTGAAGTGGCTCTGCGGCGGCTTCGGCAACGGCATCCTGCACCTCTCGCCCGCGCTGCGGGAGACCACGCCGTGGCCGGTCCAGGGCTGGATCGGCCAGCGGGACTTCATGGCGATGCGCAACGACCGGCTGGACCCGCTGCCCACCGCGGCGGCCGTGGAGCTGGGGGGCACCGGCATGGCCCGGCTCTACACCCTGGACGCCAGCGTGGGGCTGTTGCTCATGGTCGGCGCGGAGGCGCTCCAGGCCCACACGCTGGCCCTGACGGCCCGGCTGCGGGAGGGCCTCGAGGCCCAGGGCGCGTGCCTGATCACGCCGCGACCGGATCACCTCCGGGCCGGGATCCTGAGCGCGCTGCGGTCCGACGCCGAGGCCTGGCACGCCTGGGCCCTGTCCGCCGGCATCGTCCAGTCGCTGCGGGGGCCGGGCACGATCCGCTTCGCGCTGCACGGCTACAACGACGAGAGCGACGTCGACCGGCTCATCGAGGCCTGGAGGACCCACCCCGAAGGGTGAGACCGGGATCCACATGTTGCCGGCCCGTCGCCTGGCTATGTTCCTTCGTCTCCACCGGAGCCCGCCATGGTCCTCACGCTCCTCTCCGTGCTCGCCAGCTGCGACACCACCGAGATCGAGGAGGTCAAGTCCTCCTGCGACCCGCTCGATCCGAGCATCTGCGCCCTGCCCTTCCCGTCGAGCCACTTCCTCGACCCGGCCGACACGGTCAGCGGGCTGACGGTGTCCTTCGCCGAGGACAGCCTGGGCATCGACCGGGACGGCAACCGCATGGTGCCGACCCGCTGGAACGAGCGCGACGGCTTCGCCACCGCCGGCCCCCTGCTCACCTGGTTCGAGGACCTCGACCCGGCCGGCCTGATGGGCCACGACGGCATGGACGCCTACGACTCGGCGACCGTCACGACCGTGATCCTCGACCTGGAGACCGGCGAGCGCGTGCCCCACTGGGCCGAGCTCGACATGACCGCCGAGTACGACGACGAGCGCCTGCTGATCCTGCAGCCGGCGGTGCCCCTGCACCACGACCGCCACTACGTCGTCGGCATGCGGAACCTGGAGACGCTCGGCGGCGGCTCGGTGAACGTGTCCGAAGCCTTCGCAGCCCTGCGCGACGACACCGAGACCGAGGACTGGGACGTCGAGGGCCGGCGGGAGCTGTACGAGAGCGTGCTCTTTCCCGCCCTCGAGGCGACCGGCTTCACCCGGACCGACCTGCAGCTCGCCTGGGACTTCCACACCGCCAGCCGGGAGAACGTGCTGGGTCGCATGGAGTGGATCCGCGACGACGCCCTGGAGCGCACCGCCGGCAGCGCCGACTACTGGATCGACGAGGTGGCCGACGAAGACTGCAGCGGCGGAGGCCCCATCGCGCGGACCATCGAAGGCCGCTTCGCGATGCCCCTCTACACCGAGACCGACGACCCGGGCACCGAGCTCACCCGCGACGCCGACGGCATGCCCTACTACAACGGCGACACCGAGGTGCCCTTCCTGGTCAAGGTGCCCTGCTCGGTCTGGGAGGCCGGCGTGCCGGCGCCCCTGCTCCAGTACGGCCACGGCCTGCTCGGGAGCCGCGCCGAGGTCGGCTACGGCTGGGCCCGTGACATGGCCAACGACGTCGGCGCGATCACCTTCGGCGTCGACTGGAAGGGCATGAGCGACGACGACTACAACAGCATCATCGTCATGACCGCCACCGACCTGGCGGACTTCCCCTTCGTGCCCGAGCGCTCCCACCAGGGCTTCGCCGAGTTCGCCGTGGCCCTGCGGGTCGTGCGCGACCAGCTCAGCGCCGACGAGGTGCTGCTCAAGGACGGTGCGGCCCTCGTGGACACCGAGACCATCGGCTACTACGGCAACAGCCAGGGCGGCATCCTCGGCGCCGGCTACCTGGGCATGTCGACGGACCTGACCCGCGGCATCCTGGGAGTGCCCGGGGCGCCGTATGCGCTCCTGCTGCCCCGGTCCGCGGACTTCGACCCCTACTTCCTCATCCTGCTGAACAAGTGGGAGGACCACCGGGACATCGCGGTGAACATCGCGCTCATGTCCATGATCTGGGAGCCCACCGAAGGCGCCGGCTGGCTCCGCTCGATGAACGAGGCCCCCGGCCCGGGCGCTCCGGCCAAGCAGGTGCTCATCCAGACCGCCATCGGCGACGCCCAGGTCTCGACCCTGGGCGCCGAGCTGATGGCCCGGGCCTACGGGGCGAAGACCATCGCGCCGGAGACCCGCCCGATCTGGGGCATCGAAGAGGCCGACGGCGGCTTCACCGGCTCCGGCATCGTGGAGTGGTACTACCCGGACGGCGCCACCGAGCCCTTCACGAACACGCCCCCAGACCACGAGCTCGACACCCACGAGTGCCCCCGGCGCGAGCCCGCCGCCAAGGACCAGCTCCGGGACTTCCTGGTGGACGGCGTGATCAACCAGTACTGCGACGGCGTCTGCGAGGGCGTGCGCGAGGGCTTCTGCGACTGACTGGGTGTTTTCACATCCTCCCGTCGCTGGGCTTGCTCTCGCAATCCCAGGCGTTTCCCCTCCTCAGTC
>CAYFPX010000123.1:0-17397 GCA_964344945.1 uncultured Enterobacterales bacterium
CCCGGTCGGCTTCGTGCCGGCCGGGGTTCGCTGCTCTGGAGTCAGGCCAGGGTCGGTTCGAGGTGGACCTGAGCCAATCACCCCCGGTCGAGCGGGAGGGCGGCGAAGACGTGGCGCCAACGGGTCTGTTGACCCGCAGCTGTAGACCCCTCAGTCCGTCGCCGGCCAGGCCGGCTCGGCGAAGGCGCAGTCCGCCGGGTCGCCGGTCTCGCTCTGCCAGCCGAAGTCGTCGCTGTGCCAGGTGAGCTGGCCGTCCGGCGCCCAGCACTCCGAGGCCGACGCCAGCCCGCCGCTCGAGGCGTTCGGCCCGGCCAGGGCGTCGCCTCGACCCTCGCCGTCGGCGGTCAGCCGCACCCGCAGGTCGAAGCGCTCGTCGGCATCACCCCCCAGCAGGTCCAGGGAGCTGTCGTAGGTGAGCTCTCCGCCGCCGTCCCGCCAGGCCTGGTAGGCGAAGGTCCGGGCGTCGGTCACCACCTCGATCCAGGTCAGGTCGCGCACGTCGTAGGAGATGACGATCGTGCCGCCACCGCCCTCGCTGCCCCGGAACTCGGCGAAGCCGTCCAGGTCGAAGACCAGGTCCCCGGAGCCCGCCGCCACCTCGACCTCACCCGCGTGGTGGGTACCGGTCAGCAGCTCGCCGGTCCACGGCCCCTGGGTCGAGTCCGAGAGCTGGTAGGCCCAGGAGTAGGTGGAGCGGGTGGGAGAGCGGCTCATCTCGACCCGCACGAACACACCGGGCAGGTCGGCGATCCAGTCCCCCGGGCCCCACACCCGGTAGTCCTCGCCCCGCTCGCTCGGGGTCTGGTCGCGGATCACCTCGGTCAGCTCGGTCACGATGGTGAGCAGGCCCTCGGTGGTCGCCACGGACTCCACCGTGAGACAGGCGAAGGTGCTCACGTCGGCGGCGTCGCAGGCCGAGGCCTCCAGCGTGCCGGGCACGTGGGGGTCGAGCTGTTCGGCCCCGGGCAGGGCGTTGAGGAAGTCCGCGTCGTCCTCCCACGGCTCGTCGCTGAAGGTGGTGCCGCAGGCCGCGAGCAGCCAGGGTGTGCCGAAGAGCAGGACCGGTCGGGTCATCAGAAGCGGTAGCCCCCGGCCAGCGAAGCGGTCATGAGGCCGAACCCCAGGCGCTCTCCCTCGAAGGGCACGGGCACGAAGACCGCACGCAGGGTCAGGTCGAGCTCGAAGCGCCCGGGGTGCCAGCCGATGAAGCCGGTCAGCCCGGCGGCGGGGGCGTTGAGGCGCTGGGGCTCCTGGCCCGGATCGTCGGGGAAGCTGCGCCGCACGTACAGGCCCTCGAGCCGCAGCCCGGCGCCGGCCTGCCAGGACCGGTCCAGGGTCGCGAAGCCGGCCTCGGCGCCGCCGACCACCCCACCCAGGGTCACGGGCTCGGGGGCGACACCGGCGACCTCGACCGACGCCCGACCTCCGACCCCGGCCAGGTCCGCCGCGGCCCAGCGCCCCTCCCGCCACTGGAGGTGCCAGCTGGCGCCGACGCCGGTCAGGTGGGGCAGGAAGTCCGCGGCGGCCGCACTGCCGAGAGACCGGGCCCGGCTCACCTCGAGCTGGACCGAGCTGTCCGGCAGCCGCGCCCGCCGGGCCTGGCGATCCAGCCAGCCCTTGGCCACGTCGTCTTCGTACCGCACCGAGCGGAAGTCCAGGTCCTGCACCACCACCACCTCGCCGGCCTGGATCACCGCGTCGGCGACCCGCAGGTGGGTGGGGAAGCGCTCCTGGATCTGCACGCGGCCGGGGCGGATCGCCAGCCGTCGCTCCACCCCGCCCGTGTCCGCCAGGTCCACCTCGCCCACGTAGGCCCGGCGGGTGAGGTCGAAGACCGCGTAGGCGCCGTCCAGGCTGCCCCCGAAGACCAGGGCGGACCGCGCCGTGTCCAGGTCCGTGATCACCAGGTCGCCCTCGCCGGCGAGCTCCCAGCCGAAGGAGGGGTGCTGGGCGCCCTCCCGGGTCCCGGCCGTGCGCAGCACGGTCTCGGCGTAGACGTGGTCGTAGGCCTCGGCCAGAGTGACGGAGCCGTCCCGATCCCGGTCCGCGGCGCCATAGAGCCCGCTGACCAGGAAGTGGGTGAAGTAGCTGCCCCCGATCTCGTCGGACTCCTGGCTGGCTTCGCTGCCGGTCGACGAGGTCAGGATCACCGTGCCCTGGGTGCCCAGGGTCTCGTCGAGCTCGAACACGAAGGAGGGCGCTGGGGTGGCGGCCTTGGTCCGGGTGAGGGCGCCGGAGTGGCAGGCGTCGACGATGGCGAGCTTCACGTCGGCGCCGCTGGTGTCGAGCATGCGCTCCAGCTCGTCGAAGCGGAGCTGGCCCGGACCGAGCATCAGCGCCTCGCCATCGGCGTGGCCCGAGTAGTAGAAGAGGAAGACCACCTCGTCGCCGGCGGCACGGGCCTCGGCGATGCGGTCGCGCAGGCCACCGAAGGCGGTGAGGACCTGGCGGCGCTGGGCCGCGGTCACGGTCACCAGGTCCCGGCTCTCGAAGCCCCCCAGCTCCCGCAGCACGCCCTCCATGCGGGCCAGGTCCTGGTGGGCGAAGAGCAGCGGCACCGTGCCCTTGGGGCCGTCGTTGTTGGCGATCAACAGCCCGAAGCGACGGACGTCGGCCCTGGCGGTCCCGGGGACCACCAGGGCGGCAAGGAGCAGGGCTCCGAGCAGGCCGTGCAGCCAGCGCGTCACTTCTTGCGCACCGACACCACCGCGATGTCCGGGTCGTCATCGGCCAGCTGGACCAGGGCGGCGTGTCCCCCGGCCTCGAAGGCCCGTCGCACCCGGCGCTCGGCGGCGGCGGTCGAGCGCGGGCTGAAGAGCGCCACGAAGGTCTCGGTGCCCGGGGTCGCGTCGAGCTCGAGGGAGCCGTCGAGCAGGGAGGTCCCGGTGGGGGTCACGGCGACTGGGGGCAGAGAGGGGTCGGAGGGGTAGTACAGATCGACCGCGCCAGCGCCGTCGACGCCGATGAGCACCATCGTCTCATGGCCCCGGCCGGTGTACCGGAACTGGATCCGGTCCCCGGCTCGCAGGACGGCGTCGAGCGGAGCGGGCATCACCAGGTCGCCGCGGTTCAGGAAGTAGCTGAGCTCCGGGCCGGGGCTCTTGATGCGGGTCCCGGGGTTGTCGGGCACCAGGGTGAGCAGCGCCAGTCCCAGGGCCAGGATCGGGACCAGGGCCCAGGCCTGCCACCAGCGCCGGCGGCCGGAAGCGGGCGAGGTCGGCGCTTCGTCGACCACCCGGTGGCTGGCCGCGCGGAGGACCTCGAAGTCGAAGGCCGGCTGGTCCTTCCACAGGGCCTCGACCTCGGCGCGGTAGGCCGCCAGGGCCTCGGGGTCGGTCACCGGACGCTGGCCGGTGAGCATCTCGCCGAGCTCGGTGAGGGTGGGCTTGGAGCCGTCGTGGAACAGGTCGCGTTCATTCATGGCAGGGCCAGGGACTGGAGGAGGAAGAGGACGGCGAGGGCGGCGATGGGCACCGGAGCGGTCTCCAGGATGCGCCGTGCACGCTTGAGGAAGGTGGCTGCGCGCTTGCGCACGGTGGGCACGCTCAGGCCCTCCCGGGTGGAGCACTGTCGGAGGGAGAGCTCGTCGAAGTAGAGCGCCACGACGACCCGGCGGGTCTCGTCGTCGACGTCGGCCAGGAGCTTGCGCACCAGGTCCCGCTGCTCCCACTTGCCCGCCTCGGGGCCGACCCGGCCGTCCCCGGCGAAGTCCCGCTCGTAGACGTCGTGGTAGCCGTCCCGGGTCTTGGTGTTGCGGAGCTGGTTCAGGCAGTAGTTGGTCGAGATCCGGTACATCCAGGTCAGCGGTGCCGACTCGCCGCGGAAGCTCTCCCAGCTCCGGATCACCCGGGCGAAGGTCTCCTGGAGCGCGTCCTGGGCCAGCTCGGGATCGCCCAGGATCCGGGTGCAGCGGTGCAGCAGGACCGGCCCGTAGCGGTCATAGAGCTCCCGGACCTCGGCTTCGGTCGGTCCGGTCGTGGGGGTCTCGTGCAAGGGGGCCTCCAACCGGTTGGACCCGGCCCGGAGCCTACTGTGCAACGGAATCTCAGGCCGGCCCCAGCGGCGTGTCTCCCCGCAGCAGATCCGCCGCCCTCTCCGCGATCATCATGGTGGGCGCGTACAGGTTGCCGTTGGTGATCGTGGGCATCACGCTCGCGTCGACCACGGCCAGACCCTCGACCCCGTGGACCCGCATGCTCTGGGGATCGACGACGGCGTTGTCCCCGACACCCAGCGCGCAGGTGCAGCTGGGGTGCAGGGCGGTCTCGGCGTCCCGGGCCACCCAGTCCAGGACCTGCCGCTCGCTCTCGATCGCGGGCCCGGGCGAGAGCTCGCCGCCGTCGAAGGGCTGCAGCGCGGGCTGGGCCAGGATGTCCCGGGCACAGGCGAGGGCCTCTACCCAGTCCCGGCGGTCCTGCGCGGTGGACAGG
Organism: uncultured Enterobacterales bacterium; assembly: GCA_964344945.1. Taxonomy (GTDB): domain Bacteria; phylum Myxococcota_A; class UBA796; order UBA796; family CAJQPC01; genus CAYFPX01. Next base: position 4,431 of record CAYFPX010000123.1, read on the forward strand.
TAGTTGAATTGCACCGCGGGCCGCTCGAAGGGATCGGGGCTCCGAGCCCGGACCCAGCCCCGAGCATCGCTGAGCATCGGCCCCACGTGCACCTGGTAGCCGTGGCCCCCGGCCGGCTCGCTGCCGTCGTAGCGGATGGCCAGGGGCAGGAAGTGGAGCTGCAGGTTCGGCTGGGGCTGCTCTGGACTCGAGCGGATGAAGCCGCCGGCCTCGAAGTGGTTGGTGGCCGCAGCGCCATCGCGGTGCACCAGCCAGCGCCAGCCGAGCCAGGGCGCTCGCCACCAGCGCAGGTTCGGCTGCTCGCTCACGGGCTTCGCACAGGCATGCTGCACGTAGACCTCGAGGTGGTCCTGGAGGTTCTCGCCGACACCGGGCACGTCGGCGACCACGTCGATCCCGGCGGCCCGCAGGCGCTGGGCGTGGCCCACGCCGGACAGCTGGAGCAGGTGGGGCGAGGCGAAGGCGCCGCCGCAGCTCACCACCAGGCCGGCGCCGGCGAAGTGGTCCTGGCCCCGGACCCGGTAGTCGACCCCGACCGCTCGGGTGCCTTCGAAGCGAATCCCGGTCGCATGGGCCGCCGTGACCACCGCCAGGTTGGGGCGGTCCAGCACGGGGTGCAGGTAGGCCCGGGCCGCGCTCCAGCGGCGGCCCCGGCGGATGTTGCGGTCGAAGGCGCCGAAGCCCTCCTGCCGCTCTCCGTTCACGTCGTGGTTGAGGGGGTGGCCGGCTTGCTCTGCGGCGGCGAGGAACGCGGCGAAGAGGGGGTTGTCGCAGGGGCCGACCTCCAGGTGCAGCGGCCCGTCGGTGCCCCGCCGCGGCCCACCCCCGACCCGGGCCTCCATGCGCTGGAAGTAGGGCAGGCAGTGGGCGTAGGACCAGTCCGCCATGCCCGGCGCGGCCGCCCAGCGATCGAAGTCCGCGGGGTTGCCGCGGATGAAGATCATGCCGTTGATGCTGCTGGAGCCGCCGAGCACCTTGCCTCGGGCGTGGCGGATCCGCCGGCCCCCCATGTGAGGCTCGGGCTCGGACTCGTACCTCCAGTCCAGGCGCGGCTTGCCCAAGGGCCAGGTCAAGGCGGCGGGCATGTGGATCGCCAGGTCCCACCAGCGATCCGGCCCGCCGGCCTCGAGCACCAGGACCCGGCAGTCCCGGTCCTCGCTCAGGCGCGCAGCCAGACAGCAGCCGGCGCTGCCGCCGCCGACGATGACGACGTCGGCGTGGCTCAGAAGAGCGTGTAGACGAACGGCGCGACGGCAGAGCCCTCGGCCGCGACCAGCAGCGCCCCGACGGCCACCAGGGCCACCAGGGCCGGGAGCATCCAGTAGAGCTTGCGGGCCAGCAGGAAGCGCCAGAATTCAGCGAGGGCGGAGGTCCGGGTGTTGGCGGGCGTGGACATGGGCTTGCCTCGGACGTTCAGAACTGGTTCCGGTAGGACTCTGCGGTCGGCGGGACGCCCTCGCGGGGCTGCCAGAAGCTATCCGCGTTGCGGCGGCGGCGCAGGGTCAGGGGGTCCTTGCCCAAGAGGCGGAGGACCAGGGCGGTCGGTGTGACCACCAGGAAGAAGACCACGAAGAGCAGCACGCGACTCATGATCGCGCTCATCACGTCGCCGAACTTCATCCACCCCCGGTAGGGCAGGCGCAGGCTGCCCGGCGCCACCTGGCCCAGCAGGCCGAACAGCACGCCGAGCCCCACCAGGGTCCCGCCCACGGGCACGTTGCCCTTGGTGAGCAGCAGCCCGCCGATCAGGCCCAGGGCCACCAGGAAGACGCGGCCGAAGCTGCGCAGCTGCGCGTCGGTCGCCTGGCTGTGATCGAGGGCCATCTGTCAGTCCAGCTGGAAGGTGTCGCGCCAGTCGCCCGCTTCCTTCCAGGGGGGCTGGTCGGGCTTGAGCAGGACGTGGTCCTGGACCACCAGGGCGTCCATGTCGGTGCGCATGAAGCAGGTGTAGGCGTCGACCGGGGTGCAGACGATGGGCTCGCCGCGCACGTTGAAGCTGGTGTTCACCACCAGCGGGCAGCCGGTCCGGGCGTGAAGGCGCTCAGGAGCTTGTGGTAGCGCGGGTTGTCCTCGGCCCGCACGGTCTGGACCCGGGCGGAGCCGTCGACGTGGGTGACGGCGGGGATGGTCGAGCGCGGGACCTTGAGCTTCTCGATGCCGAACTTGCCCTCGTCCTCGGCGCTGGTCTCCAGGCGCCGCTTGGGGTGCACCGGGGCGACCAGCAGCATGTAGGGGGACTCGGCGTCCAGGTCGAACCACTCCGAGGCGTGCTCCTCGAGCACGCTGGGGGCGAAGGGTCTGAAGGACTCGCGAAACTTGATCTGCAGGTTCATGCGGGTCTGCATGTCGGTGTCCCGAGGGTCCCCGATGATGCTTCGGCTGCCGAGGGCCCGGGGGCCGTACTCCATGGCCCCGCTGAACCAGCCCACCACCTTCCCACGCTCCAGCAGGCCCGCCACGTGATCGAACAGGTCGGCTTCTGGCAGGCGGGTGTAGACGGCGTCGAGCTGGTCGAGGTCGGCCTGGACCTGGTCGTTGGTGTAGGCCGGGCCGAGCAGGGTCGCGCTCTGCCGGTCCCGGACCGACGGACCGCGCTCGCCACCGAAGTGTCCGTGCCACACCGCCAGGGCCGAGCCCAGGGCGCCGCCGGCGTCGCCCGCGGCGGGCTGGATCCAGATCTCGTCGAAGATCTTCTCCCGCAGCAGCTTGCCGTTGGCCACGCAGTTGAGGCTCACGCCACCGGCCATGCAGAGCCGGGTCATGCCGGTGGTCTCCCGCACGTGCCGCGCCTGGCGGATCACGATGTCCTCGAGCACTTCCTGGACGGACCGGGCCAGGTCCATCTCCCGCTGGGTGATCAGCGACTCCGGCTCTCGGCGCGGGCCGTCGAAGATCTCGGCGAAGCGCTTCCCGGTCATCCGCAGGCCGGCCAGGTACGTAAAGCACGACTGGTCCATCCAGTAGGAGCCGTCGTCCTTGACTTCGATCAGGTGCTCGCGGATTCGATCCGCGTAGATCGGCCGGCCATAGGGCGCGAGGCCCATGAGCTTGTACTCGCCCGAGTTCACCTTGAAGCCGCAGAAGTAGGTGAAGGCGGAGTACAGCAGCCCCAGGCTGTGGGGGAACCGGATCTCCTGGTGCAGCGCCAGGGTGTTGCCGCGGCCGACCCCGAAGGTGGTGGTCGACCACTCGCCGACGCCGTCGAGGGTGAGCACCGCCGCCTCGTCGAAGGGCGAGGGGAAGAAGGCGCTCGCGGCGTGGGAGTAGTGGTGCTCGGGAAAGAGCACGGGGCCGTCGTAGCCCAGCTCGTCGGCGATGATCTTGCGCAGCCAGAGCTTGCGCTTCATCCACTGGGGCATCGCCTCGAGGAAGGAGCCGAAGCCGGCGGGGGCGACCGCGTGGTAGGTCGCCAGCAGGCGCTCGAACTTGGTGAAGGGCTTCTCGTAGAAGCCCACCGCGGAGAGATCGCCGACGGCGAGGCCCGCGTGCTCGAGGCACCAGGTCGCGGCCTGCGCCGGGAAGACCGGGGTGTGCTTCTCGCGGGTGAAGCGCTCCTCCTGGGCAGCGGCGACGACCTGACCGTCGACCACCAGGCACGCTGCGCTGTCGTGGTAATAGGCCGAGACCCCGAGGATGGCAGTCGACATGGCGGCCCAGGTACTTTGCGCCTGGATCGGTGTCAAACGGGGGCCCGAGCCTTCACCTGGACGGGCGTGAGGCGGCCGTTGACGGCCTTGGCGCGGGCTCATAGACCTCTGCCCGTCCGGAGGCGGTGATGGCGGCAGAGGCGGCACAGTGGAAGCGGGCCTGGGCGAAGGCCACGATGGTCCTGCTCTCCCTCTTCCTGACCCTGGCGCTCATCGAGCTCCTCCTCGGGGCGATCCCGGGCCTGCTGCCGCCGCCGGTGCTGGCGGCCGTGGGCGACGAGCAGCCCCAGGTGCGGCGCAGCCACGGGGTGCTGGGCACGGTCTACCGACCGGGGCTGGACCTGCGGGTCACGTCGAACCCCGAGTTCAGCTACCGGCTGCAGACCCAGGACCTCGGCTTCACCAACCTGGGCTTCCGGGACGACGGCGTGACCGGCGAGCCCTGGGCCGTCGCGGTGGGCGACTCCCTGACCGCGGGCCTGTCCGTGGACAACCGCCACTCCTGGCCGGAGCTCCTGGAGAAGCACCTGGGCCGGGACGTCGCGAACCTGGGCGTCGACGCCTACTCCGCCGAGCAGAACAGCCGGATGCTGACCCACGTTGGCCTGGACCTGTCGCCGAAGCTCGCCCTGTGGGCCTTCTACGAGAACGACCACTTCGAGAACACGATCTTCTTCCGCGAGGACATCACCCGGAAGCGCGCCCGGTTGCGGGTGAGGCACGAGTGGCGCGAAGCGGTCGACCCGGTGGACCCGGACATCGCCGCCGGCAGCGCCTGGGGCGCGAGCCTGTGGGTGGCACCGCTGCCGGCCGACGGCGCGCTCCCGCTGCCGATCCGCACCTGGAAGATCGCCTACCCGGGCGGGCCCGAGGACAAGGACCGCCTGGTGGCCAAGCCCCGCAAGAACAAGCCCGACGAGCCGGGCGCGGTGGTGCTGCGCGGGCCGCAGGGCCTGGACCGCACAGGCGGTGGCCCGCTGACCATCGCCCTCCGCTTCCGCTACGACCAGAACACCGGAAAGGCCATCCCCCTCCTGGTCCAGAAGCAGGGCCCGAGGGGCCTGCTCATCGCCCTGGCCCCCAACGGCAAGGTGCGGGCGGCGTTCATCGGCGACGCCCAGACCGGGGTGGCCTCCCGCAAGCCCCTGGCGCTGGGTGAGTGGCACCAGGTGACGGTGGTGCTCGATCCGGAGCAGGGCTTGCGGATGCACGTCGACGACCAGCCGGTGGTGACCCAGCCGGGGCAGCTCACGGGCGAGTCCTCGGAGACCGCGCCGGTGCGCCTGCTGGGCCACCAGGCCCCGGGGGTCGACCTGGACCAGGTCCAGGTCTTCGGCGTTGCGCTGTCCGCCGACGCCGCGGGTGCGCTGGACCTGGCGGCCCCGCCGGTGGTGACCGACACGCCGCTGCCCCGGGGCACCCTGCTCGCCGAGCAGGGCGTGAAGGGGTGGCGCCTGTTCATCGACGACGACGGCTTCCCGGTCTTGCAGCTGCGGTCCGGCAAGTCCCAGCAGTCCTGGCAGTCCAAGCGGCCGATCACCGGCACCGGCTGGAGCCACGTCCTGGTCGGGGTGGACCCCGGCGACACCCAGCGCGTGCGCTTCTGGGTCGACGGTCGGGGCGCCGGCGCCAGGCCTCTGGGCCCGTGGAAGGCTCCGCTGGCCAACGGCGGCCCGGTGCTGATCGGCCCCGCCGAGGGCGACCCGGCGCTGACGGCGCGGCTGCGCCAGGTGCGGCTGCACGGCCAGGTGCCGACCGCCGAGGACATCGTGGGCATGGCGTCGGAGGGCGCGGACTCGGCCTACGCACCGTCGGCCCGCGAGGTCGCTCGGTGGACCCTGGACGAGACGGTCGATGGCCTGGTGCTGGACGCCAGCGGGCGGGGCAACGTGGGGCGCGTCGAGGGTGCGGCGGACTGCGGCGACGGCGGCCCGGGCCTGTGCTTCGAGGGCGGCGCCCACATCGTCGTCGACGAGCCCGGACCCCACGAGGAGAAGGACTGGAGCCCGCGGCCGGACGAGCTGCAGGAGCGGCCTCGTGCCTTCTACCTGCGGGAGCTGGTCGACCTGGTCCGGAACCGCGGGGTCTACGCCGACATCGTCGTCGACGAGGACACCTACCTGCCCTTCGCCGACGGCTCCCTGGACCTGTTCCTGCGCAAGTTCACCCTGGGCGGTCCCACCTTCCGCCGGGACCACCGCAAGACCCCGCTCCAGGGCGAGGGCGTGGCGCTGTCCATCGCGGCCCTGGAGCGCGCGGCGGCCGCCTGCCAGGCCCAGGGCACCCAGCTGGTGATCATCGGCCTGCCGACCAAGGAGTACACCTACTGGGAGGCCGCGGGGCCGTTGCTCGACGAGTACCGCGACGGCGCCGAGCCCGACTGGCCCTGGTTCCAGGTGGCGGAGCGGGCCGAGGAGCTCGGCCTGGTGGTGATCGACGTGCGCAGCGCCTTCCGGGAGGCGGCGGCGGCGGGTGAGCAGCTCTACTGGAAGCAGGACGGCCACGTGAACCAGCAGGGCCAGGCCTTGATCGCCGAGGTGGTCCGGGCCGGGCTGGAGGAGCACGGGCTGCTGCCCTGACCGCCCATGGTCTTCTCCTCCAACGTCTTCCTCTTCCTGTTCCTGCCGGCCTTCCTGGCGATCTACTACGCCTCGCCGGTCCGGTTCCGAAGCTTCGTCATCGCCATCGGGAGCTACGTCTTCTACGGCTGGTGGCGGGTGGACTTCGTCGCCCTGATGCTCATCTCCACGGTCGTGGACTACGTCTGTGGCCGGCGCATCACGGCGCTCCGGGAGGCGGGCGAGGGGCCCGGCAAGCCCTGGTTGCTCCTGAGTCTCTGCGTGAACCTGGGGCTGTTGGCCTACTTCAAGTACGCCAACTTCGGCATCGACAACCTCAACGCCATCCTGGCCGGCTTCGGCCTGACCGAGGTGGTCTGGCCGACGGTGGTGCTGCCCGTCGGCATCAGCTTCTACACCTTCCAGACCATGAGCTACACCATCGACGTCTACAAGGGCGTCGCTCCGCCGGTGCAGCGCTTCCGCGACTTCATGTGCTACGTCGCGCTCTTCCCGCAGCTCGTGGCCGGTCCCATCGTCCGGTACAACACCGTCGCCGAGCAGCTGCGCAGCCGGACCCACACCGTCGACAAGTTCGGCGAGGGGGCCCTGCGCTTCATGATCGGCTTCTGCAAGAAGGTCCTGATCGCCGACGCCGTGGCCCCCATCGTCGACGCGGCCTTTGCCCTGCCCGAGCCCACCTTCGCCGACGCCTGGCTCGGGGCCCTGGCCTACACGGTCCAGCTCTACTTCGACTTCTCCGGCTACAGCGACATGGCCATCGGGCTGGGGCTCATGATGGGCTTCCGGTTCATGGAGAACTTCAACCACCCCTACATCTCCAAGAACATCACGGAGTTCTGGCAGCGGTGGCACATCTCCCTGTCGTCGTGGCTGCGGGACTACCTGTACATCTCCCTCGGCGGCAACCGGAAGGGCGAGCGCCGGACCTACGTGAACCTCGCCCTGGTGATGCTGTTGGGCGGGCTGTGGCACGGGGCCAACTGGACCTTCATCGTGTGGGGGGCCTGGCACGGCGGCATCCTGGCCCTCGAGCGGCGCTTCACCATCAAGGTCGACGGCGTGCGCAAGGCGCCCCACTACCCGCCGGCGATCCTGATGCTGCTGGTGATCATCGGCTGGGTGGTGTTCCGGGCCGACGACGTGGGCTCGGCCTTTGCCTTCTACGGCGCGATGGTCGGCCTGCACGGCTTCGGAGTCAGCCACGCGCTGCTCTGGCAGGCCAGCGGCTGGGCCTTCTTCATGATGATCGTGGGCTTCGTGGTGATCTATGGCGTGCCGTGGCTCAACAATCGGCGGGCCGAGGACCCGGAGGCCTGGACCCCGCGACTGAACCGGGCCTCCGCGGTGTTCGTGCCCCTGTTCATCATCGCCATCCTGCGGCTCTCGGCGCAGAGCTACACCCCCTTCCTCTACTTCCAGTTCTGAGGCTCCCCATGCGACACCTCCTCGTCGGTTCCGCCCTGGTGTTCGGGCTCTCGGCAGCGCACGCGGCAGACGACGACCTCTACGACCCGGCGCCGCCGCCGGGCTCGGCCTTCGTGCGCGTGGTGCACGCAGCGCCAGGGGCGGGCACGGTCTCGGCGGAGCTGGATGGCGTGGATCAAGCCGGGCTGGGGCTCGGGGCGGTCACGCCCTACATCGCGATGCAGCGGGGGGCGCGGAAGGTGAAGGTCGGCGCGAAGGCCGAGGCCAGCCTCGAGGTGGCGGCCGGGGGCTGGTACACGGTGGTGCTCACCGGCGACGGCAAGAAGACCCAGGTGCTGCAGGACCCGATCAACACCAACATGGCCAAGGCCCAGCTGGTCCTCTACAACCTGACCGCCACGCCAGGCGCCGTGCTCGAGACGGCCGATGGCTCCCTCGAGGTCATCGGCGCGGTGGCGGCGATGGGCTCCGGCCATCGGGCGGTGAACCCGCTCGAGGTCGACCTGGCCGTGCACCTGGGGGACCGCCAGGTCCAGGTCTTCCCCGGGGTCGAGCTCAGCGAGGGGCTCGGCTACAGCGTCGTGCTCACGGGGGCCCCGGGGCAGGAGCAGGCGGTGTGGATCACCAACCAGACCCGGGTGGGCCGCTGATGGATCCGGCCCGGCTTCACCGGCTCTGCGGCGCCACCCTGCTGCTCAGCGTCGTGCTCGGCGCTGCGGGCGCCGGCGTGGCCATGTGGGAGCTGCGGTGGCCGGACACCGACGGCGTGCTCGACGGGCAGTGGGCGGCGGCCTTCGAGGACGCCCTGGACGAGGGCGTGCCGTTCCGGGACTTCGCCATCGCCAGCTGGGGGGTGGTGGAATTCGTGGCCTTCGGCGACGGGCGGCCCGGGGTGGTCGTCGGCACCGACGACTGGCTCTACTCCAAGGAGGAGTTCACCCTGCACCCGGCCGAGTCGGAGCGGCGGGTCGAGCGGGCGGACCTGGTCGGGCGGGTCCAGGCGCACCTGGCGGCGCGGGACGTGGCGCTGCTCGTCGCGCTGGTGCCGGCCAAGGCGCGGGTGCATCCCGAGCACATCGGGTCCCTGGGGCTGCCGGCCTACACCGAGGACCGGTACGAGGGCTTTCGCGCCGGGTTGGTGAGTCGCGGGGTGGCGGCGCCGGACCTGTTTGCGCCGCTGCGGGCCGCGGCCGCTTCGGGGCCGGTCTTCCTGCGCACGGACACCCACTGGACCCCGGGAGGGGCGGTGGTGGTGGCCGAGGCCCTGGCCGAGGCGGCGCGGGGGCTCGGGGTGTCGGGCGTGCCTGGGAGCACGACCTTCGAGACCACGCTGGGCGAGGCCGAGGCCCACGAGGGCGACCTGGTGAGGTTCGTGCCCCTGGGGCCGCTGCAGGGGTCGCTGGGGCCGGCCGGTGAGACCGTGGCGGTGCCGTCGACGGCGTCCAAGGGCGGTGGCGGTCTGGGGCTGCTGGACGACGTGACCGTGCCGGTGACCCTGGTGGGGACCAGCTACTCGGCCAAGGAGACCTGGAACTTCGACGGGGCCCTGGAGCAGGCGCTGGGGGTCGAGGTGCTCAACGTGGCCCAGGAGGGGCGGGGACCCTTCGTGCCGATGCTGGAGTACCTGGCGAACCCGGCCTTCACGGACAGCCCGCCGAAGCTGGTGATCTGGGAGATCCCGGAGCGCTTCGTGCCCGTGGACTATGCGCTGGAGCTGGGGGTGCTGGAGGGGTAGCGGAGGTGTAGACTCCAGGACAAGGCCGACGTGGCGATGCTCACCGCCGAGGAGGGCTGATCACCCCGGGAAGGGGCACACCCGCGCAGCCCAGCTCCCGCTGACCTCGTCCGGCAGCACCAGGCTCACGTCCTTCACGGCGCCACCGGCCTCGCTCAGATCCAGGAAGAACCTCCCCGAGCTCTTGGCCCGGTGGGGCACGCTCAGGGGCAGGTCGGTCGTGGTCCCGTCGTGGGTGGTGACCTGGACCCTGAAGTCGACGATCGCCGGGTCTCCGAGCTCCAGCGCCAGGTAGTGGCCCTCGGCCACCAGCGCCCGCTTGTTCAGGCCCCCCCACAGCGGCAGGGTGCCGCCAGCCAGGTCGCCGACCTGGTCGAGCACCGCAGCCTCGTCCGAGCACCGGCCATGCACCGCCGGCACCAGCTCCCGGTACACGGTCGCGTCCTGCAGCGTGTCCGGCTCGACCTCTCGGGGGATCAGGTAGGCGGGGAACTCCCAGACCAGGAAGGTGGGCTTGCGGGTGTGGAATTCGTCGGAGTGCAGGTAGCTCCAGAGGCTGACCACCGTGCCCCCCGCCGACACCTGCGCGGGCAGCACGTCGGTCGACAGGGCCTCCTCGATATAGCCCGAGAAGTTGTAGTGCCAGGTGGTGGAAAAACTCGTGCCCAGGAGCACGATCTCCGGGGGCGGGACCTCGTCGAGCAGGCCCAGGGACTGGTTCGGCACCGGCCGGGTGCGCTGGCGGGCGAAGACGGTGAGGGGCAGCTCGGTACCGCAGTGGATGGCGAGCTTCTTGGAGAAGCCGCCGTTCATCTCGTGAGGCTCCATGTCCAGGCGCTCGAACTCGCCCGGGGGCAGGACCGAGGCCTTGGGGTGGTTGCGGATGACCCGCCCCACGGCCTCGGCGGAGACCCGGGAGCCGGTGTGGGTCCAGTGGGCGTCTCGGGGCAGGAAGTAGGGCTCCGGCAGGTCGTCGCGAGACGCCACCGCCAGCAGGTTGACCACGGGCACGTCCCGCTCCCGGAACCAGTCCAGCAGGTCCCGGTAGGCCTTGCGGGCCAGGGGCCCGTCGAAGGGCTGGTGGCCCTCCGGCGGCGGGTGCATGGACGGGTACATCACCGTCGGCCGCGGCGGGATGGGGGTCGCCACCATGACCATGCCCTGGTCTTCCAGCGCCCGGAGCAGGCGGGTCAGGCCGGCTTCGGCCTCGGGCACCAGGCTGTAGTCCGTGCGGAAGTGCTGGCCCCGGTACACCCAGCCGTCGGGCCCGCTCCGCCAGCCGATGCGCCAGGCCTTCTCGCAGAGGTAGTCCCGGGCGTCGATCTCGGCGTCGGCCGCCGGCGGCGCCGGAGCCTCGGCGGCCTTGGCACCGACCACCAGGACGGCGAGCAGGGGCAGCAGGGCACGCATCACAGGCCTCCTCTGACCAGGACTAATCAGCCGCGACCACGGGCCGGAAGTGCAGGGAGGCCTCGCCTTCGGCATGGTCGGCCCGCAGGACACCCACCTTGACCCGGGACAGGCTGTTGTCCCGGTGGCGGGTCGGCAGGGCGGCCGGATCGGTCTCCCTGAGGGCCAGCCAGAGCTCGATGGGCTCGGCCAGGCAGGAGCCGGGCACCTCGAAGGTGAGCGGTGCCAGGTCGATCGTGCCCTCCTCGGGCCAGGTCTCGGGCGCGGGCTCGGCCCCCGCGGTCCAGTGGCCCGCGACCCCGCTCTTCGGGGCCCCGCAGGCCTCCTGGACCAGGGTGGCCTCGACCTGCAGGGCCCGAGGCGGCCGCAGGGCGCCCTCGATCCGTACACGGGGCGTCACCGTGACCTGCCGGCCGTCGGCGACCGTGAGCTCCGCCACCTCGAGCCGGAGGTCGAGGAAGGCCACGGGATCGTCCAGCAGGCCCTCGATCACGGCACCCTGGGCGAACCCGTCCTGGCCCCGCCAGGCGGTGAGCCTCTGTCGCAGGTCCGTGAGCACCGCGGCCGCGGCCGGATCTTCGACCCGGTTGTGCAGCTCCGCCGGGTCGGTCTCCAGGTCGTAGAGCTCGTCCAGATCCCGGGGAAACCAGTGCTGCACGTACTTGTGCCGCGCCGTGCGCAGGACCGTGGAGCCGTACATCTCGCAGATCGCCTGGTCCCGCACGGCCGGACCCTTGCCGCGCAGGGCGTCGGCGTGGCTCCTGGACCCCGACGGCGCCGGCCCAGCGACCCCCATCAGCCCCAGCAGCGTGGGCACCACATCGGTCGCCGGGAACAGCCCCCCATAGGAGCTGCCGGGCTCGAGCCGCTTGGGCTGGCGCACCAACAGCGGCACCCGCATCAGCTCCTCGTAGCCGCAGCGGATCTTGCGGATGAAGCCGTGGGACGCGGCCATGTCGCCGTGGTCGCTGCCAGCCGCGACCACGGTGCCCTGGACCAGCCCGAGCCGATCGAGGGCGTCGAGGATGCGCCCGATCTGCATGTCCACGAAGCTGGTGTAGGAGTGGTAGCGGGCCAGGTACCCCCGGAACTGGTCCTCGGTCCACCGGCCCGCCATGCGGGCGTCGGAGTTCCAGCGCTGGAAGGCGGGCTTGCCCGTGAGCGGGTCCTGCCAGCTCGCCGGCAGCACCACGCTGGCCGGGTCGATGAGCCTGTCCCACGGCTCGGGCGGCGACAGGGGCACGTGAGGGCCCAGCAGGTTGACCACCAACGCAAACGGCTGGTCGCCACCGGCGATCTGCTCCAGCCAGGCGACCGCCTCGTCGGCCAGGAAGTGGTCCACGTTGAGCTCGGCGGGCAGCGCGGAGGCCCGGTGCTCGCCCTCGTCGCGCCCGGTGGGCCAGGTCATGTGGATGCCCAGCCGGGGCTGCTGCTCCAGCAGGTCTCCGTGACCCTGGTCCCGGAGCCACTGGCGGTAGTCCCCCCAGGCGCTGCGCCAGTGGGCGAAGCCGAACTTGGCGCCGTCCTCGCCGGTGTCCTGGTCCGGGGTCTTGGTGAAGGCGAAGCCCTTGCGGGGGTCCGGGCGCACGGCCCGGTGCCAGTCGCCGACCTTGGGGCTGGTGGCTTCGATGCCCCGGTACATGCTTCCCGAGAGGTGCCACTTGCCCAGGTAGGCGGTGGCGTAGCCGGCGTCGGACAGCCGCGTGCCGAGGGTCGGCGTGCCCTTGGGCAAGGGGACGTCGTTGAGCCAGACCCCGTGCTGGGGCACGCCCAGGCCGGTGTAGAGGCTGGCCCGCGCAGGCCCGCAGGCGAAGCCGCTGATGATGTGGGCGTCGCAGCGCACGCCTTCGGCCGCGAGGCGGTCCAGGTGCGGGGTCTGGCCGACGGGACTGCCATAGGCGGGCAGGGTCCAGGCGCAGAGCTGGTCGCAGATGATCAGGACCAGGTTGGCCGGGCGACCCCGCCGGGCCAGGACAGCGCCGCCCGAGCCCAGGGCCGCCGTGGCCGCCGCACCTTGGAGCAGCCCACGGCGAGAGGGTCGTACGAGGCTCATCGGATCTCCCACCACATGGTCTCGCCTCCGTTGTCGAGCGGCACGGTCCACGAGCCCTTGCCGGCCTTCTTCACCGGCAGCGGATCCGAGGTCGTGCCGTCGGCGAAGACCGCCC
>CAYFPX010000123.1:17407-23494 GCA_964344945.1 uncultured Enterobacterales bacterium
CGGACCTGGGGCTTCTTCGGCCAGGCCACGGTCACCGAGCCGGCGGGCCGGGTCGTCACGGTGCTGTGGCCCCCGCGGGTCTCGACGGTCGCCTGGGCCGGATCGACCCGCAGGTCGCTGTTCCAGCTGCGACCGACCACGGTCAGCAGGGCCGGGCCGGTGCCCAGGTCCCCACCGTCCATCGACGCCAGGGACACCACCGCCCAGCCGTCCAGGTCGGTCTGGAGCCCGGTCGCTTCGGTCGGGCCGCCGCCCTCCCCCTCACCAGGCCCCAGCGCCGCCTGGGGCGGCCCGATCCGGGCCTTGAACGACGGCGTGTCGAGCACGAGCAGCTCCGCCCCCGGCCACCAGCCGATGGCCTCGCCGGGCGCCCCGTCGCGCCCCGACGGCGGCGCTTCGTCGCCGAAGTGCTCCCGCACCTGGTGCCCGAGCAGGAAGCCCACGTCCCGGGTCTCGGGGAAGGTCGGGGTGCTGCGGCCGCTGACCTGGGTGGAGACCGCCCCCGGGGTGCGGTGGCGCACCCAGAGCCCCTCGGCCGGCGGCAGCAGCTCCTGCCGCCACACCGCGCTCGCCAGGGGCATCTGTCCCCAGCGCGCCGGCGCCTGCTGGAGCTCGTTGCCCCCGTCGATGCCCTCGGGCTCCGGCGCGTAGGGCCCGTTGGCGTAGTTCAGCCACACGAGCATGTCCCAGTCCTGGAGCGACGCCAGCATCGCCCACACCAGGGGCGCCTCGGCCACGTGGGGGCCGGGGTAGGGGTGGTTGAGCTCGCTGATGGCGAAGGGCTTGCCGTGTTGGGCCAGGGTCAGCTGGGTCAGCATGTTCTGGTCCCGGGGCCGGGCCAGGATCGACGCCGCCCGCAGGCTGTCGCCGCCCCGGGCGTTGTCCCAGGACAGGTGGGTGTCGACGAAGTCGTAGGCGGCGATGAGCTCGCCCATGCCCGGGCTGTGGAAGCCGATGGTCGGGGTGGTGGGCACCCGGAAGCCCAGCTCGTCCACGACGAGGCTCTGGAGCTCTTCGTAGAAGACCCTCTCCCGCTCCCGGTAGAAGGCCACCAGGTCCGCCGTGCGGCCCGCGGGCCAGGCCTCGGCGGTGAGCCGCGCGACCGGCTGGCGGGCCACGGCGCCCAGGGTCTCGCCGGGCTGCAGGCCCGGGTGCACGCTTCCGGTCCAGGCGGCGGCCAGGGCCTCGTCGCTGTCGTAGCGGGCGGCGAGCCAGTCGTTCCAGGCGGCGTCGATCAGCGCCCGGTGCTCGGGCGCCAGGCGCTCCAGGGAGCCGGTGCCCCAGGCCACGCTCAGGCTGTGCTCGTTGCTCAGCTCCACGACCGCGACGGCCGGGTCCTCGGCGTAGCTCAGTCCGGTGTGCGGGTTCGTGCGGCCCAGCCAGGCCCGGGTCCAGTCCAGGTAGGCGTCGCGCCAGGCGTCGTCGACCATCGGCAGGAGCTTGTGGCCGTTGGGCAGGCCCGGCTTGAGGGCCTGCACGCCGTCCGCCGCGCCCAGGCTGCGCAGGGTCGCGGCCTCGATGAAGACGTAGAGCCCGTGCTCCCGGAGCTTGGCGACGAGGTAGTCGTAGCGGTCGAGGCCGTCGTCCAGGAAGAGCGGGTCCTCGGGCCCTCGGCGCTGGGGATTCACGATGCCGCTGCGGGGGCCGTCGCAGTGGTGCAGCCGCACCAGGTTGAAGCCCGCCGCCGCCAGGTGCTTCGCGAAGGCCTCGGCCTCCTCCTTGGGCGGAGCACAGGCCTGGGTCAGCACGTTGATGCCCCAGAACCGCGCCCGGGTGCCGTCCTCGAAGACGAAGTGCCCGCCCTCGACTCCCAGGAAGCCCCGCTCGCCGGCCGGTGCCTCGATCGCGGTCCCCAGCGGCTGGGGCAGCACGGCGCCGGGCCCCAGGTCCAGGTCGAAGGCCCCGGCGGGCGGCCCCACCAGCGCTGGCCCCGGGGGCGGCTCCTGGGAGAGCTCCAGCTCCAGCAGCGCCAGCGCCGCCGCGTGGCCCTGGGCGATGATGGACAGCCGCTCCAGCGGTGCCTCGGGCCGCGGGTTCAGCAAGTGGTGCCGAGACACGGTCAGCCCCTCGCGCACCACCAGCGGCGTGCGCGGACCGGTCGCCGGCCGGTCCCGGTGGGCGACCTGGTCGCCGATGTTGACCCAGACCGTGTGGATCGAGCCGTCTGCGTAGGCCAGCTGGAGCATGCCCGCGGGCTTGCCGTCAGCGACCTCGCCCTGGGCGGTCCAGGTCAGGACCAGGGTCGCGGCGGTGCCCGACAGGGGCAGGTCGATCCGGGAGGGCAGGTCCTTGTTCTGCCGGCCCTCGACCGCGGTGGCGTCGGGGGTGCCGTCGCCGTCGAGGTCGAGGGTGCGCGTCTCGGAGAGATCGATCGGCTGGGCGAGGGCTGCGGCGAGGAACGCCAGGAACATGGCCATCACTCGATGTAGCCCAGGGCTCGCAGCTCCTCGAGCATCTCTTCGTCGGCGTCGGACTCCGTGGTCTGGCCCTGGCGCTCGCCGGTCTCCCAGGTGGGGATGGTCTTCACCGGGTGCTGCTCCAGCCAGCCCGGGTCGAAGACCTCGGTGAGCACGCGTCCGGCCATGTCTTCGCCCACGGGCATGCCCATCGCGTGCAGCACGGTGGGCGTGATGTCGAAGATCGAGGGGTCCCTCAGCGCCGCGCCTCTCTGGATGTTCGGCCCCGCAGCGAAGAACACCCCCGGGGTGTTGTTGCCGTGGCCGCCGCTGTGGGCCTTCACCTCGAGGATCGTGAGGGGCAGGGTCTCGCCCTCGTAGAGCAGCTCCCTGCCCGCGCCCTCCTGGTTGACGACGACCACCAGGTCGCAGTCCTCCTTCGCCCGGGGCTGCTCGATGCGGAAGGCCGGCCTGCCGCTCTCGGCGAAGGTGATCGCTGAGAGCTTCTCCGTGGCCTCGGCGATCACCGCGGCCTTCTGGGACGGCGGCACGACGCCATCCGGGTCCCGGCCCTGCAGGTTCACCCGGAGCATCTTGCGGTCCCGCATGTCCGGCGAGTTGTAGACGTAGAGACGGGTCTGGGCCCAGTCGACCTGGCGCTTGAACGCGTGCTTCAGCAGGCCCAGGGTCTCCAGGCTGCGCCCGAGGTTGTACCGGATCTTGGTGTACTCCTCGATGCCCTGGAAGCCGTGGTCGGAGACGACGAAGACCGTCGCGTCCCTGGGCGCTGCGTCGAGGATGGCGCCCACCGCCTGGTCGGTGACCCGGTACCCGTCGAAGAACAGAGCCTCTTCGACGGGGTCACCGGAGCTCGCCACCGAGGGGTACTTCGCCGGCTCGAAGTACTTCCAGAAGTGGTGGGAGACGAGGTCGATCCGGTGCAGGTAGGCCATGACCAGGTCCGGGCGGCCGGCGTTGAGCTCGCGCACGGCGGTCCAGGTCACCAGCCGGTCCATGCCCGCGGCCCACTCGTCGCCCGGGAACCACTCGCCGTACCCGGCCTCGGCCTTCTCGGCCCAGGTGGGCAGCCGCTCCGCGACGGCTGGTGGGCTGGCCACGTTGGCCTCGGTGAGCTTGTGGGCGCGGTCCGTGATCACGATGCCGTTGACGGTCTCCGCCGGGAAGCTCGCCCACCAGCCGAGCACGTCGACCACCCCCCCGCTCTCGGAGACCAGGTTCCACAAGGCCCGGACCTTGCGGTCGGTGCTGGCCACCGGCACCTGCTTGCTGGCGCTGGCCGAGACGAAGTCCGTGATGCCGTGGGTCTCCTTGGTGTGGCCGGTGGCCACCGTGGTCCAGACCACCGGCGAGCGGGCGTTGTAGTCGGTGCGCAGCTGGCTGTAGCTGCCCCGGTCCTTGAGGTTCGCCAGGGCCGGCATCCCGCCCTTGGACCAGAACTGCTCGAGCACGCGCTCTTCGGCGCCGTCGAGGCCGATGAGGATCACCGGCGGGCCGGCCTGGGCGGCCCGAGGGCTGGTGGGGGCGGCGGCCCACATCGCCAGGCCCACGAGGAGCGTGCCGGCGAGGCGTCGGAGGGTCTTCGGGGTCAAGGCATCTCCTCTCATCACTCGATGTAGCCGAGGGCCCGCAGGGCCTCGATCTCGTCGCTGGACAGGTCCCTCTCCTCGGCCTGCTTGCGGCCGTCGTCGGCGAGCTGGTCGCTGATCCAGCCCCGGTAGGCGGCCGCGAGCTTGTCGGCTTCGCCCCGGCGCTTCGCGAGCACGTTCGTGCGCTCGTGGGGGTCGCTGCCCAGGTCGTAGGCCTCGATCGGCTGGCCCTGGTGGTCCACGACCAGCTTCAGGCCCGAGTCGTTCAGGACCGCCACCCGCTCCCGCTGGCCGGCCCCGGTCACCGCGATGGTGAAGGGCTCCCGCGGCGGGGCGTCGGTGCTCAGCCGCGCCTTCAGGCTCTCGCCCTTGAGGCCGGGGGGTTGCTCGGCGCCGGCCAGGTCCAGGAGCGTCGGCAGGATGTCCAGGTGGCTGGTGCGGCCCTCGACCGCCCTGCCCTGGGGCACGAACGACGGCCCCCACAGGACCATCGGCACGTGCAGGTCGTGCTGGTAGAGCGAGCCGTGGGCGAACCAGCGCCCGTGGTCGGTCATCGACTCGCCGTGGTCCGCCGTGATGAGCATGAGCGTGTCCCGGGCCATGTCGTTGGCCTCGAGCCAGCCCACCAGCTGGGAGAGCTGGTCGTCGACGTAGCGGATCTCGGCGTCGTAGCTGGACACGTAGTGCCGGCGCTCGGTCTCGCCCTCGTCCCAGACATACCCGGGCACGAAGGCGCCGGTCAGCCGGCCCTCGCCAGGGCCCACGGTCGCCTTGTCCCGGGCGTAGCGGGCGTCGTCCCGGTACAGGCCGGCGTAGTCCGGGGTCGGCCGGTACGGGCCGTGGGGGTCGAAGAGGTGGATCCAGACGAAGGCGTTGTCGCTCTGGTGGCGCTTCAGCCAGGGATAGAAGTCGCCGCCCACGGTCTCGGAGAGCGTGTCGTTCTTGTAGTTGAAGAAGTAGTGGAAGCCCTGGTTGAAGCCATAGTGCTGGCTGAGCACGAACTGCGCCAGGAAGGCCGAGGTGACGTAGCCCTGGTCGGCGAAGATCTCGGCGATGGTGTAGGCATCGGGCGGCAGCGGCGGCACGTTGTCGGTGATGCCCAGGCTGACCGGGTAGCGGCTGGTCACCATCGAGCTCAGGCTGGGCCGGGTGAAGGGCGCCTGGACGTGGTGCTGGTCGAAGCGCACGCCCTCGGCGGCCAGCCGAGCCAGGGTGGGGGTGGTGTCCCGGTCGTAGCCATAGAGGCTGGCGTGGTCGTGCCGGAAGGTCTCGATGGTCACCAGCAGGATGCGCTTGACCGGAAAGTCCCGGCCGCGGCTGGTGGCGGTGAGCCGCTCGAGTGACACCGGGCCCTGCTTGAAGCTGCCCGCTTGCTTGCCGCCGGTGTAGACCTGGCGGACCATCACCTGGGTCGTGCCCTCGGGCGCGGTGGCCCGGAGCTCCAGGTCGACCCAGCCGGTGCCCTCGGTGCGCAGCCGGTGGAACTCGTAGTCGAGCATGCCCGAGGCGCCCCGAAAGGCCAGGCCCACCGAGCCCGGGTGCTCCACACCGCCGGTGTCGAGCTTGAGCCGCAGGATGAAGGTCTCGCCGGCCGTCGCCGGCAGGGCGCGGCTGGCCAGGGTGCCCTTGGTGCCGGCGTCGTAGGCGATCTCGGTCCCCGGGCCGTCCGGGGTGGTCGCGGGGCGCAGGCGCAGGTCGCCCGCGGTCTCGCGCAACAGCCAGGTGTCGGGCACGCCGTTGCCTGCGATCGCGTCGCCGGGCGCGCCGAGGGAGCCGTCGTCCAGGGCCAGGCCGGGGTTGGGCACCGCGACCTGCGCCGAGCTCACCTTCAGGGCGTCCGCGCCCGGCCCCGCCCCGGCCGCCGCAGGTCCGCCACACGACAGGAGGATCCACAGGCTCCAGGCCAGGTGTGCGGCGGTCATCGCAACTCCGTCGGGGCCTGTGGCCCTAGCCTGCGCCCACAGGCTGTCAAGTTGGGTCCACAGCTGGTAGACATTGAGGGAATTGGTGTCGGCACGACGCGTGAGCCTTCCTTCCGCCTCATCCCTCCAGGATGTCAAGCGCCACGTTCATGGGACCACCCC
>CAYFPX010000124.1:0-3066 GCA_964344945.1 uncultured Enterobacterales bacterium
GTGAGGACCTCGGTGGCGGCGCGGGCCGTGTTGCTGCTGGCGACAGGGGGTCTGGTGGCCCTCGGATCCCTGGTGGTGCACGGCTGGATCTGGCTCTACTGGGGCGGCGTGTCACGGATCGACGCCTACTCGGTTCGGCTCGCCGCGGACCTCGCGACCGTGGCGCTGTGGACCCTGGCCGTCCTCGCCCTGCTGGGGCGCCTGCCGCGCAAGCTCCTGGTCTTCGAGGACGGGGTCGCGCTCAAGATGCTCTGGGTGCGGTCCCTCTGGGTCCCTTGGGCCGGCGTGGACGCGGTCAGGGTGTGCTCCTGGGGCCAGGCACGGGCCGCCGGACCGATGCTGCCGCTGACCTGGGGTCGGGGCGTGCTGGTGGTCCGCCGAGGCGGGCGCAACTGGTTCCTGCGAGCTCGAGACGCCGAAGAGCTTGCCGGTGTCATGGCCAGCCTGATCGGAGGCGGTCAGATCGCCCGGTCGCGACCCTCCCAGTAGGGATCCCGGAGCTTGCGCTTGTAGAGCTTGCCGTTCGGGTCCCGGGGCAGGGCCTGCACGAAGTCCAGGGACCGGGGCTGCTTGTACCGGGCGAGCTGGCCCTGGCACCAGCCGAGCAGCTCGTCGCGCAGCACGTCGCCGGCGGCCAGTCCGAGTGCCGGCTCGACCACCGCCTTGACCGACTCGCCCCACTCGTCGTCGGGCACGCCAAACACCGCCACGTCCGCGACCTTGGGGTGCTGGACCAGCACCGACTCGATCTCCGCCGGGTAGATGTTCACCCCGCCGGAGATGATCATGTCGGCCTTGCGATCGCAGAGGTAGAGGAAGCCGGCGTCGTCCAGGTAGCCGGCGTCGCCGACGGTGAAGAAGCCCTCGGACCAGGCCTGGTCGGTCTTGACCTGGTCCTGGTGGTACTCGAAGGTGTGCTCGCCCATGCGGAGCCAGACCGTGCCGGGGGTGCCGGCGGGCACAGGCTGCTTGTCGTCGTCCAGGACGCGGATCTGGGAGATGGGCCAGGGCTTGCCGACCGTGCCCGGCCTGGCGAGCCAGTCCTGGGGCGTGGCCAGGGTGCCGCCGCCCTCGCTGGCCGCGTAGTACTCGTAGAGCACCGGGCCCCACCAGTCGAGCATCGCCTGCTTCACCGGCACCGGGCACGGCGCGGCCGAGTGGATCATGCACTGCAGGGATGAGACATCAAACCTGGACTTGGTCTCGTCGTCCAGCTTGAGCAGCCGGATGAGCTGGGTCGGGACCATGTGGGAACAGGTCACACCGTAGCGACTGATGCGCGCCAGGGTGCCCTCGGGCGTCCACTTGTCCATGAGCACGACGGTGTGCCCCAGGTGCAGGTGATTCGTCGCGAAATTGAGCACAGCCGTGTGGTAGAGCGGCGCCACCGTCAGGTGCACGCCAGGCGATCCCGGGACGATCCCGAACAGCGCCAGGAACATCGCCTGTGGCGTGCTCACGGCTTCGGGGGGCACGTGGTAGCTGGCCCGCCGGACGCCCTTGGGGCGCCCGGTGGTGCCGGAGGTGTAGGTCATGGGGCCGCCGGCGCTGCGGTCGCCGGGCGTGGTGTGCGGCTGGTCGGCCTTCCAGGCGGCGTAGTCGCGAAAGCCGTCGACCGGGCCGGCGGCGAAGCGGCCCTCGGCGGACACGTGGTGCACGGCGCCGGCGGCGACCTCCGCCGTGCGAGGGCTGATGAACACCGCCTTCGCGCCGCAGTCCTCGACGATGTAGGCGATCTCGGGCGTGGCGAGGTGGGTGTTGATGGGCGTGAGGAACCAGCCGGCCTGGGCCGCCGCCATGAACAGCTCCAGAGGCACCGCGGAGTTCTCCAGCACGCAGGCGAGCACGTCGCCCCGCTCGAGGCCCTGGGCCCGCAGCCCGTGCACGACCTGGTTCGCCGCGGCGAGCAGTGCGCCGGCGCTGTGCTCCGTGCCGTCGGGCTCGACGACCGCGACGGCGTCGGGGTTCTCGGCGGCGTGTCCCCAGAAGCCGATCACCTGGTCCATGTTCACGCTGCTTCCTCGTCGCTGAGATGGGCGGCGATGCGGTGGGCCAGCTCCTCGGCCGCCGGCGCCAGGGCCGGCTCGAGCATCGCGTTGACCAGGGGGCCCATCGGTCCTCCGGCCTCCATGCGCCAGTTGAAGGTGAGCTCGGTCACGCCGGGGGTCGACGCCGTGAGCTGGGGGGCTTCGGTGCGGCCGTGCTGGCGCTGAAAGAGGGCCCGGAAGACCCGGTCGAGCAGGGCCCGGAACCAGCTCTTCGGCGGCGGGGATGCCTCGGCCAGGGCCTCGTCCGCTGGCGGAGGGCCGCCCGCCTCGGCCAGCAGGAAGCTTCCACCGCCACTCACCGCCTCGTTCAGCCCCGTCAGCTCGAAGTCGACCCGGTCCGGGCCCTCCCAGGCGGTGATGGTCACCCCCAGCCTGACCTCCCGGCTGAGCACGCCGACGTCGCCACGCAGGGTCCACTCGCTCTCCCGCTCGGACTTCAATTCATGCGACACGTACCCGGTCATCATCGGGGCCCAGTTGTCGATGTCCTTGACGAAGTCCCAGAGCCGATCCCGGGGGATCGGCGCGGTGGTGGTGTAGGTCACTTCCGGCATCTCAGGCCTCTGCCGCGCGGGCCCGCAGGTCCACCTTGCGGACCTTGCCCAGCGCGTTGCGAGGCAGGGCATCGAGGTGGGCGACCCGCCGGGGCACCTTGAAGTTGGCCATGCGGGCGCGGCACCAGGCGGTCAGGTGCTCCGGCGCGAGGGGGCTGTTGCTGGGCACGATCCAGGCCATGCCCACCTCGCCCAGGCGCGGGTCGGGCACGCCGATCACCGCCACGTCCGCGATGCCCGGGTGCCCGCGCAGGACCTGCTCGATCTCGGCGGGGTAGGCGTTGAACCCGCCCACGATGTACATGTCCTTCAGGCGATCGGTGATGCGCAGGTAGCCCCGGGGGTCCATCACGCCGATGTCCCCGGTGTGCAGCCAGCCGTCGGCGTCCAGGGTGCTGGCGGTCTCGCCGGGCTCCTCCCAGTAGCCGCCCATCACGTTGTAGCCGCGCACGACCCCCTCGCCG
>CAYFPX010000124.1:3076-13348 GCA_964344945.1 uncultured Enterobacterales bacterium
CGGGCGGCGTCGCGCTCGGCGTACAGCAGCCCGACCTCGCCGGGCTCGCCCCGGGGCACTTCCGCGCCGGTGTCGTCGACCACCCGGACCTCGACCCCGGGGATGGCGCGGCCGGAGTAGCTGGCGATGGTCTCGAAGTCGTCGGCGGCCCGGCACATCGTGACCACGCCGGTGGCCTCGGTCAGGCCGTAGCCGGTGATGACGGTGGCGAAGCCCAGCACGTGCTTCATGTCCTCGATCAAGCCGACCGGGATGACCGCGGCCCCAGTGACGGCCAGGCGCAGGCTCGTCAGGTCGTGCTCGGCCAGGTCGGCGCGGCCCAGCAGGGTCTGGTACAGCGCCGGCGGGCCCGGAAGGACGCTGACCCGATCCGGGGCGATGCGCCGCAGGACGGCGTCCACGTCGAAGGTGGCCTGGGGCAGGATGGTCGCCCCGCGCATCAGGGCCGCGAGCCAGCCGGCCTTGTAGCCGAAGCAGTGGAAGAAGGGCGCGACCACCAGGTAGCGGTCGTGGTCGGCGATGCCCACGATGCCCGACCAGTCCCAGAAGGCCTGGACCGTCTGGCCGTGGGTGGTGGGCACGCCCTTGGGGTACCCGGTGGTGCCCGAGGTGAAGAGGATGTCGCTGAGGCTGTCGGCGGTCACGGACGCGGCCCGTGCCGCCAGCCCCTCCCCCGCCACCTCGTTCCCGGTGCTGGCCAGCGCCTCCCAGCACAGCGTGCCCTCGGGCGCAGGCCCGCGGATCACCACGGTGTGCGCCAGCTCGCCGACATCCTCCCCCGCCAGCTGTCCCACGTAGTCGGCGCCGAGGAAGCCCTGGACCGTGGCGAGCAGCTTCGCCCCGGAGCGCCGCAGGATGGTTGCCGCCTCGGCGCCCTTGTAGCGGGTGTTGATCGGGACCAGGACCGCGCCTACCTTCTGCGCGGCGAGGGCGAAGACCACCCACTCCCAACAATTCGGGGCCCAGACGCCGACGCGATCCCCGTGGGCGAGGCCCAGGCCCAACAGGCCGCGGGCCGTGATGTCCACGGCCTCGGCGAGGTCTCGGACGGACAGCTGGACGGACCCGTCTTCGACCGCCGAAGCGTCTGGACGGGCGTCGAGAGCGGCGGCGAGCACCGCCGGGATGGTGGCGAAGGGCGCGGGCGCCAGGGGCTCCATGGCCAAGAGTAGAACACGTTCTACTTGGCCTTGCATGTCAAAGTGAAACACGTTCTAGTTCCCGTCGACTGGAGGCACCCTTGGCCATCCGCACCGAGCGCCACGACACCGTCGCCGAGGTCGTGATCGACGCTCCCCCGGTCAACGCCCTCACCGTCCAGGGCTGGTTCGAGCTGGCCGACACCCTCACCGCCCTGGGACGGGATCCCTCCGTGCACGTGGTGCTGCTCCGGGCCGACGGCCGGGGCTTCTGCGCCGGCGTGGACATCAAGGAGATGCAGCGCACCGAGGGCTTCGACGCGCTGATCGGTGCCAACCGGGGCTGCGCCGCGGCCTTCGCGGCGATCTACGACTGCGAGGTCCCGGTCATCGCCGCGGTGCACGGCTTCTGCCTGGGCGGCGGGGTCGGCCTGGCCGGCAACGCCGACGTGTTGATCCTCAGCGAGGACGCCTCCATCGGCCTGCCCGAGGTCGATCGAGGCGCCCTGGGCGCCGCCACCCACCTGGCGCGGCTGGTGCCGCCCGCCCGGCTCAAGGCCCTGGTCTACAGCTGCGAACGAGTCACCGCCCAGCAGCTCGAGACCTGGGGCTCCGCCTGGAGCGTGGTGCAGGCCGATCAGCTGCGGGAGTCGGCGATGGCCTTCGCACGGTCCCTGGCCGCCAAGCCCAACGCGGTGCTCCGGGCGGCCAAGGCCTCCCTGAACCAGATCGATCCGGTCGACGTGAAGCGCAGCTACCGGGCCGAACAGGGGTTCACCTATGAGCTGAACCTGGCCGGCGAAGGCGACCGTGCTCGCGACGCCTTCGTCAAGGACGGCGCGTGACCCCAGACGAAGTCGTCGCCCAGCTCTCTTCGGGCATGACCCTGGGCATCGGCGGCTGGGGCTCGCGGCGCAAGCCGATGGCGCTGATCCAGGCGATCCTGCGCTCGGACCTGACCGATCTGGACCTGGTGAGCTGGGGCGGTCCCGACGTGGGGCTCCTGTGCGCCGCGGGCCGGGTACGGCGCGTGACCTACGGCTTCGTCTCCCTGGACTCCATCCCCCTCGAGCCGCACTTCCGTGCGGCGCGGGAGCAGGGGCGCATCGCGGCCCGGGAGTGGGGCGAGGGCCTGTTCCTCCAGGGCCTTCGAGCCGCCGCCTGGAGCCTGCCCTTCCTGCCCAGTCGCGCTGGCCTCGGCAGCGACGTGCTCACCCACGACGCTGGCCTGGCCCTGGTCCACGACCCCTACGGCGGCGAGGACCTGGTGGCCGTGCCGCCCCTGAGGCTCGACGCCGCGCTGGTGCACGCCGACCTGGCCGACGCCGCCGGCAACGCCGCGGTCCTGGGGCCCGACCCGTTCTTCGACGACCTGTTCTGCCTGGCGGCGACGCGGTCCTACGTGAGCTGCGAGCGCATCGTCGACGACCTGCGCTCCGAAGCGCCGAGGAGCGCCATCCACCTGAACCCCACCATGGTCTCCGGCGTGGTCGAGGCCCCCGGGGGTGCCTGGTTCACCGAGTGCCCGCCGGCCTACCCACGGGACGAGGCGACCCAGCGGACCTACGCCGAGGCCGCCAAGGACCCGGGCGCCACCGCGGACTTCCTCGCCTGGTTCGCCACGGCGGAGCGCCCATGAGCCGCTGGTCCCAGGCCGTCGCCTGCGCCGAGGTCTTCCGCGGCGAGGGGCGCATCCTCGCCAGCGCCTTCGGCACGGCCCCGCGGCTGGGCGCCCGGCTGGCCAAGGCCACCTTCGCCCCCGACCTGGTCCTGACCGATGGCGGCACCACCATCGTCGACGCCGAAGGCACCCCCCGTGGCCACCTGACCTTCTCCCGGGTCTTCGACCTGGTCTGGTCTGGGCGCCGTCACGCGATCCTGGGCGCCAGCCAGCTGGATCGTCACGGCAACGCCAACCTGTCCTGCATCGGGCCCTGGGAGCGTCCGAAGATCCAGCTCCTGGGCGCTCGCGGCCTGCCCGGCAACACGACGTGCCACCCCTGCAGCTACTGGATCCCGAAGCACACCAGCCGGGTGTTCGTCGAGGCCGTCGACTTCGTGAGCGGTCTCGGCACCGACCGGGGGGCCCACGAGCTGCGGGCGGTGATCACCGACCTGGGGGTGTTCGACTTCGGCGGTCCCCGGGACACCCTGAGGCTGCTCACCCTGCACCCGGGGATCGACCAGGCCCAGGTGCACGCAGCGACACCCTTCCCCGTCGCGGTGGCGGAGGACCTCGGCGAGACCCGAGCGCCGACGTCCCGGGAGCGCGACCTGCTGGAGCGCTGGACCTCGTGAGCGACCCGCTGCACACCCCGTTCTGCGACCTGGTCGGTGTCCGGTACCCCATCGTGCAGACCGGCATGGGCTGGGTCTCGGGGGCCCGACTGACGTCCGCGACCAGCGCCGCGGGGGGCCTGGGCATCCTGGCCGCCGCGACGATGAGCCTGGACGAGCTGAAGGAGGCCATCGCCAGGGTGCGGGCGCGCACCGACGAGCCCTTCGGCGTGAACATGCGGCCGGATCGGGAAGACTTCGCCCAGCGGGTGGACCTGCTGATCCAGGAGCAGGTCCCTGTCGCATCTTTTGCCCGGGCACCCGGTCCCGAGGCCATCGGTCAGCTCAAGGAGCAGGGCATCGTCACCCTGCCGACCGTGGGCCTGAAGCGCCACGCGGAGAAGGTCACGGCCTGGGGCGTCGACGCGCTCATCGCGCAGGGCGGCGAGGGCGGCGGCCACACCGGACCCGTCGCGACCACCCTGCTGTTGCCCCAGGTCTGCGCCGCGACGACCGTCCCGGTCCTGGCCGCCGGCGGCTTCCACAGCGGCCAGGGCCTGGTCGCCGCCCTGGCGTACGGCGCCGCCGGCATCGCCATGGGCACCCGCTTCCTGCTGACCCAGGAGAGCCGCGTCCCGGACGCCGTGAAGCAGCGCTACCTACAGGCCGGTGTGCGGGACACCACCGTGAGCGTGGCCATCGACGGCGCGCCCCAGCGGGTGATCCAGACCGAGCTGGTCCAGACCCTGGAGACGGCGAGCCCGCTCCAGCGGCTCTGGCGCAGCCTCCAGGCCGGGCTGGCGCTCAAGGCCGAGACCGGCGCCACCGTGCTCGGCATGCTCAGGGAGGCCCGGGCGCTGAAGGCCCACGGCCAGCTCACCACCGCCCAGCTGGTGATGGCCGCCAACGCCCCGATGCTCACGAAGTCCGCGCTGGTCGACGGCCGGCTGGACACCGGTGTCCTGCCGACGGGACAGGTGGTGGGCGTGATCGATCGGCTGCCGACGGTGGCCGAGGTGGTGGACCGGATCATGGAGGAGGCGCGACAGACCCTGTCCGCGCTCGGCGCATAGGCCCAGGACACCAGCACCTGCTCCGCGGGGGTCGCGCCGTCCAGGGTCCAGGGCTTGACGGGCACGGGCAACATGAGGGCCTGGACAGCGGATCCACGGTCTTCTTCGACGCGATTCCAACCTTTTCGTGGCCTCGGCCCTCTCAGGGGTCCGATGCTCACCGCGATGTCCGCCACCGCCCCCCGCACCGACGACCTGGTCCGCCGCGCCCAGGGTGGCGACCGGGGCGCGTTCGAGCAGCTCTACCGGCGCCAGGTCGGGCGGGTCCACGCGCTGTGCCTGCGCATGGCCGGCGACCCGATCGCCGCCGAGGAGCTGACCCAGGAGGTCTTCGTGAGGGCGTGGCGCAAGCTCGGTAGCTTCCGGGGCGACAGCGCCTTCGGCACCTGGCTCCACAGCCTGGCGGTGCGTGAGGTCCTGGGCGATCGGCGCACCAACGTGCGCCGGCTGGCCCGGGTCGTGCCGGTCGAGGATCCGGCCACCCTGCCCGGGGCCGGCCGCCGCCAGTCCCCCGCCGCCGCGCTGGACCTGGAGCGCTGCCTGGGCGCCCTGCCCGAGCGAGCTCGCCAGGTCTTCGTCCTACACGACGTCGAGGGCTACCGCCACACCGAGATCGCCCGCCTGATGGGCACCACCGAAGGCACGTCGAAGGGCCAGCTGCACCGGGCCCGCAAGCTCCTCCGGGAGGCACTCGCACGATGACTGAAGACCGCTACACCGCACTCTTGGACGACTACGTCGACGAGCTCCTCCCCCTCGACGAGCACGCCGAGCTGGAGCGCCACCTCGAGGCGTGCGACGCCTGCCGCGCACAGGTCTCCGCGCTGCAGGAGCTCCTGGCGCTGGCCGCCGACCTGCCCCCGCGGATCGCCCCCAGCCGGGACCTGTGGGACGACATCGACGCCCGCCTGGACGCCCCCACCGCGGCCCCCGCCGCCCTGCCCTGGCGGCGCCTGGCCCTGGCCGCCGCCGCGCTGGTCACCATCACCGCCGGCGCGACCACCTGGCTCGTCCTGCCCGACGCCACGGCCCCCGTCCCGGCCGTCGTCGCCGACGCCGTCCGACAGCCGGCAGCGGGCCCCGCCTGGCAGGCCGACTTCGAGCACGCCAGCGCCTCGCTCCAGGCCGCTCTGGACGAGCGCCGCGACCAGCTCGACCCCGACGCCGTCCGCACCATCGAGGAGAACCTGGCCCTGATCGACCGGGCCATCCGCGAGTGCGAAGAGGCCCTCGGCGCCTCCCCTGACCACCCCGGCCTCCAGAAGGCCCTGCTCGCCAGCTGGCAGCGTCGCATCGACCTGCTGGAGCTCGCCGCGAGCCTGCCCACCGCTTCCTAGGAGCGTCGTCATGCTGCACCTGTTGCTCAGCACCGCCCTCGCCGCCCCCGTCGACGCCCAGGTCGACGCCGCCTCCGATGTGCTCGTGGACATCGAGCTGGTCTGCGGCTCGGTGAGGATCACCGGCTGGGGCAAGGACAAGGTCCACGTGACCGGAGACGCCCCCAGCGACAGCTTCCGCCTGTCCGGTGGCGCGGGTCGGATCGGCATCGAGGCCAGCGACTACCGCAACAACCGCTGCGCCGATCTGCTGATCCGGGTCCCCGGCACCGCCAGCGTGCGCACCGAGACCCGCAGCGCCGACGTGGCCATCGAGAACATCACCGGTCGCATCGATCACGAGTCCATCTCGGGGCGGCTCGACGTGGCCGGCGCCGCCAAGGGCGTGACCGTCGAGGTCATCAGCGGTGACGTGCGCCTGAAGGGCCCCATCGGCACCGTCGACGCCGAGACCGTGTCCGGCGATCTGTCGCTCGAAGGTCTCACCGGTCGGGCAGTCCTGGAGACCGTGAGCGGCGACATCACGCTGCGGGGCGGCACCGTGACCCGCCTGGACACCGAGAACGTCAGCGGCGACCTCACCCTGGCCGCCGGCTGGTCCAAGGACGCCCGCATCCAGGTCAGCAACCACAGCGGCCGGGTCGACCTGACCCTGCCCTCTGGCGCCCACGGCCACTTCCGCTTCACCACCCACAGCGGGTCCATCTCCGGCGAGCTGGGCGGCCCCGTCGAGCGCCCCGAGTACGGACCCGGCGCCAGCTGTGAATTCACCCTCGCCAAGAGTGACGCGACCCTCGAGATCGCGACCTTCTCCGGCAACATCCGGGTGTCCCGGAGCACTCCGTGAGGTCGCCTCGCGGCCTCACGAGTTCTCCCGGACCATGACGCTCGGTGAGGCCGCCCCGCGGCCTCACGAAGTCGTCGGCCCGCCGTAGTCCCCGCCCCGCGCCCTCCCGTCTCCCTCCACAGGGGCCCCCGTGGCCCCACTGGGTCTCTCTGTGCCGGTTCCCATGCTCGATCTCTCCGTCCCCCACGTCGAAGAAGCCCAGATCCAGATCGACGCCCTGGCCACCGATCCGGCCTGGGATGGCGCCCTGGTGCTCGACGACTTCACCGCCTTCGACCCGGTCCCCGGCGCCGCGCCCACGGGCCGGACCACGGTGCGCGTCGTCTCCGATCGGGACCACCTCTACCTGCACTTCAGCGCCGAAGACCCGGAGCCGGACAGGGTCCGGGCCCGCATCGGCCGCCGCGACACCCGCTTCGGCGACGACTTCGTCGGGCTCTACCTGGATCCCGCCGGCGACGGTCAGCGGGCCTGGCTCTTCGCCGCCAACGCACTGGGCATCCAGCTGGATGGGATCCGGGTCGAGGCCAGCGGCCAGGATGACATCTCCTGGGACGGGCGCTGGCTCAGCGCCGGGCGCCGCACCGACGCCGGGTACGAGGTCGAGCTCGCCATCCCCTGGCGCACGGTCCGTCACCCCACGACAGTCGACGAGCTGGGACTCTTCTTCTTCCGGAGCATCCCTCGGGTCGGTGAGAAGAGCGCCTGGCCGGCCCTGGACCCCGAGGTCAACGGCGTGCTCGTCCAGGAGGCGCTGATCCAGGGCCCGGGGGCACTGCCCGCCACCGCCGGCGTCGACGCCATCGGCGAGCTGGCCTTCGGCTGGACGGAGACCGGGCCGGTGAACCACCGCCTCGGCTGGAATGGGCTCTTTCCCGGACTCACCCTGCGCTACACACCGGGCCCGTCGACCAGCCTCGGCGCCACCGTGAATCCGGACTTCTCACAGGTGGAGAGCGACGGCGCCGTCATCGACGTCAACCGCCGCTACGCGCTGTACCAGGACGAGAAGCGGCCCTTCTTCCAGGAGGGCAGCGAGTGGTACGACCACCCCTTCGGTGAGCTGGTCTACACCCGCTCGATGGTCACGCCGCTGGTCGGCGCCCGGGGCACCACCGAGCAGGGACCCGTGGCGATCGCCGCGGTCTCGGTCCTCGACAGCGAGCCCTCGCCGCCGGTGTCCGAGGGCGGCGGCTGGACCGAGGACCAGCTCGAGGGCCGCCACGCTCTGGAGACCGCGGCGCGTGCGCGGCTCCAGGTCGGCGACGACGGGCATGTGGGCCTGATCGCCACGGATCGCGCGGTGCTGGGCACCGACCTCCACAACACCGTGGCCGGTGCCGACGCCCGCCTGCGGCTCACGGACCAGCTCACCGTCGACGGCAGCCTCCTGGGCAGCGCCACGGTGTTCGAGGAGGGCGGCGAGCTCCGGATCGCCCCAGCCGCCTCCGCCCGGATCTCCTGGAACACCGAGCGCTACAGCGCTGGCTCATGGGTCCGGGCGGTGGCGCCGGACTTCCGGGCCGAGAACGGCTTCGTCACCTCGGCGGACCAGCTCGGCGGCGGCTCCTGGGCCGGCGTGACGCTGCGCCCGGGCTGGTCCTGGCTCCCCCGCGTCACGCTCAATCCGCTCAACGCCTGGTACGGCTGGACCACCAGCGGCCAGCTCCGCCACGCCGGGGTCATGCCGAACGCCCGCTTCAAGTTTGGTAACGGCGCCTGGGCCTGGGCTGGTGTGAGGCAGTCCGGGGAGGAATTCTGCGACAAGTGGCTGCCCTCGCGGCGCATCAGCGTCGAGGCCGGAGGCACCTGGACGAAGTGGCTCGAGCTCTCCGCGGGCGGCTCCACCGGCACGGCTCCCTGGTACGACAGCGAGGCCCCCGCGACCGGGGTGAAGCACAGCGCCTGGGTCAGCGCCGGCCTCGCTCCGATCCCCCTGGCCAGCCTGACCCTGAGTGGCGGCTGGGAGCGCTTCGACCTGCACGGGGACACCGCCTACAGCGGCTGGGTCGGCCGGGCGCGGCTGGACGTGAACGCCACCCGGAACCTGAGTGGCCGGCTGCTGCTCGACTACAACAGCTTCGACGGCCGACGCAGCGCCGACGCGCTCATCGCCTGGGAGCAGGCACCGGGTCGAGCGCTGTACCTGGGTGGTCGCGTGGACCCCGGCGCCCCGGGCACCGACGACCCCCTCAGCTGGCAGGTCCAGGCGAAGGCGTCGTGGACCCTCTCTCGCTAGTGTTCCGGCCTGTGTGCCCTGTCAGAGCTCCGGCAACACCTTGGGCTCTTCGCTCCTCTTGCGGCCGATCATCGCCTCGCCGATCGCCCCCAGCGCCTTGCCGCCGATCCCCCCCAGGATGATCGCGAAGCCCAGCTGGAACAACACGGCCCGGAGCCCGCCGTCGGGTGTCACGTTTTCGGCGATCAGGAGCGACGCCGTGCCGAGCACGGCGAAGTCCGCGGAGAGCCTGTCCGTGCCGAGTCGCGCGTCGCAGAGGATGGCCAGGAACACGAAGAGCGCCAGGAGTCCGACCAGGACCCGAGTGGGCGGGGTGCCCTTGACCGCGAGCACCCGCACGCTGCTGGCGGCCCGGCCGTGCCAATTGCCGATCCACACCTGGGTCAGCCCGATCCCGCCGGCCCGGAAGCGGTCCTGGCGGTCCTCTCCCCACAGCACGGCCAGGCCGGTGCCCTCGGTGCTGATCGACTCGCCGCCGTCCAGGCCGTCGCTGACCCGGACCGTGCCGGCGCCGCGCTTGATCTGGCCCAGCAGGGTCTGCTCCCAGGCGCCTCCAGTGAGCTTGATCACGTAGTCCGTGGTCGCGATGTCGGGATCGTCCGCCTCGCTGACCCCCAGCTCGTACAGGGTGGCGTCGACGATCAGGTCGTGGCCCGGCGGAATGGTGAAGCTGTTGCGCCCGTTCGGCGGCTCCAGCGGCGCCTGGGCAGCCGGGGTCCCGGGGAAGATCGCCATCCACCCGCTCACCATCGGGGAGGCGACCGCCGGCACCAGGATCAGCCAGAACAAGCCCGGCGTGGTGCCATCGATCCACATGCGGCGCACGGTGGTCGATGCGATCAGCAGGGTCAGCAGCACGACGGCGGCGAAGGTGGTCACGGGTCCTCCGGCGGGTGAGGGTAACGTCGCCTCCCAACCCTACTGGGGCGAGAAGACCTCGGTCCCCGCACCGACATCGACGACCTCACCCGTCATCAGGAAGTGCCAGAGCTGGTCCTGGCCTTCCTCGAGCTTGCGCAGATCCCCGTGGGTGTCGTGCTCGGACACCGGCGGGTCCATCGGGGTGTCGTCGTCGGGCCAGCCGAAGTCGAACTCGACCAGGCTCACGCCGCCCTGGACCGGGTAGTCCACGGTCTCGAAGCCCCACGGCTCCCGCACTGCGGGCACCGGCAGCACCGCGTCGAAGCCCCGACCGAGCACGAAGCTCGCCTCGTTGTGGACCTGGGAGTCCTCCTTGGCCACGTGGAGCATGACCTCGTGAGCCGGGGTGCCCTCGAAGGGATCGGCCACCGAGTGCCGGGCGTAGTTCAGGCCCTCGAGCCGGTCCCAGCCGGTCGCGTGCAGGCCGAGCACCACGGAG
>CAYFPX010000124.1:13358-13645 GCA_964344945.1 uncultured Enterobacterales bacterium
GTCACGTACCAAGCCACCGGCACCAGGGCGCCGAGGATCAAGCCGGCCCAGATGTCCCGCTTGGACGAACGGAATTCCTCGCTCTTGAAGCAGAACACGAGCAGGCCGAGCACCACGGAGAAGTCCACCGGGTCCGGGTAGGCGAAGAGCAGCAGGTCCGAGAACTCGGTGAACACCGAGGACCGCTGGAGCAGCAGCGGGTAGCAGCAGCCGGGCACCCCGAGCACGCCGCGGGTCACGGTGCTGGACTGGCTCAGCAGGATGTTGCCCATGGTCCCGCCCTGGGA
>CAYFPX010000124.1:13724-23273 GCA_964344945.1 uncultured Enterobacterales bacterium
CCATGTCCTGGAGGACCACGTGGTTGAGCACGCCCTGGTGGGGCTTGTCCGACAAGAGCGGGTAGGTTGCGCCGTCGTTGAGCATGTTGCCAATCCAGATCAGGCTGTCCTCCTCGGACATGCCCTGCATGGAGATGGCCAGCACGCTGAAGCCCAGGCGCTCCGCCATCTCCCGGAGCCAGCCGTTGTCGGCCTCGCCGTGGTCGCCGAGGAAGCCGTGGCCGTACTGCAACACCGGCGCTGCAGAGTCTCCCTCGACCACCGAGTACGGCACCTGCAGGGTGAACTCGATGGTCTCGAAGCCCTCTGCGACCACTTCGCCGTTGCCGTCGCGCCGGAGCAGGCGGATGTCCCGGTCGTCCTCGGGCAGCAGCACGCTCGGGACGTCGACGGTGCCCTCGACCCGGTGGGCGATCCAGGGGTCGCCGAAGTCGACCTGGTGGCTGTCGATGGTGATGGTGGGGCCGTCGGCGGGCACCGCTCCGAGCACCGCCGCCCGGACCTGGTCCATGGTGCCGGTGCTCGAGGCGTCCGAGGCGGTGGTGAAGTCCCAGGCGAGCTGCAGGTCCTCGCGGGCGTAGCCGGCGGCGTCGAGCTCCGGGAAGACGGCGTCCTCGAAGTGGTCTCGCCGGGCGTGCAAGCCCCGCAGCGTGCTGGCCTCCTGGTCCCGCAGCAGGCGGAAGCCCTCGGCGGGCGCCAGGGTGGCGCCGCTCTCGTCGACCGCGCCAGTGATGCCGACGACGTACCGGGTCGCCGGGTCCAGGGCGTCGGCGAAGCGCAGGATGAAGACCGGGTCGTCCAGGTCCTCGGTGTAGTGATCGAATTCGGTCCAGTGGGCGACCCGCTCGCCGGTGGTGGTGTCGATGACGACGGTGCGGGCGTCGGCCTCCATGGACTGCTCGGGCTTGAAGACCTCGGGCAGGCCATCCAGGGACAGGCCCGGCCAGACGAGCATCACCGGGGTGGCCACGGACCAGCCATCGACCTGCTCATACCAGGCGCCGTCGATGTGGGCGCCGTTCTCCTGGAGCGGCAGGCTCTCGGGGCCAAAGACCAGCGCCTGACCCTCCCGGAAGCGGTCACTGGGGAAGGGCATCAGGCAGTGCTCGCCCATCAGGTTCTCGCAGTCGACGTGCCCTTCGTTCTCCTCGATGCCGAAGTTCTCGTCCAGGCCAGGCTTGCAAGCCAGCAGGGTCAGACTGAGCAGCATGGGGGACCTCCTGCCCCACTGCTACCCGACCACCTCGCATCCGGCGAGCCACGAGCGGTCCTCGATCCGCGACACCAGGGCCTGGCGGAGCCAGTGGGAGCGCTGGTCGCACCGGGAGCTGGCGATCTCCCGCTCCCCGATCACCTGTCCGGCCCAGACGCCGAACCCGATGAGCCACCGCGACGCCGATCAGGAGCAGCAGGCCGGAGCCAGGGCTACCCGTGGGACGGGGCGAGGCGGTTCCGCAGCTTCCTCTGGGGGGATGGAGCCCCCGAAGATAGCCAGGACCGATGATCGCTGTCACCTCACTGGTCGCTTGTGCCACGCCCGGACCTGCGGCCCCGGTGCCCGAGCTCGCGCCACCACCCGCTCCCTGGGTCGCGTCCGGCGAGCCGGCCCCGACGAGCGTCGTGGTCTGGGCCCGTGCCGACGGGCCAGCCGAGCTGCTCGCCTGGGTGGACGGCGTGGGACCGCCGCGCTCCTTCGGCACGGTCGGACCGGACACAGACCATGCAGCAACGCTTCTGTTGCAGGACCTGAGCCCCGCGCGTGCCGTCACGGTCACCGTCCGCGCTCAACGAGGCGGGGTCCTGGGGGAGCCCGCGACCCTGGTGACCCGCACGGCGCCCGTCCCGGACCAGCCCGCGCCTCTGACCCTCGCCGTGGTCGGGGACCTCGCGGGCCAGGGGCACTGCAGGCCGTCCGACGGCGGCTACCGCATCTTCCAGCACGTGGCGGCCGCAGCGCCGGACCTGGTCGTCGCCAACGGAGACCTGATCTACGCCGACAGCACCTGCCCCGAGGTCGCGCCCGACGGCCTGCCGAACGTGCCCGCCCCCTACCGGGACCTGAAGGACCCCGGACTCGACTGGACCGACCGGGGCGCCGTGCTCGCGGAGTTTCACGCCCACTGGCGGTACAACCGGGCCGATGCAAACCTCCAGGCCCTGCTCGCCACCACCCCCTGGCTGGCGCAGTGGGACGACCACGAGGTGATCAACGACTTCGGCGCCGGCTGGGACCGCTGGTGGACGGGGGACCCGGAGCGAGCGGGGTACGCCACCCTGGTCGACGCCGGGCGAGCGGCCTTCGAGGCCTGGAACCCGATCCTGCCCGGGCAGGCCATCCACCGCCGCGTCCGATGGGGCGCCGACGCCGAGCTCTTCCTGCTCGACGCCCGCTCCTTCCGCAGTCCCAACCCGGAGCCCGACGGGCCGGACAAGTCCCTGCTCGGGACCGAGCAGCTCGACTGGCTGATCGCAGGACTCCAGGGATCCAGCGCCACCTGGAAGATCGTCAGCAGCGACGTGCCCCTCAGCGTGCCCACGGGCTCTCGCGCCTGGGAGGTGGGCCGCGACGGCTTCGCCGCCGGCACCGGCGACGACCGGACCCCCGAAGACACCCCCGACGGCTCGGCGGAGACCGGGTACCAGCGGGAGCTGGACGCCCTCTGGGCAGGCCTGGCCGGCGTCGCCGGCGTGGTCTTCGTGACCACCGACGTCCACCACGCTCGGATCCTGGCCTACCCCCAGCCCGGCGGCGGCGAGATCCTCGAGGTCATCAGCGGGCCGCTGCGGGCCGTCGCGGCGCCCCCGTGGGGCCTCGATCCGACGCTCTCCCCCGTGGTCCTCTTCGAGGAGGGCCGCCTGGAGAACTTCGCCGTGCTGCGCATCGACGGGCCGAACCTCACGGCGGAGATCGTCGACCGGGACGGCACCGTGAGGCCCGGCAGTCGGGTCTCACGCACCCTCTTGCCACGGTGAGTGAAACACGTTCTAGTTTCACCATGTCCGCCGAAGACCTCGTCCTGGTCGAGACCCGCGGCCCCGCCGCCTGGGTCACGATGAACCGCCCCTCGGTGGGCAACGCCCAGAACATCGCGATGACTCGCGCCCTGGACGCCGCCTTCATGCAGGCCGTCGACCGCGACGACATCGCGTGCATCGTGCTCCGCGGCGCCGGGCGGCACTTCAGCGGCGGTCACGACATCGGCACGCCGCTCCGGGACATCGACCAGCCCTTCGAGCGCCTCACCGAGCCGCTCTACGACCACATGGAGCGCCCCGGCGCCGAGGGCCCCTACATCCGCGAGGCCGACGCCTACCTGGGCATGTGTCGCCGCTGGCGCACCCTGCCCAAGCCGACCATCGCCATGGTCCACGGCGCCTGCATCGCCGGCGGCCTGATGCTCGCCTGGGCCTGCGACCTCATCGTCGCCAGCACCGACGCCTTCTTCGCCGATCCCGTGGTGAAGATGGGCATTCCCGGGGTCGAGTTCTTCGCCCACCCCTTCGTGATGCGTCCCCGCCAGGCCAAGGAGTTCCTCTTCCTCGGAGAGCGCATGCCCGCCACCGAGGCCCACCGCATCGGCATGATCAACCGGGTCGTGCCCCGAGAGGCCCTGGAGGACACGGTGCAGGCCATGGCCGAGCGCCTGGCAGAGCGGCCTCGCTTCGCCCTGGCCCTCGCCAAGCAAGCGATCAACCAGGCCGAGGATCGCCAGGGTCTGCGCGACGTGATGGACGCGACCTACGGCCTGCACCACCTGGCCCACGCCCACAACGCCCTGGTCACCGGCGACGTGATCGCGAACATGGACGCGAAGAAGATGAAGGAGCCGGAGGGCTGAGACCCGAGCCGGAGCCTTGCGGATCGAACTAGAACACGTTCTAGTCCTGCCGTGGACCTGACCTACACCGCTCGCGAGCAGGCCTTCCGCGCGGAGTGCCGTTGCTGGCTGGCCGAGCACGTGCCCGCCGACCCCCTGCCCTCGGTGGACACGGCCGAGGGCTTCGCCGCCCACGTGGCCTGGGAGCAGCAGCTCTTCGCCGCCGGCTGGTCCGTGGTCTCCTGGCCCCGGGCCTACGGCGGCCGGGAGGCGTCGCTGGTCGAGTGGCTGATCTTCGAGGAGGAGTACTGGGCCAGCGGCGCGCCCCGCCGGGTCACCCAGAATGGGATCTTCCTGCTCGCGCCGTCGCTCTTCACCCACGGCACCGAAGAGCAGCGACAGCGCCTGCTCCGGCCGATGGCCGCCGCGGAGTTCCTGTGGGCCCAGGGCTGGTCCGAGCCGAATTCCGGCTCCGATCTGGCCAGCCTCAAGAGCACCGCCCGCAAGGTCGACGGTGGCTGGCGCCTGACCGGGCAGAAGACCTGGTGCACCCGCGCCGCCTTCTGCCAGGGGATCTACGGGATCTTCCGGACCGATCCCGGCGCCGACCGCCCCCACCGGGGTCTCACCTACTTCCTGATCGCGCTGGACCAGCCGGGGGTCACCGTGCGGCCCGTAGCCAAGCTCGACGGCGACCCCGGCTTCGCCGAGGTCTTCCTCGAAGACGCCTTCGTGCCCGATCGCGACGTGCTCGGAGCGGTGAACGGCGGCTGGCGGGTGGCGATGTCCACCACCAGCAGCGAGCGCGGCCTGACCCTGCGCAGCCCCGGCCGCTTCCTGGCGACCGCGGACCGGCTGGTGAGGCTCTGGCAGGAGCGGGGCGACCCGGCGGACACCCACCTCCGGGACCGGGTGTTGCAGATCAAGCTCGACGCCGAGGCCTACCGCCTCCACACCTACCGGACCGTGGCCCGCATGGGCGCGGGCACGGAGGTCGGCAGCGAGTCCAGCCTGGCCAAGCTGTTCTGGTCCGAGCTGGACGTGGCGGCCCACGAGGTCGCCCTGGACCTGCTCGGTCCAGACGCCGAGCGCACGGACGCCCCGTGGTCCAGGTGGCTCGAGGGCTGGCAGTTCGCGCTGGCGGGCCCGATCTACGCCGGCACGAACGAGATCCAGCGGAACGTGGTCGCCGAGCGGGTGCTGGGGCTTCCCCGGAAGTAGTCTCTCCCGATGCGTTGGGACTGCCAGGGCTGCACGCTGTGCTGCCGACTCTTCTCCCTCGGGCCGGTCGACCCGGCGATCGTGCAGGGGCTGGACGCGCACGGCGTGCGCGAGGCCTGGCCAGCCGCCGCAGATGGCTTCGTCCACCAGCGCCCCGAAGGCCTGTTCCTGGACCACGTCGACGGCAGCTGCGTGTTCCTGAGGGGCGACGGGGCCTGCGCCGTACACGCCCTGTACGGGCCGGACGCCAAGCCGGCATTCTGTCGCACTTTTCCCCTCACGAGAGTCGCCACGGCCCAGGGCACCACCCACGCCCTGCGGGACGACTGCGGGGGCACCTGGCAGAGCCAGGACACGGGCACGCCCCTGGCGGAGCACGTCGCGTCGCTGCCCCCCGACGCCCCGGTGCTGGTCTTCGGGGACCGCCCCGTCGAGGTGCTGCCCGGGATCGGCCTCTCCGGGGAGGACTGGCTGACCCTGGAGCCGCGCCTCGTGTCCGTGGTCCAGAGCGACGCCGGGGCCTGGGAGAACCTGGTCGCGGTACGGGACGCGCTCCTGGCCGCCCTGCGACGGCCCGCGCCGGAGCCTGCCCCCGGATCGAGCCTGGCCGCGGGCGAGGCCCTGCGCCAGGGGCTCGCCGGCGCCCTGGGCGCGAGCCTGGACCCCGAGGCGACGGACTACCCCTCCCGCTTCCTGCGGAGCGTGCACCAGGGCGTGGCCCAGGCCGAGCTCGGCCAAGAGCCCGCGCCCCTGGACCCCGAGGCCCGGCGCTGGTGGGCCGGCGTGCTCCGCCAGCACCTGGCCGGCAAGGCCTTCGTCGCCTGGGGCGGGGCGTGCTGGGGCCTCGGGGGCCTGGCCTTCGGCCTGGCCCTGGCCCGCGCGCGGGCGCCCGATGGTCGGCTGGCCTCGGTCGCGCCCTGGCACGCCCTCTGGTCCCGCTTCACCCGCCAGGCTGGGGCCCGGGCGCTGCTGCACCAGCATCGCCAGGTGCTCTGGGAGCTGGTCCTGCGGCGGTGAGAGGGGGGGGCTAGAGCGCCGACCAACAAGTCTCCCGTCGCCCCGCGGACCAGCGAGCCGACAGGCGGCTTCCCTCGCTCGTCACGTGCTGAAGCACGCTCCTCCCTCGGGAAACCACCTGTCGACCCGCTGGCCTCGCGGGGCTCGGTCCGACTTGTTGGTCGGCGCTCTAACCCGCATCTGTCACCAGAGTCCTACTGCGGCGGCGGATCCAGGGCGGCGGCGGCCCGTTCTCGCTCACCTCGCTCGATGTGCGCCCGGCACACCTTCTCTCGGCTCGCTTGCGAGCGGACCGCCGTCACCTCTGGCTCCACCGCCTCGCTACGGACTCTGGTGACAGATGCGGGCTAAGTTCCTGCCGTGTTGACCGTGGCGCTGGGGCTGTGGGGGATCTCCGCTTGCGACGGCTCGAAGTCGTCGCAGGAGGACACGGGCCCGGACCCGCCGGTGGTGCCCGGCCGAGAGGTCGGTCGCGGCCTCGCGCTCGCAGGCACCCTGGCGGGCGAGCTGGCGGGCGTCGCTGTCGGCGGAGACTTCGACCTCGACGGCGACGGCCAGGCCGACGTGGCGGTGGGGGCGATGTTGTCCGATGCCAAGGTCGAGAGCGCGGGGCGAGCCTGTGTCTTCCTGGGCCCGGTCGACCACGACACGACCTTGAAGGAGGCCGACAGCTGCTGGACAGGCGTCGCGGAGAACCACCTGTTCGGTCGGGACGTCGAGGGCCTCGGTGACCTGGACGGCGACGGCTTCGACGAGCTGGGCCTCGGCGCCGTGCACCACGACGAAGGCGGCGCCAACAGCGGCATGATCGTGGTGATCTGGGGCGCCGCCGACCCCGAGGACTGGCAGACCACCGAGGTCACCGGCACCGACCCGGGCGGCCACGTGGGTCTGCGCTTCACCGCCCTGCCCGGCGACCAGCCGCGCTTCCTCGCCGGCGCCCACGAGGCCAACCTCGACGCCAACGACGGCGAGGAGCTCCGGGGCGAAGGCGTCGCCTGGATCGTCTCCGCCCCGGAGCGGGGGGATCCGGTCCCGATCGATGGGCTCTCCGTCCGCTGGACCGGGATTCGCGAGGACGACCGCCTGGGAGTGACTGTCGCCTCCCCCGGCGATCTCGATGGCGACGGGCTGTCCGATGCGCTGCTCGGGGCCTCCCAGGCTCGCACGCTCGACGACGGCCCCCAGGTCGGCGCGGTCTACGTGGACCTGGCCCCCTTCGACCAGGGTGGATCTGTGGCCGACGCCGACGCCGTGGTCCACGGAGAGCACGACCTGGCCTGGTTCGGTTGGTCAGTGGCCGGGCTGGGCGACGTGGACGGCGACGGCCTCGCAGACTTCGCCGTCGGCGCCTTCAAGGACACCAGCAATGGCGCCGACGCCGGCGCCGTCTATGTCTTCAGCGGACTGCCCTGGGACGGCGCGGGACTGTCCAGTGCGGCCGCGATCCTCCTGGGCGAAGTCGCGGGTGACAAGGCGGGCGAGGTCCTGGAGCCGGCTGGGGACCTCGACGGGGACGGCGCGGGTGAGCTGCTGGTCGGTGCGCCCACCGCGGGGCACGTCCGGACCTGGGCCGGCGCCCTCTACGTGGTGCGCGGCCCCTTCCTCGGCCAGCGGGCGCTGGACCCGGACATCGACGATCTCTGGATCGGCACCCAGGACCTGCAATTCGTCGGTGCCAGCGCAGCAGCCGCCGGGGACGCAGGCGGCGACGGGCGTCCGGACCTGCTGGTGGGGGCGATGGGAGACAGCGCCAGCACCGGCGCGGCCTACCTGCTGCTGGAGGCGGGGTGGTGATGCTCCTGCTGTTGATCGCCTGCCAGGGCGGCGAGCCGACCACTCCGACCGACTCCGGGGGAGACTCCGGCACCCTCACCGACGACCGCGAGTTCTCGCACGCCGTGCACATCCAGCCCCTGTGGACGGAGCACTGCGTCGACGCGGGCTGCCACGAGCTGAGCGAGGGCCGGGTCATGCCCTTGGAGGAGGGCCTGGCCTACGACAGTCTGATCGACAGGGCCTCGAGCCAATTCCCGCTCTACGACCTCGTGGAGCCTGGCCACCCAGACGGCTCCTACCTGGTGCACAAGCTGGCGGGCACCCAGACCGACGTGGGCGGCATGGGGCGGCAGATGCCGACGGGCAAGGACCCGCTCAGCGACGCGGACCAGGCCATGGTCTGGAAGTGGATCCAGCAGGGCGCGCTCCCCTGATCCCGTCGCGGGAATTGCCCCTGCTGGCCTGGCAAAGTAGAACACGTTCTAGTAGAGTGAAACGTGTTCTAGCACCTGATGCACTTCGCCCCCACCGAAGACCAGCGGCTCTTCCAGGACGCCGTCGCCGACGCGCTGAAGCAGGCGTGTCCGCCCGAGGCCGTGCGCACCGCAGGCCCCGCAGGCGTGCCGGGGCTCTGGCAGACCCTGGGCGAGATCGGCGTGCTCGCCGCCATGGTCCCCGTGGACCACGACGGCCTGGGCCTGGCCGCCACCGAGCTCTGCGGTCTGTTCCTGGAGGCGGGTCGGGCCGGGGTGCCGGATCCCCTCATCGACACCTGGGTGGCGGCCTCGCTGCTGGCCGGCACCGAGCTGGGGGCGGCCTGGCTGCCCCGGGTGGCCGGCGGCGAGGTCGCCCTGGGTGTCAGCCTGGACGGCGGACCCGTGCTGCACGCCGACCGCGCCGGGCTCCTCGTGCTGGTGCGGGACGGTCAGGCCGTCGCCGTGCCCCCCGACCAGGCGAGCCTGGTCCCCCGGTCCGTCGCCGACCCGACCCGGCGCCTCTTCGACGTGCCCGCCATCTCGGGCGCCGAGACCCACCTGACGGAGTCCCCGGCTGCGATCACTGCGGCACGGAACCGGGGGACCCTCGCAACGGCGGCCTTCATGGCGGGCTTGGGGCACTGGATGCTCGACACCACCGTCGCCTACGCCAAGGTCCGGGAGCAGTTCCGCCGCCCCATCGGCAGCTTCCAGGCGGTCAAGCACATGCTGGCCGACAGCCTGAGGGCCCTGGACTTCCTGCTCCCCGTGGTCCAGGCCGCCGCCTGGTCCCTGGACCACGAGCCCGGGTCCGCCGGCACGCCCATCGCCGCCGCCAAGCTGCGGGCCAACGCGGCGGTCGGTGCGGTGGGCCGCACGGCGCTGCAGGTCCACGGCGCCATCGGCTACTCCGAGGAGCACGACCTGCACCTGTGGCTCAAGCGCACCTGGGCCCTGCAGCGCACCTGGGGCACCGACACCGAGCTCCGGGCCGCCCTGGCCCCCGTCCTCCTCACCTGAGAGCCCCGCCATGCCCCAGGCCTTCCTGGTCGACGCAGTCCGGAGCCCCGTCGGCCGCCGCAAGGGCGGGCTGGCCCACGTCCATCCCGCCGACCTGGGCGGTCACAGCATCACCGCGCTGATGGATCGCACGGGCATCGATCCCGGGGCGGTCGACGACGTGATCTTCGGCTGCGTCGACACCATCGGCCCGCAGGCCGGCGACATCGCCCGCACCT
>CAYFPX010000125.1:0-5827 GCA_964344945.1 uncultured Enterobacterales bacterium
GTCCTCCAGCTCGTCGATGACCTCGCCGGCGGAGCGGGCGACCTTGTCGTAGGCCTCACCGGCGGCGTCGTCGGCGGTCTCGCCCATGGTCTCGTAGTCGCCCAGCGCGTGGGCCAGGTACAGCGCCGTGTGTCCGCCGGAGACCACCAGGGCGATGAAGGGGAAGTCCGGGGCGTCGGGCTCCAGCAGCGGCGACAGCAGGTGCCCTTCGAGGTGGTTCACGCCGACGAAGGGCACGCCCCAGCCCAGGGCCAGGCTCTTGCCAAAGGAGAGTCCGACCAGCACCGCGCCGATGAGGCCGGGGCCCGCGGTCGCTGCGACCGCGTCCGGCCGCGCCAGCCCGGCCTCGTCCAGGGCTGCCCGGGTCACGGCCGTGAGCTTCTCGGCGTGGGCGCGGCTGGCGAGCTCGGGCACCACCCCCAGGTAGCGCGCGTGCACCGCCTGGGTGTGCACCACGTCGGACAACACCCCGCCCGGCCCCACGACCGAGGCAGCGGTCTCGTCACAGCTGGTCTCGATGCCGAGCACGTTCATGTCCGCTCTCTATGCCGTCTGAGGACCCCGGCTCAACGGAAGGCTTGACAGGTCAAGACTTATGTTGTCTGATCAGTCCACCTTCCCCAAGCAACCCCTTGTAATCCAACCCTTTCCAAGTACAGCACTTGGCGCCTACCTTGACCTCATGGTAGAACCCAGGTGTTGACATGCCAAGACCTGGTCTCGTCAGGAGGAGACACCCGGGCAGGTCAGCGTGGGCCGCGAGGGACCCCGCCGACTCCCGGAGGAATCGCGGATTGCACCGATTGTTGAGCTCTCTGTTGTGCTGGTCATCGTCGCGTCGTCAGGGCTTGACCCTGGCTGCGATCGCTGAGCGGATGGGTGGTCGGGAGACCGGGGCGCATCACTCCCCCCACCCTGCTGTGCTGTTGCGCCCCCGGTGCCTCCCGCGAGACCTCCTTGCCTTCCCGGTGGGAGGGGCCTCACCGCCCCTCCCACCCTCCTGACGCGTCCGGTGTCCGGCCCGGAGCTGCCGGACCGGGCCAGGGTCGGCCTGACCGCCGAGCCGGCGCGCCGCTGGGCGAAGTCCGCGGCCCGCGCCGCCCTGGCGGTCACCTGGCGCAGCCTGCACCCCGACGCCAGCGGCCCCTTCGCCGCGGCACCCGAAGGGGGCGAATTCCGCCTGGCGCGCACCTACTACGCCACCGACGACGGCTGGCGCTGCCCGCTGTTCCGGGTCGGCGCCCGGCCCGGCACCAGCGGCGAGCCGGTGGTGCTGGCCCACGGGCTGGGCCTGAACCGCCACGCGGTGGACTATCGCGAGGAGCTGAGCCTGGCCCGCGCGCTGGCCGATGCCGGCTTCGACGTGTTCCTGCTGGAGCACCGGGCCCACCGCTCTGCCCTGCCCCCGGAGCAGGGCGTCCGGGGCTTCGACTTCGACGACCTGGCGACCCGGGACGTGCCCGCCGCCCTGGCCCTGGTCCGGGAGCTCACCGGCTTCCCCCGGGTCCACTGGGTGGGCCACGGGCTCGGCGGTCAGCTGCTCTACGCCTGGCTCGCCCATGCCCGGGGCGAGGACCTGGGCGCCGCGACCACTCTCTGCGCGCCGGTTCGCCTGCCCCGGGACCCGGGCCTCCGCGCCCTGGAGCGCCTGCGCTTCCTCCTGCCCCCGGGCCTGCGCCTGCCCACCCGGGCCGCCGCGACCCTGCTGGCACCCACCGCCGGCAACCCCGGCGGCGGCCTGCTGGAACAGCTCGGCGCCCTCAGCGTGCCCGGCGACGTGGCCCGGGGGCTGCTGGTGCATGGGGCCGAAGACCTGCACCTGGGCCTGGTGCGCCAGCTGTGGCTCTGGCACGCCCGAGGCGCGCTGACCGATCGGACCGGACGGCTGGAGTACGCCGAGGCCCTCGAAGGGGTGAGCACCCCGGTCCAGGTCATCGCCTGCCAGGGCGACGTGCACTGCCGACCCGCCCAGGCCGAGCCGGTGCTCGACCACCTCGCGGGTCCCACGGAGCGCCTGGTCCTCGACGGGACCTGGGGCCACCTGGACCCGCTCCTCTCTCCCCAGGCCAAGGGGCGGGTCTTCCCCCAGGTGGCCCGCTGGCTGGACGCACACCGCCGCCTGGCCTGGTGAGGCAGGACCCCCCGTCCGAGGGGGTTCCCAGGGGATGGGCCCGGGATTAGGCTGGGCGCGTTCCCCCCGATGGAGACCGCTTGGATCCGGACCTGACCGCCAGCGAGACCGAGGTCACCGACCCCGGCTCCTCCACCCCGGCGCCGTCCGCGGCGCCCTCGAAGCCTCCGAAGCGAGGCCTCTCCCGCAGCACCCGGCTGCTGCTGTTCATCACGGCCTTCGG
Source organism: uncultured Enterobacterales bacterium (assembly GCA_964344945.1). GTDB lineage: Bacteria > Myxococcota_A > UBA796 > UBA796 > CAJQPC01 > CAYFPX01. The sequence continues at coordinate 2,355 of CAYFPX010000125.1, forward strand.
CCTGCTGCTGGCCTGCACCAGCGCCGGCGCAGTGCTGCTGCTGCTCTTCGACGACGGCCCCTCCCTGGGCGTGACCTCGAGCGACGAAGGCTGGCTCCGGGTCCCCCTGCGGGGCCAGATCCCCGACGGCCCCACCGAGAGCGCCGTCTACTTCGACGAGAAGCAGATCCCGCTGACCGTCAACGACTACGTCGCGGTCCTGGACCGGGCCGCCACCGACGACGAGGTCCCCGGGGTGTTCCTGGAGCTGGACGATCCGGGCCTCGGCCTGGCTGCGGCCTCGGAGCTCCGGGCGTCCCTGATGCGCCTGAAGGAAGCCGGAAAGCCCTGCCACGCCTGGAGCAAGACCTACGCCAACGCCACCTGGTACCTGGCGTCGGCCTGCGAGGCGGTGGTCCTTCACCCGGAGGGCGTGCCGTTCGTGGTCGGCCTCCAGGTCAGCACCGAGCACTACGCCGGCCTGCTGGAGAAGGTGGGTGTGGAGCCGGACTACGTGAAGGTCGGCACCTACAAGTCCGCACCCGAGGCCTACGAGCGCACCGAGCCGTCGGAGACCAGCATCCAGATGCTCGAGTCCCTGCTGGACTCCCTGCACCGGACCCTGGTGGCCCACGTGGCCGAGGCCCGGGGCCTGACCGTCGAAGAGGTCCAGGCCCTCATCGACGACCCCCCCGTGACGGCTCCGAAGGCCAAGGAGCGTGGCCTGGTCGACGAGCTCTACTCGCGCCAGGCCTGGGTGGAGCTGAAGTACGACGACGAGCTCCAGGGCTTCCGCCGCTACCTGCGCGAGATCCGCCGGGACTGGAAGGGCCGCGGAGACAACGTGGCCATCGTGCACCTGCAGGGCACCATCGTGGACGGTGGCTCGGAGAGCGGCGCCTTCGGCGGCCAGTCCGTCGGGGACCGCTCGGTCGTGCGCCACCTGGAGCGGCTCCGGGAAGACGACGACGTCAAGGCCGTCGTCCTGCGCATCAACAGCCCCGGCGGCTCCGCGCTGGCCTCCGACGTGATGTGGGAGGCCATCTCCCGGCTGGACCTGGAGAAGCCCGTGGTCGCGTCGATGGGCGCGATGGCCGCGAGCGGTGGGTACTACGTGGCCATGCCAGCCCGGGAGATCTTCGCCAGCCCGGCCACCCTGACCGGCAGCATCGGGGTGTTCGGCGGCAAGTTCGCCCTGGCGGGCCTCTACGAGAAGGTCGGGATCTCCACCTGGACCGCCAAGCGCGGCCCCCTGGCGGGCATCTACAGCAACCCCGGCCCCTTCACCGAGCCCGAGCGGGCGAAGATCCTCGAGCGCATCGAGGCCTTCTACCAGACCTTCGTGACCAAGGCAGCCGAGGACCGCGGCATGAGCTTCGAGGAGCTCGACGCGGTGGCCCAGGGCCGGGTCTGGACCGGTGCCCAGGCCCACGAGGTCGGCCTGGTCGACACCCTGGGCGGGCTCGAGGCCGCGGTGGCCAGGGCCGCCGAGCTGGCAGGCCTGGAGTCGGGCGCCTTCTCCCGGCAGGTCCTGCCCAAGGAGAAGACCTTCGTCGAGGTGCTCTTCGAGACCCCCACCGACGAAGACAGCGTGCAGGCCGCGGCGATCGAGGCCCTGTTCGGGCCGGAGCTCACCCGCGCCCTCGCCCACGCCCACAGCCTCGACGACATCCTGCGCCGGGAGGGCGTCGTCGCGGCGCTGCCCTACCACCTCGAGATCCGGTGACGGCCCAGGTCGTCACGGGTCCCCGCCTGCGCAGCCTGGAGCCGGGAGAGATCCGGGCGCTGGGCCCGCTGCTCGACGCCGCCTTCTCCAGCTACCGGGACGCCACCCGCTTCGCCCAGCCGGTGCTCGACTTCCTCGACGACTGGGCCTGGGCCGCCCGGCCGCTGTCCGTGGGCCTCGAGGCCACAGACGGCCTGGTCGGCGTGGCCCTGGGCACCCTGCGGGAGGCCCTCTGGGCGGAGCGCCCGCTCACCGCTGTCCACCTGGGGCCCATCGGCGTCCGGCCGGGCCACCGGCGCAGGGGCCTCGGCGCCCACCTGCTCCAGGCGGTCGAGGAGCGGGCCTCGGCCCACGGGGCCGACGTGCTGACCCTCACCACCGAGGTCGTCTACGGGGCCTGGCGCCTCTACGAGCGCCACGGCTTCGAAGTGCTGGAGTCCTACCGGCCGGTGGTGCGGCCGCTGTTCCCCGCCCTGCCGGGTCGTGCGGGGCTCGACGCCCAGGGCGTGGAGACCCTCGACCGGGCCGCCTTCGCCGCCCGCTTCGAGCCCCCCCCGGCACGAGACGGCGCCATCGTCGAGCGCTGGACCGCCGAGCCGGATCCGCCGCGGGTGCTGCGGCCGCGGTGGTTCGCCGAGGGCACCGGCGCGGTCGCCACGCTGCGCTGGCCCGTGCTGAGCCACGGGCCCCAGGGCCGGGTCCAGGTCTGGGCCACCCAGATCCTGCGGCTCCGCGGCGCAGGGAACGACCGCGCCCGCGTCCTCGCGGCGGCCATCGCCGGCGCCCGGGAGGACCAGTCCGTGTGCATCTACGCCCTGCCTACGGTGGCCACCGCGCTGCCGGGGTTCTCCAGCCGGGGGGCCCCCCTGGTCCACCGGATGGTCAAGCCGCTCACCCGGGCCGGCCGGCGAGCCTGTCGCGAAGCGACGGCCTGGGACGAGGTCTGCCCGGCCCCGTGAGCCCGCCTGCTACTGCAGCGGGACCGTCGAGACCGGGTAGACGTAGAACTTGCCGGCCATGAAGGCGGACAGGGCCGTGTTCATCTCCTCCAGCTGATCGTCGCTGGAGAGCAGCACCCCGGCCAGGCCGACGGCGTAGTAGGTCTCGCGGTTGAAGGCGCGGGCCGGGATGTCGTAGCGGGCCTTGACCTCGCGGTCCTGGGAGAAGTGGTACAGGTCCTCGGGCGTCTCGGGCTCGTTGCTGTACGTGATCTCGCCGGTGTCGATGTCCACGACCAACACCAGGATCTGGTGGTAGCTGTACTCGGTGAAGTCCAGCACCATGTTCTCGTTGACCGTGTGCAGCAGCGGCACGTCGATCCGGTCCGGCTCGCGGGGCATCTGGACCACGGCGGTGTGGGCCACCTCGTTCATGCGGATGGTGAGGGTGGCCTCCTTGCCCTCGGAGTAGACCAGGCCGTCGTTGCCGTCGGCGTAGTAGGTGCCGTCCTCGAGGTCGGTGACGATCACCTCCTCGTAGCCCGGGGTGCGGATCTTGGGCTGCTGGCCCACGATCGGCGCCTCCTCGATGTTGTCGACCTCGGTGGCGTCGGCCAGGATGACCGTGGCGTAGGGCGCGTCGGCGAAGCCGTCGATGTCCTCTGTGGAGATCCCCTCGAAGTCCAGCTCAGCGACGTCGATGAACAGCGCCTGGGTCACCAGGGGGTTGGTGAGGCCGTCCAGGTCTTCCTGGGCCTCCTCCACGTCGTCCTTGAGCTGCTCGGCGTCGTCGACCGCGTCTTCGGCGTCGCCGGCGAGATCCTCGACGA
>CAYFPX010000125.1:5837-23158 GCA_964344945.1 uncultured Enterobacterales bacterium
CGAGCAAGCCGGTGATCTCGGCACAGCCGGGCAGCAGGAGCAGGGCGATCAGGCTCATCGTCGTCCTCCGGTGGGCGGGAACCCCACGCATCTGTACCACTGGTCGGAAGATCACCGCCATCCCTTCACCCCGTCCCATGGCGGCCTGGCGCGGGTTGACACGGCGGTGGGCGGCGTTAGACGGCGAGGTCTTCGACCTCAGACCGGAGGGGAGCCATGGCTTCCAACACCAAGGAGACGCGGTACAAGCGCAAGCTGCGTCGCAAGAACATGGGCCGCAAGGCCAAGAACCAGCGTGCCCTCCACGGCACGACCCCGGTGTTCCCGGTGCACACGCCCGAGGCCGATGCCAACGCACCGGACCAGGCCAAGCAGAACTGATCGGGCGCTGACCGCGGCTCAGTCCGGAAGCCTGAAGAACCGGGAGGCATTGGCCCCGGTCGCTGCGGCCACCGTCTCTAAGTCCAGGCCCCTCAGCCGCGCGACGGCGTCTGCGGTGAGACCCACGTGGCAGGGTTCGTTCCGCCGACCCCGCAGGGGCTCCGGCGTGAGGAAGGGTGCGTCCGTCTCCACCAGGAGACGGTCTAGCGGCGCAGCAGCCGCGACCGCCTGGGTGTCGAGGGACTTCTTGTAGGTCACGACCCCGGGGATGGAGAGGTAGCCACCGGCCGCGACCAGCTCCTCCATGAAGGCGACGTCGCCGGCGTAGCAGTGGTAGAGCACGCCGGCGCCCGCAAACGCACCCTCCTCCTGGAGGATGGCGAAGGTCTCGCCCTCGGAGTCCCGGTCGTGGATGATGAGCGGCAGGTCCAGGTCCAGGCCAACGCGGATCTGGGCCCGGAGCGCGGCCCGCTGCACGTCGCGGGGGCTGTTGTCGTAGAAGAAGTCGAGGCCCATCTCCCCCCAGGCCACGACCCGGGGGTGGGCGGCCAGCGCCCGGAGGGCGCGCGCGACCTCGGGGGACCAGACGCTGGCGTCGTGGGGGTGCACGCCGACAGAAGCCCAGACGTCCGGGTGGCGGTCGGCGACGGCGACGGCGCGGGCCGCCGAGCCGTCGCCGTAGCCGGAGCCCACCGTGAGCATGCGGGCGACCCCCGCGGCGCGGGCCGTCGCGATGACGGCGTCGACCCCGGCGTCGCCGCCGTAGGTCTCCGGGTCGAGGTGGCAGTGGGAGTCGAAGAGCATCAGCTGGCCACGCGGGCCTTGCCCAGGTTCGCCGCGAAGCGGCTGAGCAGGGTCTCCACCAGCAGGCGACCGTTCACGTTCAGGAAGAGCTGCTCCCGGGCCTGGGCCAGGGCGTCCTGGAGGCGGTGCACGCCCCGGGGCCACAGGGCTTCGGCCCAGGCTTCGATCAGGGCCAGCCGGTCGCAGTTGAGCAGGCCCTCGGACCGTCCGCCGCCGACCAGAGCGGCGTCGCGGACCAGGCCCTCGAGCACGTCGAGCAGGAGCTCGACCTTCTTGCGCCAGCGGGCCCGGTCGCCGCGCACGAGCTTCTCCGCGAAGGGCACGATGGACACCACGCCGCCGGCGAGCACCTCGAGGATCTCGGCCCGGGTCTCGTCGACGGTGGCGAGGCCGTCCCTGGCGAGAGCCAGGGCCCGGCCGGGGCTGCCCTGGGCGAGCCGAGCGACCCGCTGGGCCTGGTCGATGTCCCGGGCCTCGAGCCAGCGCACAAGGTCGGCCTCCGGCACCGGGCGGAACCGCACCCGCTGGCAGCGGGAGAGGACGGTGGGCAACAGGGAGCTGGCCCTGGCGGTCACCAGCACGAAGCCGGTGCCGGCCGGCGGCTCCTCCAGAGTCTTCAGCAGGGCGTTGGCGGCCTCGGGCCGCAGCAGGTCGACCGGGTCGATGACGAAGGTGCGCCACCGCGCGTTGTAGCTGCGCAGGCCCGCCTGGCGCACGATCTCCCGCGACTGGTCCCGGCTGATCACCGGGACCTTCTTCTTGGGGTCCGGGCCGATCTCGATCAGGTCCGGGTGCAGGCCCTTGGACATCTGCAGGCAGGTCGGGCAGACGCCGCAGGGCAGCGGCTCGCCCGGGCCGGTGCAGGCCGCGGCCATCGCGAGCCGCACCGCCGCCGTGTGCTTGCCCACCGACGGCGGCCCCTCGAAGAGATAGCAGTGGTGCAGGCGATCGTCGCGGGCGGCCGCCAGCAGCGGCCGCAAGACGGCACCCTGCCCCAGCAGATCGTCCACACCAGTGACCATGCAGCTGCCTATCACGGGGGGATAGAGGTCCGGCCATGCGCGCCCTGGACCGCTGGCACGACCTGCTGGAGCGCCACCCCGTCGAGCCCGAGGCCTTCCTCGCCGACGTGGTGGCCGCGGGCGTGCGCTTCGGCGACCGGCCCCTCTGCGTGCACCGCCGGCCCCACCTCATCTCCGACAGCCTGGTCAACACCGTCGCCGTCGCCCTGGGCCACTTCCACAAGGCGATCCGCATCGCCCTTCGCGCCCTGCTGAGCGAGGGCCTGCCGGGGCCTGCGGGCTCCCTGGTGCGCAGCCTGGGCATCCCAGCCCGGGCGCTGGAGCTGGCCGCGCTGGAGCCCGGGTTCGAGTCCGCGTCGGTCATCTCGCGGGTGGACTGCTTCGCCCCCGGCGACCACCCCTGGTTCCTGGAGCTCAACGGGGAGTCCCCGGCGGGCATCGGCTACGCCGACGCCCTCTCCGACCTGATGGCCCGGGACCCCATCGCCGAGCACTTCCCGGAGCTCATGCCCTTCGACGCCGGCCGCACGGTCGTCGACGCGGTGCTGCACACCTGGCAGCTCTGGAGCCAGCGCACCGAGGCCCCGCGGGTGGCCATCGTCGACTTCCTGGACGTGCCGACCCGGCCGGAATTCGACCTGCTGCAGCGGCGCTTCAAGGGCTTCGGCATGGACTGCGTCGTGGCCGATCCCCGGGAGCTGGACTTCCGGGGCGGCCGGGACCGGCTCCTGGCCCGCGGCCAGCCCGTCGACGTGGTCTACCGGCGCCTGCTCCTGAGCGACCTGCTGGCCCGGCCCGACGACTGCCGCACCCTGATGCGGGCCTACCGGGCCGGCGTGGTCTGCATGGTGAACTCCCTGCGGACTGCGCTCCTGCACGGCAAGGGGCTGTTCGCCCTGCTGCACTCCCCCTTTCTCCAGGAGGGCCTGTCCCACCAGCTCCAGCGCATGGTGCGCCAGCACGTGCCCTGGACCGCCCTGGTGTCCGACGAGCCGGGTCCCTGCACGCCCCCCGGGCTGCTGGAGCGTGCCCGGCTGGAGCGCGAGCAGCTGGTGCTCAAGCCTCTGACCGGACACGGCGGCGCCGGGGTCGTGCTCGGCTGGAAGGTCTCCCAGGCCGCGTGGGAGACCGCACTGGACCGGGCCGACGCCCACGTCATCCAGCGCCGGGTGCCGCCCCAGCGCCTGGCCTTCCCCGATGCGACACGGGACTGGGCGCGGGTCGAGCGCATGGTGGACCTGGCCCCCTTCCTGGTGCACGGCCGCCTGGCCGGCTTCCTGTGCCGGCTGTCCGAGAGCGAGCTGGCCAATGTCTCCACCGGCGCGAGCCAGGTGCCGGTCGTCGCGCGGCCCGACGGCTCGGGTGCGGAATACAGTCCGGGCCCCAGCCACTTCCCCGTGGACCCGGAGGTCCCGTGAGCCTGCTGCTGCTCTCCTCGATCGCGTTTGCCGGCGAGGCCTGGTACGACCCCGACGCCGTGGCGGCGGGCTCCGAGCTCTTCGTCGCCCTCGCCAGCGAGATGGGCCCCTGGTACGAGGACCTCCAGAACCAGATGACCCGGACGAGCCTGGCGCTGGAGGGCCTGGACGCCGCGGCGCTGCTCGCGGCGAACCACGCCGACGACGCCCTCGGCACCTATTCCCAGGGCCTGCGCAAGCAGGCGGCCCACCAGTACCTCCAGGTCCAGCGCTTCGCCGACGTGCTGGCCGAGGACACCGAGGCCACCTTCGGCGGGGCCCTGGAGCGGGCCGTGGCGACCCTCGGGGTCACCGCCGAGCCTTGCCAGGCCCGGTCCGGGGCGGTGATGGGCCCCATGCGGGGCATGGGCGGAAGCGGCGGCTGCGAGGGCGAGGACGTCAGCGCCGACCTCGCGGCGCTGATGGACCAGGACCCGGCGCTGAGGGCCGCGGTCACGGAGATCCAGGGCCTCGACTGGCCGGGCTTCGCGGTCGAGGGCGCCCCCCAGCCGATCATCGCGCTCACCGGCACCGACCGCTACGTCCAGCTCGACGCCGCAGCGAAGGCCCTGATCCAGGACCGCCTCGACACCCTGGAGATGGCCCTCGAAGACCAGCTGGCGCCCCTGGAGGACCAGCTCACCGAGGGCGCCGAGGGCGGCGAGGCCGCCCTGGCCCAGGCCCAGGCCTTCCGGGCCGACTACGAGGCCGCGGTGGCCGCCGAAGGCGATCGCCTCCTGGTGGCGCTGACCGCGGGCCTCAAGAAGGAGCCCGGGGTCGGGGTCTGCGCCAACCCCGCCGCCCTGGGCGGCTGCGCCGGCACCGACGTGACCGCGGAGCTGCTGCCCGTGCTCCAGGAGCACAAGAAGGTGCAGAAAGCGCTCAAGTAGAGCGCCGAGTCGTCAGCGCCTCCGCAGTCCGACCAGTCCCAGGACCAGGACGAACCAGCCCGCGCCGGCGACACGACCCCCCGGACCTGCCGAGCAGCTGAAGCCGCTGCAGTCGAAGTCGAAGTCGAAGTCGAAGGTGGGCACGTCGATGTTCGAGAAGTCCGCGCCGCAGGTCGGCAGGTCGCCGAAGTCCTCGTCGGTCCGGGTCAGGGTCGAAGCCCGCACGCCCACCGCCAGACACCGCTCGACCCCATCGCTGCAGGGCAGGCAGTTCACCCCGAAGCCGGCGGCGAGCCCACAGATGTCCATGGTCTGGCCCGTGTCCGTCAGGGCGTCGTCGATGGGCCGGGTGTCCAGGACGGCGGTGGCCTCAACGCCAGCGAGGGTCTCGCCGTCTGAAGACAGGCCCAGGTCCAGCCGCAGCTCGCGCACCTCGAAGGGCACCTCGCCCTCGTTGACCAGGGTGTCCTCGTGCTCCCAGTGCAGCCGGCCGTTGGCGTCCACCACGCCGACCCCGACCATGACCTCGCACGGGGCGTCGTCCATGAAGGCGTAGATCACGCGGAAGCGGACCTCGCCATCGCTCACCTCGAGCACCTCGAGCCAGGTGTCGTCGACATAGGGGCGGAACACCGCGCCGGCTCCCGGGCTCCAGATGTCCTCCAGGTCGTAGGTCGCGCCCGCCTCCCAGGTGGCGGGCACCTGGCCGATGTCGGAGACCTCGAAGACCAACGCCTCGTCGTCGAGAGCCCGGCCCTCCACGGCGGCGATCCGGTACTCCCCGGGTGGCAGGGGCGTCTCACCGACCCAGCCATAGTCGTAGTCGTGCCAGGTCGCGGGCACGAGGACCTGCTCTTCCCCCTCGGCATTCACCACCGTGGGCTCGGCGGCCTCGATGCGCTGCTCATCGAGCGGGTACCCCCCCTGGGTCGTCTCTTCATGCAGGACGAGGAAGATCGGGTCCCACCCGGTCAGGGGGAACGGGTTCGTAGCGTCGACGAACCAGGTCTCCTCGATGGGGTCCTCGGCGGGCTCGCCGTCCGAGCAGGCAAACGTCAGCGCCAACGCGATCATCGCGTCTCCTCCTCGACCCTGCTTGGTCACCCTACCCCCAGAGAGGCGGGGTCGTGGCTCAGCCCGCGACCACCCGCACCTTCTTCTTCTTGCCCCTCTGGAGCACCAGGGCGCCGTCGGCGTCGAGCATGGCCGCGCTCAGGGACAGCTCGTGATCGGCGACCCTCTCGCCGTTGACCTTGACCGCGCCCCCCTTGATCTGCCGGCGGGCGTCGCTGCGGCTGCTGCAGAGACCCGCGTCGACCAGGGCGGAGATGACGTCGATGGGCAGAGCCGCGGCGTGCTGGGGCATCGCCTCGGCGCTGCCGCCGCCGCCGAAGGCCGCCTTGGCCCCCGCCCGGGCCTGCTCGGCGGCGGCCTCGCCGTGGCACAGGCGGGTGGCTTCGAAGGCCAGGACCTGCTTGGCGTGCCGGACCTCGGCGCCCTGCAGCGCTTCGAGCCGCGCGATCTCGTCCAGGGGCAGCCAGCTGAAGATGCGCAGGTACCGACCGACGTCCCGGTCGTCGACGTTGATCCAGTACTGGTACCAGTCGTAGGGGCTGGTCTTCGCGCCATCGAGCCAGACCGCGCCCGCGGCGGACTTGCCCATCTTCTTGCCGTCCGCGGTGGTGACCAGGGGGATGGTCGAGGCGTGGGCGGACTGCCCGGTGACCCGGCGGATCAGGTCCACGCCAGCGGTGATGTTGCCCCACTGGTCCGCGCCGCCGACCTGGTAGAGACAGCCCTCCTCCTTGGAGAGGTGGAGGAAGTCGTAGGCCTGGAAGAGCGCGTAGTTGAACTCCAGGAAGCTCAGGCCCTTCTCCAGCCGCAGCTTGACCGAGGTGCGGGCGAGCATCTGGTTGACGGAGACGTGGCGGCCGACCTCGCGCAAGAAGTCGATGTAGTTGAGCTCTGTGAGCCAGTCGCCGTTGTCGACGACGGTGGCCTCGCCCAGGTAGCGCTCGAGCTGGGCCTGGAGCGCCGCCTTGTTGGTGGCGATGTCCTGGCGCGAGAGCATCTTGCGCAGCTCGTCCTTGCCGGTCGGATCACCGATCATGGTCGTGCCCGAGCCCATGAGCACGATGGGCCGGTGGCCGGCGCGCTGCAGGTGGGCCATGCACATGATCAGGGCCAGGGACCCGGCGTGCAGGGAGGTCGCGGTGCAGTCGAAGCCCACGTAGAAGGTGCGTGACTGCTCGCCCAGCCAGCGCTCGAGCTCGGGGGTGTGGTCCTGGAGGAGGCCGCGCTTGCGGAGCGTCTCGAGAGGGGTCATCCGCCCCCGGTATCCCCCGTGTCGCCCGGGATCACGTACTGCAGCGGCTTGGCCGGCTCCGGGTCCAGGCCCTCGGCCTCCAGGGTGAGCTCCCCGGTGTAGGTGCCCGGGTGCACGCCGCCGTCGTGGAAGACCGTGATCTGCCAGGTGCCCGCCGGGATGAGGTCGCCCACGCTGGGCAGGTCGGCGTCCCAGCCGGCGCCGATGATCTCCGCCGAGGTGACCTCGAGGTCGTTGGCGCAGTCCTCCACCACCACCACCGTGCCCACGTCACCCTCGTCCACGACCAGCGCGTCGCGCCAGTCCGCGGGGCGCAGGCAGTCGTCGGCGGGGGCGTCGGTGTCGCTCCCGGAACACGCGGTGAGCAGGAGCGACCAGGCGGCGAGGGAGGCGAACATGCGCGGAGTATACGGCTGGATCAGGTAGACTCTGAGGCGGCTGGCACGCCCACCGCGGCTCGACGATCGACCGCGGTCATCACGGAGGATCGATGCAGTTCGTGATCCACTCCCCCGGTGAGACCCTCACCGAAGCCCTGCGCGAGTACTGCGAGCTCAAGCTCAGCAAGCCGATCGAGCGCCACCAGGTCGACGGCGACGCCGTGTCGATGGACGTCGACGCGGTACCACAGGGAGACGGGGTCGAGCTCAAGGTGAGGCTGCGGCTTCCGCACTTCCCGCCCTTCATGGTCCACGGGGCCCACGACGACGCCTACGCCGCCATCGACCTGGTCGCCGACAAGCTCGAGCGTCAGGTGCGGGACGCGGAGGAGAAGCGGCGGTCGTCCCGGCGGCGCCGCGCCCTGGATGGCGGCGGCGCCGATGTCGGGGCCGAGGACATCTTCACCGAGGACGAGGAGGAGACCCTGCGGGAGATGGGGGCGCTGGACGCGGTGTTGGAGGCTTGACGGTCAGGAGGACCTGACCAGATCCCACTTGGGAGCAGGCTCAGATCGGCGTCCGGAATCCCCCGAACAATCAGCTCGACTGCCAGAAGTGGTCCAAGACAGTGGGTTTTCTGCCGAGGACGTCGAGCACCAACCTGGCGGTGTCGAGCGCCAGCGGTCCGTGAACGTCCACGAGCCGTTCCTGTGGCGCACGTTCACCCGCCACCTCATGGAACGCAATGAGGACTCCCGCCGTCAGGGAGCCGGGCATGGCCTCGTAGAGTTCCGCAGCTCGGGCGAGCGCGTCACTTCCCCGCTCAGCAAAGAGGTCCACCGCCGCCCAGCCCCTGAGCTCCCTGAAGTACTCCGTCGCAAGCTGCTCTCTCTCCATCGACACTCGGACAAGCCAGTGCGGGTCCACGAGCCCGGGGAGATCCAGGTGGGGTCGTCCAGCACCAACAAGCGCCGCAATCCGCAGCAACGTCTGCGGATCGTTGCTGTACCCCTGCTCCCGCAGGTCCGTCAGCACCTCCTCGAGCCCGATGCTGCCGGTGTAGACCATGCGCACGTGGTCCAGGCGCAACCCCTCTTCTGGAAAGGCGTTCATGCGGCGGGCGACAGACCGAGCTCTCGCCCAGCCTGCGAGGGGCGAGAAGGACCAGGCTCTGGCGGGACAGGACCTGCCAGTAGCGGGCGATCTCGGCGTCGCGGCCGAGCACATGTTCAGGGGCGAGGGTGCCCCCCGGGTTGGGCGTCAACATGGCGCGAATAGACGTCAAATTCAACGTACGTCAAATTCAACGTACGTCAGTCCTGACAGGCTTCAACGCCCCCGGCGCCTCATCACGCCGAACAGCACCAGCACCCAAGCGCCGCCCCTCAGGGACCCCGCTCCGGACGCGCACCCCCCACACCCCTCCTCGAACACCGGCCCGGCCCGCTCGCCCAGCGGCGCCTCGTGGTTCCCGGTGTTCTGGGGGTCGTGGTGGATGCCGGCCCAGCCGATGTCCTGGTCCGCGCGGCCCGAGGTGCTCCAGACCCAGAGCCAGCCCTCCCGGGTGGTCACGGCGACCTCGAGGAAGCCGTCGCCGTCCAGGTCCCCGAGCCCCGGAGAGCCGAGGATCCACTGACCGGTGAAGTGCGGCCAGCCCAGGGGCGCGACCCCCAGGTGGTTCCAGCCGTGCAGGATGCCCCCACCGGAGCCGTGGATGACCTCGCGCAGGCCGTCGCCGTCGAGGTCGACCACCGCCGGCGCCGAGAGGAACTGGAAGTCCTCGATCTGCCGCGGCCAGCCGGGCAGGAAGGCGCCGGTCACGCCACTCCAGGCGCTCACGACCTGCTGGAAGTCCAGGGCGGTGGTCAGGGCCAGGCTGGTGATGCCGTAGGCCCCCGCGCCGCCGAGGATGGGGTCGGGCAGCCCGTCGCCGTCCAGATCGCCGAAGGCCGGGTGGGTGACCATCGCCACCATGCTCGGCTCGTCGCTGTTGCTGTAGGGACCGTAGCCGTCGGCCTCGAAGTACGGCAGGTCCAGCACCTCGGCGCCGGTGTGATCCAGGAGGCCGGACTGGCCGAGCATGACGGTGTCGAAGATCTCCAGGTCCCCGTCGCCGTCGATGTCGGCGAAGGCCATGCTCGCCGGGTGGCCCTCGCCGAAGACCGGCAGGATGTCCGCCTGGGCCACCAGGCCCCGGGTCTCGATGGGCCAGCCGTCGAGCAGGGTGCCCGAGGGCCCGTCGTAGAGGAAGGACACCGAGTAGGTGCCGCCGCCGGTGACCTCGTTGGTGCCCAGGCCGAAGTCCAGGTCGCCGTCGGCGTCGACGTCGCCGACGGTCACCGAGGTGATGATCCGATAGCCCCGGACCCCGCAATTCTCGGGGTGGCAGACCTCGATGGGGTACGGGTCGAGCCGGGTGCCGTCGTGGTGCCAGACATAGAGGCGCTGGTCCCCGGCCGCGGCGATGATCTCCAGGTCGCCGTCGTCGTCGACGTCGGCCAGGGTCGGGGCCCCGGCGATGTGGCGGTCGTAGCTGTGGTCCTCGTCGAGCTCGCTGGTGTCCCGACCGTCGATGCTCACCGGGAAGCCGCCCAGCAGCACGCCCTCGGCGGTCCAGGCGAAGACCGAGCCGGGCATGGTGCCGGCGATGACCTCCAGGGTGCCGTCACCCTCCAGGTCCCCGACCGCCACGGTCGCCACGATGCCCTGGGGGTGCTCCGGATCGAGGGCCCCGCTGGCATAGGCCTCGGCGCCGCCGAAGGTCTCCAGGTCCGGCCAGACCCCGGCGGAGACCGGCCAGCCGTCGAGGAGCTGGCCGGCGCCGTCCACGGCGAGCACCCGCCCGGCGGCGGTGCCGACCACCAGCTCGTCGACGCCGTCGCCGTCCAGGTCCACCAGCAACGGGCTGGACTCGCCGGAGCCGTCGAGGAAGATCGGGAAGCCCGGCAACAGGTCGGGATCGTGGTGCACGAAGACCGTGCGCCGGTGCTCCCCGACCCGGCCTTCCGCGTCGGTCACCCGCAGGCGGAAGGTCACGGCCGGCGCGTGCACGCGGGTCACCCGGCCCTGCACGCCCTCGTCGCGCTCGGGCTCGCCCGGGGTCGCCAGGTCGAGGGCCGAGACGTCCACGGTGAGGGTCGAGGCGGACAGCGCGGCGGCGCCGGAGTCCACGACCCGCCAGTCGTCGGGCTCCCAGCCGGTGCCCTGCTCCAAGGTCCAGCCCGTGAGCGTGCTGCGATCCGCAGAGGCGGTGGCCTCCAGGGTCACGGTGCCCGAGCCGAGCGGGTCCACCACCTGGAACCAGTGGTCTCCCCCCAGCCGGGCCACCGGCGGGATGTCGCCGGTGAGGACCTGCTGCACGGCCCTGTACGCGTTGGCGCGGCCGTAGCCGAAGAACGGGTCCCAGCCCTCGGAGGAGGGGTAGGTGCGCATCTCCTCGCTGTCGTCGGCGGAGAGCCAGATGTCATCGGCCGACCGCACCAGGATCTGGCGCACCTCGTCGGCGGAGAGCACCAGGCCCTCGTCTCGCGCGGCGGACCAGACCAGCCCCGCCATGCCGGAGATGGCCGCGACCGAGCCGGTCGCGCAGCCCGGGTTCGGGGCCACCAGGTCCAGGCGCGGCCCGTAGTTGTTGCAATTGAAGAAGTTGAGGTAGGTCTCCGACGGCGCGTCGTCGTCGGCGCCCTCCGGCCGGATGCTGTGCACGTAGAGGATGTCGTCGAGGACCGACGGCACGTTGTGGTGGTAGGTGTTCTCGTCGCCCGCGGCGGCGACGATGACCACGTCGTGGTCCCGGGCGTACCTCGCCGCGTCCCGGGCCATCTCGGGGGTCGACACGCCGCCGACGGCCATGGCGATGACCTTGGCGCCCATGTCCACGGCGTAGGCCATGCCCGCCGCCGCCCGCTGGCCGTCGACGATGAAGACGTCGCCGATGCGCACCGGCAACAGCGAGCAGTTGGGGCAGACCCCGATGTCGCCGTCGCCGTCGTTGCCCCCGGCCGCGGCGTCGCGCATGACCCCGTTGCCGTGGGTGCCGTAGTCGGTGTCGAAGGTGTTGAAGGCGTCGTTGTCGTTCTCGAAGAAGTCCCAGCCGGCGATGTCGTCGGGGTAGCCGTTGTCGTCGTCGTCGACGCCGTCGCTGAAGACGGCGATCAGGTCGCTGCCGTCGAGCACGTGGTCCGCCGTGTCGTGGCCGGCGTCCCAGCTGACCCGCGGGTCCAGGGCGTAGTCCTCGACGTTGACCAGCCCGTTGCCGTCCATGTCGTGGCTGGCCGCCTCGACGTCGTCGTCGATCCACGGGACGGGCAGCTCGCCGACGTTGAGGAAGATGCTCGTCCGGAAGTCGCTCTTGTGCCACTCCAGGCCACCGTCGGTGACCGCGATGGTGACGTCGAAGCGGCCGGGGGTGGTGCGCCAGGCCCGATCCGCCCAGACGCCGCTGCCCAGGTCCAGCTCCTCGGGCCGCACGGTGTCCCGGGAGTGCTCGGGGATGTAGCTGATCAGCCACCACTCCTCCTTCAGGTCGTCCGGGCAGAGGTCGCGGCGGTCGGGCTCCCCGCACTCGGGGAACGCGGGCATCGGTAGCTCAGCCAGGGCGGCGGCCCAGATCAGGGGGAGCAGAGACGTCATCCGAGGAGCGTAATAGGGTGCCAGACACCATGAAGTTCCACTGCGTGCACCGCTTCTCCGCCTCCGCCCGGCGCTACTGGAGCGCCACGGACACCGACACGTGCAACGCCGACATCGACCGGGCCACCGCCGTGACCCGGGAGACCCTGGAGGAGACCCGCCTCACCGGCCGGCGTCGCCAGCGGGTGCGCTCGGTGCCGGACCGTCGCCTGCCAGGCGTGGTCGCCAGGGCCATCGGCAGCGACCGGCTCGTGCTCATCCAGGAGCTCGACTACGACGACGAGAAGCTGGTCCTGAAGTTCCGGGCCATCCCAGAGGCCCGCAAGGTCGCGGGCTCGGTCCGCTGCGAGGGCACGCTGACCGTCCGGGACCGAGGCGACGGCACCTGTGAAAGGGTCGTGAAGGGGGAGATCTCGGTTGCAATCCCCCTGGTCGGACGCAAGATCGAGAAGCAGGTCGTCGATCAACTGACCGACGGCTACGACCGCAACGCCAAGGCCATCTCGGCCTGGCTGGAGGCGAACCCGGTCTGAGGCCAGGAGAGAGGTCAGGATGACGCTGCTCGCCCTCGTACTGTTGCCCGTCTACGCCGGCTACGGCGACGTCTCCGTCGACGTGCCGTCGGAGAACGAAGGCATCGAGCGCAACACCGAGTACCCGAGCGCCGGCGAGCGGGAGCTGCTGCTCTACACGAACATGGCCCGGGTCGAGCCCGAGGCCTTCGAGGCCGACTACAACGCCGGCGGCTGCAGCTTCGACCAGTTCTCCAGCGACGAGCAGACCCCCAAGAAGCCCCTCTACTTCAGTCGACCGCTCACCGAGGCCGCCCGCTTCCACTCCCAGGACATGCGGGACAGCGGTCAATTCTCCCACGACAGCTCCGACGGCACCCCGTTCAACGTGCGGGTCCAGCGCTGGTACACCGAGACCGGCCAGGTCGGCGAGAACATCGCCTACGGCTACGGCTCGGAGTGGTCCGCGGTGATGAACGGCTGGATGTGCTCCACCGACGGCCACCGCGCCGCCATCATGAGCGGCAGCTACACCGAGCTCGGCACCGGCGTGGTCGGCAACTACTACACCCAGGACTTCGCTGCCTCGACCGTCGACTCCGACGGCGCCATCGGCATGGGCTCCCACACCCCGGAGATCCCGGGCGCGGGCGAGCCCGTCACCTTCTACGTGGACTACCAGGGCCTCGGGCCCGACCGGATCGAGGTCGTGCTCACCGGCCAGGCCCACGAGCTGGACCTGGCCTACGGCACCGAGCAGGCCGGGGTCTGGGAGGTCACGCTGGACTTCCCCGACGGCATCCACCACGGCGATCCGTGCGAGCAGTACTACTTCCTGGCCGAGGACGCCGACGGCACCACCCGCTTTCCGGAGACCGGGAGCTACCTGATCGGCCAGGCCTGCGACAACCCGCAGTACGGGTGGGTGCCCTGGCAGTTCGGCATCACCGGGCGGGACGATCTCACCCCGGAGCAGCTCGGCGAAGACGTCGAGGTGACCGGCGCGGGCTGCACGACAGCGCCCGGGGCACCGGTGGGCTGGGCCCCGCTCGGACTGGCCCTGGTGCTCGGTTGGCGGAGGCGAGATAGCCAGGGGCCTCCCTCCACCCCCTGACGGAGATCACGATGATCGAGACCGGCACCGCCGCCCCCGCCTTCAGCCTCGTCGGCAGCGACTTCGAGACCCACAGCCTGGCCGACTACGCCGGCAAGCGGGTCCTGCTCGTCTTCTATCCCCTGGACTTCTCCCCCGTCTGCACCGACGAGATGGGCTGCTTCATGGCCGACCTGAGCGCCTTCAACGACGCCGGCGTCCAGGTCCTGGGTGTGTCCGTGGACGGCAAGTGGGCCCACAAGGCCTTCGCGGCGAGCCAGGACCTCTCCTTCCCGCTGCTGGCCGACTTCCACCCCAAGGGCGCGGTCGCCCAGGCCTACGGCACCTACAACGAGGCCGCCGGCATCTCCAACCGCGCCATCGTGCTGATCGGCGAAGACGGCAAGGTCGCGAAGACCTGGACCTACGACATCCCGCAGCTGCCGGACGTCAAGGCCGTGATCGCCGGACTCTGAGGGATCCTCTAGCCAAGGCCCTCGGCCTCCACCACCAGCACGCCGTCACCGCGGGGGCCCGCCATCGCGACGGGCCTCCCCCCCGGGGCCAGGATGGCGGAGCGCCCGTAGAACTGGATGTGGCGGTCGCGGCCCCAGGTGTCCGCCGCCACGAACCAGCCGCGCCAGCCGCAGAGGCGCATCACCCAGTAGGGCAGGATGTCCAGCCCCTGCTCGACCCAGTTCGTGCAGAAGGCGACCACGTCTGGCCGCTCCCGGAGCAGGTGGAGCGCGAAGCGATCGTCGTTGAGGTCCATGCAGATCCCCGGGGTCATGCGACCGAAGGGGGTCTCGTAGACCGGGCGGCGGCGGCCCGCTCGGGCCCAGGTGTGGTCGGTCTCGAAGAGCAGGACCTTGCGGTAGACGTCGACCAGGGCGCCGGTGTGGTCGATGACCAGGGCGCTGTTGTAGAGGCCATCCTGCCCCAGCTCCGGCAGGCCGCAGACCACCCACGCGCCGTGGGCTCGGGCGACGGGGGCGAGCGCCTCGTAGGTCGGCCCGTGGGGCAGCTCGCAGTGAGGCCGGACCTCGTCCGGGTCCCGCCAGACGTACCCACAGGTGGCCATCTCGGGCAGCACGATGAGGTCGGCGCCTTGCCGTCCCGCCTGCTCGGTGAGGGCGGTGAGGCCCTCGCGACCGGCCACCGGGTCCCCCTTGGGCGGCTGGTACTGGACCAACGCCAGGCGCGTGGTCACTCCGCGTCGTCGTCGGTCGGCCCGCCGAGCCAGAGGGTGACCGCACCCTCCTCGTTGCGGCCACCGTAGCGGGAGCCCAGGGCGATGTCGCCGTAGCCGTCGCCGTCCAGGTCCCGGCCGCCGGCGGCAGAGACGCCGGCCTGCTCGTACTCGTAGTAGCCGTAGAGCCGGACGTCGGCATCGTCCATCGGCGCCGAGCCCGCGAAGGGGCTGTAGAAGAGCCACCCCGCGCCAGAGGTGATGCCGTCGATGGGATCGACGGCCTGGAGGGAGGTGGCGTAGACCTCGGCGAGGCCGTCGCCGTTGACGTCGCCGCCCCGGGTGCAGGCGAGACCGGTGCCCTCGGTGTTGTTGTTGCCCGAGACCTGGAAGGCGGTCGCGGTGACGTCGTACTCACCGCCCGCGAGGCCCACGAAGACGAACAGGGCGCCGTTGTAGATCATGTCGTCAGAGGAGTAGGACGGTGCCCCGACGACCACGTCCGAGAGACCGTCGCCGTCGATGTCACCGGCGCCGGAGACGCAGTACCCCACCCACTGGTTGGCACCATCGCCCTGGACCTGCAGCCAGGCGTTGGCCAGGGTGTCCTCCTCGGACAAGGGCCCGCGCAGGATGTAGGCGGCGCCGGCCGCCGGGAGGGTGTCGAGGTCGTCCTGCCACGCCCCGATCAGCAGGTCGTCGTACCCGTCACCGTCCACGTCGCCTGCGGCGTCGATGGCGTTGCCGGCTTCGGCCCCGGCGTGCTCGCCGTAGAGCAGCCCGTCGGAGTCGTCGAGGTAGCGCGTCCCCTCCGAGAAGCCGCTCCACACGTAGACCCCCCCGCTCGAGGGTCCGGCGACGTCGGCATCGGGCACTCCGAGGGCGAAGTCGGAGACCCCGTCGCCGTCGATGTCTCCGAGGGAGGCCACCACCTTCCCCGCCGAGGAGTCGTCCTGGTTGGCCTGGATGGCGACGGGAAGGTCGTCGGTGGACTTGGCCCCGAAGGTGCCGCCGAAGAGGATCCAGGCCGCGTCGGGGAAGGTGTTCTCACTGCCGATGAGCACCTCGGAGAAGCCGTCGCCGTCCATGTCGCCCATGTCGGCCAGAGCGTGGCCGATGGACAGCTGGTCGGAGACGCCGCTCACGAAGAGGTGCGCATCGCCAGGGGCCCGCGCGGTGCCACGCAGGGTCCCGTCCAGCACGTGCACGGCGCCGCTGGCGTCCAAGCCGCCCAGGTCGGAGTAGCGGGCGCCGATCACCAGGTCCGGGGTGCCGTCGCCGGTCATGTCATCCACGAAGATCAGGTCCGAGGAGAACTGCTCCCAGGTACCGGAGCCATAGATGGACAGGTCCGCCTCGTCGGTCAGGGCGACGGCGGGGAGCCGGCACTCGGTGTCCCGCCCGTCGGTGCAGTCGTTGTCCTCGCCGTCTCCACAGACCTCGGGTGCGCCCGGCCAGGTCAGGGGCTCCTCGTCGTCGCAGTCCCCGAGCTCCTCGGCGTAGCCCGAAGGCGCGGAGCACCCGCTGACGGTCTCGGCGTTGGTGCCGTAGCCGTCGCCGTCGAGATCCTGGTAGAAGGCCACGGCGTCGACGGCGCTGTCCTCGTCGACCGCGCCGTCGCAGTCGTTGTCGATCGCGTCGCCGCAGAGCTCGTCGGCCCCTGGGGAGATGGTCGGGTCGCCCTCGTCGCAGTCCTCGGGCGGGCTGTAGCCGTCGAGATCGGTGTCCAGGCGCTCGTCGACGTCGTCCTCGTCGATGCAGCCGGCGAGCAGGATGAGGAAGGTCAGCACCGAGGGAGTCTAGCCCGGCGGAGGCCGGGACGTCCTCACCGGCACCGAGACTTCTGTTCCTTGCAGGCGGCCTCGCTGCCCTTGTCACAGCCCCGGCGGATCCACTCGCAGGCCCGGGTGCGGTCCTTGGTCACGCCGTGGCCATTCAGGTAGTACCAGCCGGCGACCATGCAGGCGCCAGGCACCGCCGCGTCGCCGGTGCGATCGCCGCGCACGGTGCTCCGGCACTGCTCCAGGTAGATGGTGCGGCGACCGGTCCAGGTGAGGGCGTTGGTGCCCAGGAAGTTCTCGCCGAAGCGACAGCCCCGGTCCTCGCCCCCCTCGCAGGCCTTGGAGAAGTAGGTCGACGCCTTGGCCGGGTGGGTGGGATCGGCCGGGCCCAGGCCCATGTGGATCACACCGGCCTCGACACAAGCCCCGAGCACGTCGCCCTTGCAGGCCTGCTCGAAGAGCGGCAGAGCGTCGAGGGGGCGATCGCGCTTCCAGCGCAGGCCCAGGGCGAGGCAGAGATCGTCCTTGCCGTCGCTGCACTTCACCAGGGAGCAGTCGTCCTGGACGAAGTCCTCCTGGCAGGAGCGGGTGGCCTCCTCCTTCTCCGCCCGGGTGAGCAGAGCCGCCGTGGCTGTGCTGGCCAGGAGCAGGGAGACGACGAAGAGCAGCGGGGAACGGATCACGGAGGGACGCTAACGCACCGACGGACGGATTCCGTCCGCGGGCCCGTCGACAGCTGCGTTAGGCGCGGCCCATGTCCACCGCGGGACCGGATCACATCTCCGTCGTCGGGGCACGGGAACACAACCTCAAGGGGGTGGACCTGGACCTGCCGCGGGACAGCCTGATCGTGA
>CAYFPX010000126.1:0-14497 GCA_964344945.1 uncultured Enterobacterales bacterium
CCAGACCGGCGACCGTGGGGGCGTGTCACGTGGCCGCGCACTGGTGGCAGTTGTTGGTGCCGAACGCCGCGCGCGAGAGCTTCTGGACCAGGTAGTTCTCCTCGCCGGTGCAGCGCGAGGAGGAGATGAAGCCGAGGGCGTCGGCGCCGTGGCGGTCCCTGACCCCCAGCAGGCCCGCAGCGACGGCGGCGATGGCCTCGTCCCAGCTCGCTTCGTGCAGCTCACCGTCCGCCCCCCGCACCAGGGGCCGGGTGAGCCGCTCCGGGTGGTGGATGAACTCGGTGGCGAAGCGACCCTTCACACACAGGTTGCCGTCGTTGACCGTGGTCCCCGGCTCGGGACTGGTGACCCGCACGACCCGGCCGTCGTTGACGTGCAGGTTGAGCTGGCAGCCCACGCCGCAGAAGTTGCAGGTGGTCGGGACCACGGTCTCGTCGCGGTAGTCGCTCTGCAGCGCCGCCCGCTCGGTCATGGCGCCGGTGGGACACACGGCGATGCAGCCACCACACAGCTCGCAGGTGGTGTCGAGCAGGTCCCGATCCTCGGCGGTGGCGATGGTGGTGCCAGCACCGCGTCCGGCCAGGGTGATGGCGCTGACCGCCTCGACCTCGTCGCAGTAGCGCACGCAGAGGTTGCAGAGGACGCAGGCCTCGGGGTCGAAGTGCACGTAGGGGTTGGCGTCGACCCGGTAGTGCCGGGGTGCGGCGATGGCCGGCAGGCGCGGCCCGGTGCCGTGGCGCTGGACGTGCGCCCGGAGCTGGTTCCCGGTGCCCCGCTCCCGGGGCAGGTCGTCCTCGTCGAGCTCGTGGTCGGCCAGGTACATGCTGAGCAGCACGCTCCGGTGGCGCTTCACGCGCTCGGACTCGGTGTGCACCACCTGGCCCTCCTCGGCGGGGAAGGCGCAGCTGGGCTGCAGGCGGCGCTGGCCGTCGATCTCGACCAGGCACATGCGACAGGAGCCCATGGGATCGACGCGATCGTCCTGGCAGAGGGTCGGCACCTCGAGGCCTTCGCGCCGACAGACATCGAGCAGGCGCTCGCCGGACTCGAAGGGGACCTCGCGGCCGTTGAGGGTGAGCTTCATGGGCCCAGTCTATTCCGTGACAGCCTGGTGACGGACCCTCACGCCGACACGGGAGCACCGAAGGCCTTGTACCGCTCCACCACGGCCTGCACGACGTCGCGCTTGGTCACCGCACCGACGAAGTGCTCACCGTTCATGATCGGCATGACCGTGAAGTGGCCGTCGACCATCAGGGTCGCCAGGTCCTCGACCGAAGCGTCGAAGGGCACGGTCACCGGATCCCGGGTCATGATGTCCCGGACGAGCACCCCCCGGGTGCGGGCCATCTGCTCCTCGAAGCGGCTGGCCGCCAGGAGCTTCACCAGCCGAGGCCACAGGTGCATGGCGCCGGTGTCGGGCCGCTTCTCCTGGAAGACGATGTCCATGGCGGTCACCACCCCGACCAGCGCGTCGCCCTCGACGACGCAGACCCCCTCGAGACCGGTCTCCAGCAGGAGCTCGGCCAGGTCCTGGACGGTGGCGTCGGGTGAGACGGAGGGGGTGGTGGGGTTGCGGATCTGGTTGACGAACAGCACGGAAGCTCCGGGTCTGTCCGGGCACGTCGCAAGATGCGGGCCAGACTCGGGCCCGCTCCCCGGGCGGATCCGAGGCGGCCACTTGGGCCAGGCTCACCCGGGGGCCTGTGGGAGATCCCCCAGCGCGTTCAGGAGAACTCGTCCGGGAAGTGCTCGATCGCCGACTGCAGCGGCAGCGACGCCACCATGCCCAGCCCGCAGATCGAGCCTGCGTCCATCTCCCAGTGCAGCTCCTCGACGTGCCCGAGCACGCCGGCGTCGCCGGTCTCGACGAAGCGGTCCACCGCCTGCCGCTGCAGCCGACACCCGATGCGACAGGGCGCGCACTGGCCGCAGGACTCGTCCTCGAAGAACACCTGCTGGTTCCGGGCGGCCGCGACCATGTCCACGGTGTCGTTCAGCACCACCACGCCAGCGGAGCCCAGCATGCTGCCGACCTCTTCCGCCTGCAGGCCCTCGAAGTCCAGGGGCGTGTCCCGGAACGACATGGGCAGGAAGCCGCTGCTGGCGCCGCCCGGAGAGAAGGCCTTGGGCGCGCCCACGTACCCGCCAGCTGCGGTCACCAGCTCGTCGAGGGTCGCTCCCAGGGGCAGCTCGTAGGTGCCGGGGTGCACCACGTGCCCGGACACGCAGTAGAGCTTGGACCCGGGCTCGGTGCGGCCCTGGTCGTGGAACCACTGACCCCCGCGCTGCACGATCGAGGGCACGCAGGCCAGGGTCTCCACGTTGTTCATCAGGGTCGGGCGACCCCAGAGCCCCTGCTGGGTGGGGTAGGGCGGCGTGAGCCGCGGCATGCCCCGGCGGCCCTCGATGGCTTCGAGCAGGGCCGTCTCCTCGCCGCAGATGTACGCGCCGTGGCCCATCACGAAGCGCACGTCCAGGGTGCCCAGGTGGGGCCGGGCCGCCACCAGCGCCCGCTCCAGGGAGCGCCGGGCCTCGCGGAATTCGCCGCGCACGTAGATGTAGGCGGTGGTGGCCTCGACGAACCAGGCCGCGATGGCCACGCCCTCGAGCAACAAGTGCGGCCGCCGGAGCATGACCTCCCGGTCCTTGAAGGTCCCGGGCTCTCCCTCGTCGGCGTTGACCACCACGTACCGGGTGGTCTCGGCCGCCTGGCGCACGGCGTTCCACTTGATCCAGGCCGGGAAGCCCGCGCCCCCGCGCCCCTGCAGGCCGGAGGCCTTCAGCTCGTCGAAGACCGCGTCCCGGCCCAGCTCCCGGGCCCGCCGCAGCGCCGCACAGGACCCGTCGTCGGCGCCACCCAGGTTCATCGGCAGCGAGGGGTCGTCGGCGGTCACGGCCCCGGGCTGCGCCACCTCGTCGAGCTCCAGCTCCGCCGACAGCGACACCGGCGCCCGGTCGCACTGACCCAGGCAGCTCACCAGCTCGTGCGCCACCCCGTCGGCGGTCAGCCGAGCCGACAGCTCCCTGCTCCCCATCAGCTCGCAGCTGAGGCCTTGGCAGACCCGCACGGTGTCGGGCTTCTTCAGCAGGGTGTAGAAGGTGGCGACGCCGTAGATGTCGGCTTCGGGCACCCCGGTCTCGCTGGACACCTGCTGGGACACGCCTGGGGCCAGTCCGCCGTGCTCCTCGAGCAGATCCAGCACGCGGTCCCGGCGGGCGTTCTTCTTCTCCATGGCCGCAGTCTAAGACCTGCGCCGACGCCACCCCGCCCCGAGCAACGCCAACGGAACCCAGATCAGCTCCTGGCCCGTCGGCTCGTCGTTGCAGCACCCCCCCACGGTCTCGGTCTGGGTGTCCTTCTCGTAGCCGACCTCCTTGAAGCCCTCGCGGATCTGCCAGCCGGGGTTGTCTTCCTGGATCCACTCGTAGGCGCCCACGTCGGGGGCGTCGCCCTCGCGGGGGGCGTCGTTGAAGTCGGTGTCGGGGATGTAGGTCTCGCCGGCCGGGTCGCCGAAGTCCACGACCGAGGCACCGGTGGTCGGGTAGAAGTCCCAGCCCTCGACGCTGACGAAGTCGAAGTAGCCGCCGCCCTCGCTCACCGCGCCGTCGGGGGGCTCCTCGCCCTCGACGAGGCCGCAGACCACGTTGGTGGACAGCAGGTTGGGTGAGGTGTCGGGGAGGAACCCGGTGTCGCTGTCGTCGGGCGGGTCGTAGTAGAGCCCGAGCCCGGTCGGGTTGCACAGGGCGTTGTTGGCCAGGACCATGCCGTCCTTGTCCCACCAGTCGCGCAGCTCGACGGCGTAGTCGCTGGTCGCCAGCACCGTGTTGAAGCTGATGATCACGTCGCTCAGCTCGCCCTCGAGGTCGTCGCTGTAGATGCCCTCGCCGGCGATGTCGAAGAGGATGTTGTTCTGGGTGATCGAGGGCCCGCGCAGCTCGATCCCGCGGGTCTGGATGTCCCAGAGCACGTTGCTCAGCACGACGTTCGGGTCCCCGCCCAGGGTCGACCCGACCCGGATCGCGGTGGCGTCGACGTTGTGGATGACGTTGTGGCGGATGAGGTTGCCCTGGGCGCCGTCGTACAGGTAGATCGCGCCGTCCTCGCCTCGCAGGCTGTGGAACCAGCAGTTGGTGATCAGGCTGTCCGAGAGCCAGCAGGAGGCGTCGGAGCAGCCGGCGATGAAGGCCCGGCCGTTCTCGGTGTCGTGCACCTGGACGCGGTCCAGGGTCAGGTGGTCGTTGTCCCCGGAGGTGTAGAAGCCGTTCCAGGTGACCGTGCGGACCTCGACGTCCTTGAAGGTGACGTAGCTGGTGTCGTTCAGCCCGATGCCGTGGTGGCCGTCGCCCTCGGAGGCGTCGGCCGAGGGGCCGCTGCCCTGGAAGGTCAGGCCGATGATCTCCATGTGCTCGACGCCGTCGAGGTAGGCGATCTGGTTCGGGTAGTTGCCGTCGGAGCCCTCGGTCAGGTTGATGATCGGCTCGGCACCCTCGGCGGCCTGGAGGACGATCGGCTCCACCACCGTGCCCGATGACGACCAGTACAGGTCCTGGTCGATGTTGTAGGTGCCGTTGGCAAAGGTGACCACGTCGCCCGGGCCCAAGGAGGTGGTCAGGGTGCGGATGTCGTCGCCGGGGCGGACCTCGAGGTCCACCGCCCAGCTCGTTCCGATCGCCAGCGCCAGCAGCACAGCTACTCCCATTCCCCCGGTCCTCCGGTGTGGCCGCGGTCGTTGCGGGTCCCGTCGGTGTCGCGCCAGCTGTAGCCCGCCGGGCCCGAGCCGTCCGGCGGGCCGCTGTCGATGAGCGGGCTGGTGGCCCCGGGGGCCAGGTCGTCGTTGTCCGGGTCGCCGTCGTTGCTCACGTCGGTCAGCTGGGGGTCCTCGACCACGTTGTCGCCCCCGTCTGCGTCGCCCAGGTCGAAGTCGGTGCCGGAGGTGGTCAGGTAGGCGTGGTTGTAGGCGAAGGAAGCGCCGCAGCCCGGCGCCGCCCACAGCCCGGACTCGCCGTCGCTCCAGAGCAGGGCGTTGGACCAGACCCACAGCTCGGTCGCCTCCGCGGCCGCCACGTAGATGCCCGCGCCCTCGTCGGCCGCGGCGTTGGCGGTGAAGGTGCTGTTGGCGAGCACCGCAGCGACCTCGGACCCCCCGAAGGCCACGGCGCCGCCGGCTTTCTGGGCGATGTTGTCCTGGAAGACCAGGTTCCGCAGCACGCTGCCCTCGCGGGTCAGGTCCGACGCGGAGAGCGCCCCGCCGTCGAGGCTGGAGTGGTTGAGGGTGAAGCGGCAGCCCTCCAGCGCCAGGGTCCCGCCGATGACCGCCAGGGCGCCGCCCACGTCGTCGGCCTCGTTCTCCGACCAGGTGACCCCCGTGGCGGAGATGTCCGTGGACTCCAGGGCGGCGGCCCCGCCGCGCACGCCCTCGTTGCCCTGGAAGAGCGAGCCGTCGTCGGTGTAGGCCCCCGAGAGCACGGCCAGGGCGCCGCCGTCGTCGTCGGAGTGGTTGTCCCGGAAGATGGTGTCCAGGGACGTCAGGCTGCCCGAGCTCACCGCGACCGCGCCGCCGTCGCCGGTGCAGCGGTTGGCCTCGAAGACCACGCCATAGAGCTCCAGGTCTGCCGCCACGGCTCGCACGGCGCCGCCGTCGCCGGGGGCGTCGGCGCCGGTGAGGGTCATGTTCTCCAGGGACAGGGTCGCGCCCGAGGAGACCTCGAAGATGCGGCTCTCCTTCTTCGACGGCACGATCACCACGTCGTCGGCGTCGAGCCCGCCGCCCACGAAGCGCAGGTAGCCGTCGTCGTGGGCGGTGGAGAGCTCGTAGGAGCCGGGGGAGAGCACGATGGTCCGGCAGACGTCGTCCCGGTTCTCCAAGGCTTCGGTGAGGTCGTTGTAGGGGCGGGAGATGGTGCCGTCGCCGCCGTCTTCGGCCTCGAGGTCGACCACCACCGGGTGGGCGTCACGGTCCTGGTCGTCGCAGTCGCCGCCGCCCAGGCACGGGCTGTGGCCGTCGCCGTCTTCGTCGATGTCGTCGACCTCGCCGCTGCAGTCGTTGTCGATGCTGTCGCAGACCTCTTCCAGGGTGGGCATCGCCAGGGGCTCGTCGTCGTCGCAGTCGCCGTCGCAGGGGGTGAAGCCGTCGCCGTCGGCGTCTTCCCGATCGGGGATGAAGTCGTCGCAGTCGGAGTCCTTGTCGTCGCAGATCTCGGCGGCCCCCGGGTAGACCCGCTCGTCCTCGTCGTCGCAGTCGCCCTCGCAGATCAGCCAGCCGTCGTAGTCGGCGTCGGCCTCCTCCTCTTCGAGCACCCCGTCGCAGTCGGTGTCCTCGCCGTCGCAGACCTCGGTGGCGCCGGGAAAGACCGTGTCGTTGTCGTCGTTGCAGTCGCCGTCGGCGGCGGTCCAGCCGTCGCCGTCGTCGTCGCGGACCGACGGCCCGGCGGTGCCCGCCAGGTCGACGTAGTGGGTGGGCTCGTCGTCGAAGGTGGTGCGGACCTGGATGCGACCCGTGGCGGCGCCCTCCTCGATGGGGGTGTAGGTCACCACCACGGTGAAGGTCTCGCCGGACTCGAGCTCGGCGTCCTCCGGCCGGTCGAGGCGCCAGGCGGCGGTGCTGCCCTCGATGAGGGTGGTGGACAGGACCTCGAAGGTGGTGCTGCCGGCGTTGCGCACGGCGAAGGAGCGGGAGTCCTCCGTGAACACGGGGATCTCCTCGAAGACCAGCTCGGTGGGGGTGAGCTCCAGGGCCGGTCCGGTGACGGTCTCACCGGTGCATCCGACACACGCGAACAGGGCCAGCAGGGCGGCCGCGCGGCCGCCTGACACGTGAACTCGCACCATTCCCAGATCCCTCCACACCCATGGAGATGCTACTCTGAACCCGGGAGAGGCGCCTTCGCGGCGCTGCGTGACCGGGGATCAAGATGGCCCGGGTGGGCTTCAACGTCAGCTGGCAGGGCCAGCTCGTCGCGGTGTGCGTCGGGCTGCTGATCGGCTGTGGGTCCGACGCCACCCTGCCCGACGACGAGCTGCCCGTGACCGGCCCCACGGACTCGGACCCGGGCACCTTCACCACCGACACCACGGGCACCGACGACACCTACAACGAGGAGCCCGACCACTGGCTGACCCTCTCCCAGCTCGGCAATTGGGCCCTGTCCCCCATCGGCTCTGGTCCGTACACCACCATGACCGGGTCCCTGGTGGTCACCGAGCTGCTGGACGACGACGAGGAGACCCCCTGGTGCACGGCGGAGTTCTCGCTGACCGGCACCATCGTCGAGGACCCCTGCGACGGCTGTGAGTTCGCGGTCGAGGTCTCCCACTACCTGGTGAGCGAGGGCGTGCTCGACGAAGAGGGCGAGCCCGTCGAAGACGAGGACGGCGACCCCATCGCCACCCTGGACCTGTGCGAGACCCCGGACCTGCCGACCGACGGCGCGGTCTGGCGCATGGCCCTGCACGACACGGAGCAGAAGCTCTACCTGGACTTCGGCGACAGCGGGATCTGGATGCCCTGGTACCCGATCACCCGGGTCCGCCACGACGTGGACTTCCAGTGGGAGGCCCAGGTGGGCTACCGGCCCGAGGAGGACGAGTGATCCTCTGGCTCGCCCTGGGCTGTACCGGCGACGAACCGGTGTACTACGACGACAACGACGGCCTGGAGCTGGCCCGTCCCGACCTGTCCGACGTCGACCTGGACCGGGCGGTGGACCGGGCCCTCGAAGCCGCCCTGGCGGCCACGACCAGCCCGGTCTGGGCGGGCAATGTGTCGACGCTGTCCCTGGCCACCGACGGCTGCCCGGACGTCTTCGTCGGGCCCCTGGAAGACGACGACGACCTGGAGGACCCCGAAGGCCTGCACTGGAGCGACCGCTGCGAGACCGCCGGCGGGCTCTACTTCAGCGGCTGGAATTACTGGCACGGCGAGCTCGAGGCCACCGGCGCCGAGGACACCCTGGAGGGACGCACGGTCGACGGCTCCCGGCACATGCTGGGCGCCGCGGCGACGGGGGACCCGGACCAGGTGCTCTACCGCTTCAGCGGCGAGGCCACGGACACCCTGCACGAGGTCACGGCCACCGACTACCTCCGCTGGACCTACACCAGCTCCGTCGACGCCCGCCTCGACGGCCGCGACACGGAGACCGCGCTCAGCCCCCCCGGTGGCTGGCGGGCCGACCTCTACCTGTCCGCGGCGGGCGGCAACACCGAGTACCTGGAGCTGCGCGGCAACGTCTACCTCATCGACGAGCGCATCGGCGGCCGCTTCGACTCCATGGCGATGGACATCACGCTCCAGGGCGAGCTCGGCGCGAGCTCCGACACCTGCACTCTGGAGCCCCTGGGCTGGTTTTCCCTTCGGGACGAGAACGCCTGGTGGTACGACATCGTGTTCCTTCCCACGTCCTTCACCCTCGGAGACACCGGCGACCTCGACGCCGAGTACACGTCCTGTGACGGCTGCGGCACGCTCTACGTGCGCGGCCAGGAGAGCGAGGCCATCGGCGAGGTCTGCCCGGACTTCGACGCGATCTGGCAGCGCGGCATCGTCGAGCGGCCCCAGGACTCCGACTTCCTCTTCTCCCTCCGCGACCTCGACCAGGCAACGCCATGACCCCGACCCTCGTTGTCCTCGGCCTCACTGCGGGCTGCGCGACCGGCACGGACACCACGTCCGAGCTGGTGCTGCTGTCCCCCAGGGAACAGCTGATCCGACTCTCCGTCGACCTGAGGGGCGTGCACCCGTCGGCCGCTGAGCTCGACGCCATCGACACGACCCCCGAGCTCTACGACGACTTCGTCGAGCGCTACCTCGAAGACCCCCGCTTCGTCGGGCGCGTCCAGGAGGTGGTGGACCAGCGCCTCCTGCTGAGCACCGGCGACACCTACGGGGTGATGGGGGTGTCCGCCGAGGACATCGCCGGCGAGGCCCTGGCCCTGGTCGCCCGGGTGGTGGAGCACGACCTGGCCTGGTCCGAGCTGGTGACCGCCGACTACACCATGTCCAACGCCGCCCTCGCCGATGCCTTCCTGCTCGACTACCCGGCCGGCGCCAACACCTGGCAGCCGGCCCACTACACCGACGGCCGGTCCCACGCCGGGCTCTTGTCCATGAGCAGCATCTGGCTGCGCTACCCCTCGGCCGGCGGCAACGCGAACCGCCACCGGGCCAACGCCGTCTCCAAGATGCTGCTGTGCGAGGACTTCCTGTCCCGCCCGGTGGTCCTCAACCGTGCCGCGGTGGACCAGCTGGTCATCGACCCCGAGGACGCGGTCGCCAGCAACGCCAGCTGCATGGCCTGCCACAGCACCCTGGACCCGCTCTCAGCCCACTTCTTCGGCTTCTTCAGCAGCGACGACGACGACGACCTCGCCGCGGTCTACTACGAGCCGGAGGAAGAGCAGGGCTGGCGCGACTACCACGGGCGCTCCCCGAGCTGGTACGGCGTGCCCACCGCGAACCTCGCCGAGCTGGGCGGCCTGCTGGCCGAAGACGGCCGCTTCATCGACTGCGGCACCCAGACCTTCTTCGAGGGCTTCACCCAGCGCACCTCGAGGGCCTCCGACTGGACCGAGTTCCAGGGCTACCGCCAGGCCTTCGTCGACGGCGGCCTGAAGGTCCGACCCCTGGTCCGGGCCCTGGTCACCAGCGACACCTACAAGGCGATGGGCACGGACGACCCGGTGCTCGCCGACAACCTGTCCGCCGTCCGGCTGGTCAGCCCGGCCCAGCTGGCCTCGATCATCGAGGGCCTGACCGGCTACCGCTGGACCTTCGGCGGCGCCGACGGCCTGACCCGCCACAACCTCGGCCTGCCAGGGCTCGCCGGTGGGGTCGACGGCCGCTTCCTCACCGAGCGCAGCTACGAGCCTGGCATCGGCCTGGTCTTCGTCCAGGAGCGCCTGGCCTGGAGCGCCGCCCACCACGTGGTCCAGCACGACCTGGACCCGGGCCGCACCGCCGACGCCATCCTGCTCCCCTACGTGACCATCGAGGACCGCCCCACCGCCGACCCGGAGCTGTTCGAGACCCAGATCGCAGCGCTGATCGAAGCCGCCACGGGCCTGCCGGTGGCGGAAGACGACGGCCGTCCGGCGGCGCTGGTGACCCTGTGGAGCCAGATCTACTCCATCGAGGCGGACCCCCAGGCGGCGTGGTCCGCCGTGGTCGCCGGTGTGCTCCGCGATCCCCGCATCCTGACCTACTGAGGCCACCATGAACCGACGCAATCTCCTCCAGAGTGGCGCGGCGCTGGCCGCCCTCGGCGCCTTCGGCTGGCACCCCCGCATGGCCCGCGCGGCCGCGGGCGAGCGCAAGTTCATCTTCCTGTTCGCCAGCGGCGCCTGGGACTCGACCTTCCTCGATCCCAAGCACGGCTCCGCCTACACGGACATGAACCAGGACACGGCCACCGAGTCCAGCGGCGGGCTCAGCTGGTGCGGCCTGGACCTGGCCAACGCCACCCGCTTCTTCGAGTCCTGGGGCTCTCGGACCGCCATCGTGCGCGGCATCGATGCCCACAGCGTGGGCCACGACTCCGGTCGTCAGCTGACCCTGACCGGCACCTCGGCGTCGTCCTTCCCGGACTTCCCGACCCTGCTCGCCGACTCCGGCAGCGGCAAGTACCCGCTGCCCCACCTGGTCTTCTCCGGTCCGGTCTTCCCGGGCACCCGGGGTGGCGCGGTGGTGCGGGCCGGCGGCGGCACGCTGCTGGAGCTGATCGACGGCAGCCTGTGCGGCCGGGCGGACCAGCCGGCGCCGGTGCTCGACCAGGTCTCCGACGCCATGCTCGACGAGTACGTCTACCAGCAGGTGGCGAACTTCACCGCCCTGCGCGGGGACCTGCCGGGCGTAGGTCGCGTGCGCACCGAGGCGCTGCTCGACAGCACCGAGCGGGCGATGGAGATCGAGGGCCGGCGCTTCGAGGCTGGCCTCGACGAGCTCGGCACCACCCTGGCCGACCAGTGCATCAAGGCCGCGGAGCTCATGCGCCTGGGCCTGAGCCGGACCGCCATGATCGGCATCCCCGGCGGCTGGGACACCCACGGCGGCAACGAGCCCCAGACCCTGCAGTGGGACGCCCTCTACGAAGCCCTCGACAGCCTGCTGTGGCACCTGTCGATCACCCCGGGGCTCGCGACCCCGTGGCTCATCGACGAAGTGGTCGTGGTCTGCCTCAGCGAGTTCGGCCGCACCCCGGCCTTCAACGGCTCCGGCGGCAAGGACCACTGGCCCTACAACTCGGCCCTGGTCTGCGGCTCGGGCGTCAAGGGCAACCAGGTGGTCGGCGCCACCGACGACGCCCTGGTCGGTGTGCCCATCGACTTCGCCACCGGCCTGCCCTCGGCCAGCGGCGACATGCTCGGCAGCGAGCACCTGGGCACTGCCCTGCTGACCCTCGGCGGCCTGGACCCCCAGGAGCACCTGCCGGACGTCCAGGTCCTGGAGAGCCTGCTGATCTGATGGTCCTGTGGGTCTGGCTCGCGGCCTGCGGCAGGGTCGAAGACACGGCGGAATTCGCCTGTGATCGAGACCCGCCGCTGGACTACGCCCTGTTCGGAGAGGGGTACATGTCGACCCACTGCACCGGCTGCCACAGCTCGCTGTTGTCGGGGGAGGACCGGGTCGGGGCGCCGGACGGGGTGGACCTGGAGACCTACGACGGTGTGCTGCTCTGGGCGGACCGCATCGACGCCCGGGCGACGGGCGCGGAGCCGACCATGCCCCCCGGCGGCGGGCCCACCGAGGAGGACATCGCCCTGCTCGAGGAGTGGCTCTACTGCGACCTGCTCCCGGCGGCGGCCGTGGACTCGGGAGGCGTCCGGTGATCGCCCTCTGGCTGCTGGCGTGCTCGGAGTACACCGTGCGGGACGAGGTCCCGGTCGAGCCCGCGGATCCGCCCGGCGAGGAGGAACAAGACGTGGGCGAGGCGCCGCTGTGGTCGGACTGCGAGGCCGGCTACGAAGGCACCTACCTGAACCTGCCCGCGAACCACCCCGACGTGGACCCCTCCGGCCCCGCCGACCCGTCCCTGAGCTGGGCCGACGTGGACTGGTGGGACACCGACCGGACCTCTTTCGAGCGCGTCGACACCTCCCTGGACCACGGCCCCAGCTGGTGGCCGGTGGACGACGGCCTGGACCGGGACCCGGAGCTGTTCGCCGTGCGCTGGGTGACCTGGCTGCGGGTCTGGGAGGACGACGAGCCCGTGACCTTCGTGGTCGGGTCCAGCGACGACCTCTGGATCGACATCGAGGGCGAGACCGTCTACAGCCTGCCCGGCGTGCACGACTACGAGCCCGAGTCTGTGGAGCTGGACCTGGCGGTCGGCCAGTACCCGGTGGAGCTGCGCTATGCGCACCGGGGTGGTGAGGGGGGCTTCAGCTTCCGGCTGGTGGGAGACCACGTCACCCTCTGCCGCCCGGGCCACGAGGGGGAGACCCGATGAGCTGGCTGGGGGGCTGGGCACTCCTCGGGTGGCTGGGGTGCACCGGCGGCGACGTGATCACCGGCGGACTGACCCTCTCGGCAGAGTCCCTGGACTTCGGCGAGGTGCCGATCACCGAGCGGGGTTCCCAGGACCTCACCCTGACCAACGACGGCCGGGAGGACGTGCTGGTGCTCTCGGTCGAGCTGGTGCTCGGCTCCGAGGAGGTCTGGCGCATCGACCGCGACGAGGACACGGCCTTGTCCCCGGGCGAGGTCCTGGAGCTGTCCGTGTCCTTCGTGCCGGACAGCCTCGGGGAGTCGCCGGGACAGCTGTCCATCCGGGTCGAAGACGAAGACGCCATACCGGTCGCCCTGGCCGGGGTCGGCACCCTGTCCACCGCCGACATCGACGAGGACGGCTACTCCGAGGCCGATGGCGACTGCGATGACGGCGAGGCCACCGCCAACCCGGGTGCCAGCGAGCGCTGCGACGGCGTGGACAACGACTGCGACGGGGTGGTGCCGGACGACGAGCGCGACGAAGACGCCGACGGCCACCGGGTCTGCGCCAGCGACTGCGACGACACGAACGCCACGGTCTACCCGGGCGCCCCGGAGCTCTGCGACGACCTCGACACCGCCTGTACCGGCGACCCCCCCGACCGCCTGGACGAAGACGGCGACGGCTTCACCTTCTGCGACGACGACTGCGACGACCAGGAGGCCTCGGCCTACCCGGGCGGCGTGGAGACCTGTGACTTCGTCGACAACGACTGCAACGGCCTGGTCGACGACCTGGACGCCGACGGCGACGGCTTCAGCGCCTGCGTGGGCGGCGGCGACTGCGACGACGGCGACGCGAGCGTGTTCCCGGTGGTGGTCGACGAGGACGCCCCCGATGGCGGGGTGGGCACCCTCGACGACCCGATGAACTCGGTGGTCAAGGCCCTGGGAGAGCGGGACGAGGTCTGCGGCGCGATCCTGCTGCACCCCGGCTACTACGAGCTCAGCACCACCATCCGCAACGGCCCGCTGGCGCTGATCGGCACCGGCGACGACCCGGACGACGTCTTCCTCTCCCCGAGCCGCGAGGGCGATCGGGTGGTCGAGGTCCGGGAGGGGCAGACCCTGCGCCTGGAGAACCTGCTGGTGACCGGTGCCGAGGCCGACGGCGACGGCGGCGTGGTCCAGGCGGTGGTCGCCGACGTGGTGCTGGAGCGGGTCGTCGCCATCGACAACACCAGTGCCGGCGACGGCGGCGTGGTGTCCCTGAGCTCCGGCACCCTGACCCTGTCCGGGTGCGAATTCACCGCGAACACCTCCCAGGACGACGGCGGCGCCATCGCGGCGTCGTCGGCCACCGTGACCGACATCGGCTCGGACTACCGGGACAACGCCGGCGTGCGCGGCGGCGCGGTGGTGCTCGAGTCCGCGGACTACCTCGGCCAGGACCTGTCCTTCCGGGACAACGCCGCGACCCACCAGGGCGGAGCGCTCGCCGCGGGCGGCAGCACGGTCGTGCTGGAGCGGGCCATCCTCCACTCGAACACCGCCGACGTCGACGGCGGCGGGCTGCTGCTCTCCGACCTCCGGGCCGGCTCGGTCCTGCGGAACCTGGCCCTCCAGGACAACGTCGCGGTCACCGACGGCGGCGCCGTGTCCTTCACGGGCACCAGCGCCGGCGGGGTGTTCGCCAACAACACGCTCACCGGCAACCTGTCGGGTGCCGCCGGTGCCGGGGTCTTCGCCGACGCCGAAGAGGCCGCCGAGCTGGCGCTGTGGTCCAACGTCTTCGTGTGGTCCGACGGCGACTCGGCGCTGACGGTGCTCGAAGGCTCCGGGGCCTCGGTGGCCTACAACACCACCTACCTGACCACCTCCGGCAACGGCCTGGACATCGGGCCCGACGAGGACCACGGGGAGAACGAGGTCGGCGACCCGCTGCTGACGCTCCTGTCCAACGACGGCGATCCGAGCAACGACGACCTGACGCCCATCGACTCCAGCCCGGTGATCGACGCCGGGCCGGCCGACGGCGAGGGCCCCGAGAACTACCAGGACTGGGCGGA
>CAYFPX010000126.1:14528-17866 GCA_964344945.1 uncultured Enterobacterales bacterium
GGCATCGGCGAGCTCACTGGCGTTCCTTCAGCGCGACGCCGGACGGGCCGACGGCGAGGGCCCCGAGGGCTACCAGGACTGGGCGGATCCCGACGGCACCCGGAACGACCGGGGGGTCACCGGCGGGCCAGGAGCGGAGTGAGTGCGGATCCCGACCCTCGCCCTGCTGCTCGCGGCCTCGGTCCACGCAGCGACCCCGGACACCGACGGGGACGGCCTCGACGATGCGCTCGAAGCGGCCCTCGGCACCGACGCCAGCGACGCCGCGGGGGACCTGGACGCCGACGGCCTGAGCGACGCCGACGAGGTCCTGGTCCACGGCACCGACCACGAGGACAGCGACAGCGACGACGACGGCCTGGCCGACGCCGACGAGCTCGCGGGCGGCACCGACCCCCGAGACCCGGACAGCGACGACGACGGGCTGTCGGACCGCTGGGAGGTCGAGGTCTCCCTCACCGAGCCCCTGGTGGCCGACAGCGACGGCGACGGGCTCGGGGACGGCGTCGAGGTGCGGGCGACGGGGACGGATCCTTGGGTCGACGACACGGACCTGGACGGCCTGAGCGACGGCGACGAGGTCCTGGTCCACCACTCGGACCCGCTGTTCGAGGACAGCGACAACGACCAGCTCACCGACGGCGACGAGATCAGCGCCTTCGGCACCGATCCGCTGCACCCGGACACGGATCTGGACGGGCTGACCGATGGCCAGGAGATCCTGGAGGTGGGCTCGTACCCTCTGAACCCGGACTCCGACGGCGGTGGCGTGCTGGACGGCGAGGAGTTCGCCGCAGGCACCGACGCGGTCGGCGAGCCCCGCGACGACGCTTCGGATGGCACCGACAGCGACGGAGATGGGCTCAGCGATCTGTTGGAGGCGGCCATCGGGACCGACCCCGCCGAGGCCGACAGCGACGGCGACGGGCTGAGCGACGGCGACGAAGCCGACGGCACCTCGGACCCGCGCTGGGCCGACGGCGACGGCGACGGGCTGGGGGACGCCGACGAGCTCTCCCGCGGCGCGAGCCCCTGGTCCCGGGACTCCGATGGCGATGGGCTCGGGGACGGGGAGGAGGTCTCGACCCGGGGGACCGATCCGGCCCTGGCCGACAGCGACGGCGACGGCCTGGACGACGGCGCCGAGCTGGCGGTGCGCGGGGCGGACCCCGGAGATGCGGACGGCGACGGCGACGGGGTCGGCGACGCCGACGAGGTCGGCCTGCACGGGACCGATCCCGCTCGCGCGGACAGCGACGGCGACGGGTCGAGCGACGGCGCGGAGCTCACCGCCGGCACCGATCCGGTGGACGAAGACAGCGACGGCGGCGGTGCCTGGGACGGGCTGGAGGCCGACGAGGCCACCGACCCCGCGGATCCGCTCGACGACGCCGAGTCCAGCGACAGCGACGGCGACGGCCTGTCCGGAGACCTGGAGGGCCTGCTCGGCACGGCCTCGGGCCTGGCGGACAGCGACGGCGACGGCCTGGACGACGGGGAGGAGCTGGAGGTCTACGGGACCGATCCGCTCCTGGCCGACAGCGACGGCGACACCCTGGGCGACGGCACCGAGGTCCAGTCCCTGGGCACCGACCCGGCCCGAGCCGACACCGACGGCGACGGCCTGACCGACGGCGAGGAGCTCGGCACCCACGGCACGGACCCCCTGGTGCGGGACACCGACGAAGACGGCCTGCACGACGGTCTCGAAGGGGTGCTGATCTCGTCGAGCCCCACCGCCTTCGACACCGACGGCGACGGCCTGAGCGACGCCGAAGAGCACTACTGGACCCACACGGACCCGCTGCTCGCGGACACCGACGGCGGCTTCACCTCCGACGGAGACGAGGTGCTCATCGACGGCACCGATCCACTGGACCCGGACGACGACCTGGCCGACACCGACGGCGACGGGCTCGGGGACTCCGACGAGATCCTGAACCACGGCACCGACCCGGAGGACCCGGACACCGACGGCGATCTGCTGGAGGACGGTGAGGAGATCCTGGAGATCGGCACCGATCCGCTGGACTCCGACACCGACGACGACGGCCTGAGCGACGGCGACGAGGTGCTGACCTATGGCTCCGACCCCTTCCTGGTCGACACCGACGGCGACGGCCTCCAGGACGGCGACGAGGTCCACGAGTACGGCAGCGACCCGATCCTCACCGACACCGACGGCGACGGCCTCGACGACGCCGAGGAGGTGCTGGAGCTCGGCACCGACCCCGACG
Source organism: uncultured Enterobacterales bacterium (assembly GCA_964344945.1). Classification (GTDB taxonomy): domain Bacteria; phylum Myxococcota_A; class UBA796; order UBA796; family CAJQPC01; genus CAYFPX01. The sequence continues at coordinate 16,766 of CAYFPX010000126.1, forward strand.
ACATCGACACCGACCACGACGGCCTGACCGACGGCGAGGAGGTCAACCGCCAGGGCACCGATCCCCTGAACCCGGACTCGGACTTCGACGGGCTGCTCGACGGCGAGGAGGTCGAGAAGTACGGCACCGACCCGCTCGATCCCGACACCGACGGCGGCACGGTCTCCGACGGCGACGAGGTGGCCAACGGCACCGACCCGCGGGACGATCCGGGGGACGACCTGCCGGGGCAGTACATCGGCGGTGGCTGCGCGGTGGTGCCCGGGGGCGGCTGGGCCTGGCTGGCGGGTCTGGTGCTGGTGGCGCGGAGGCGGCGATGAGCGGCCTCTGGCTCCTGGTGGGGCTCGCGCTGGCTCAGGCCACGCCTGCCGCTGGCGCTGAGGACACCGCGACCGAAGCGGATCCGGGCGCGGTGAAGGGCGGCGCGGCGCCCCCGGTCAACGTGCAGCTCTTCGCCCCGTCACTCGACGCCGAGGACACCCTGTGGACCACCGACGCGGTGCGGGCCGACAGCGGCACCACCACGGCGCGGCTGGTGCTGCACTACGCCGATCAGCCCCTGGTCTACCTCAACGGCGCGGGCGAGCCCGAGCCGGTGGTCGAGGGGGTGTGGCAGGCCTCGCTGCTGGCGGGCCACACCCGGGGACCGCTGCGGGTGGGCCTCGACGTGCCGCTGGTCCTGCGGGCGACAGGGGCGAGCACCGGGGCCGAGAGCGGTCTCGGGGACCTGGCGGCGGACCTGAAGCTCACGGCGCTGAGCTCCCACCAGGTCCCGGTCGGCCTCGCGGTCACGGCCCGGCTGGGGCTTCCGACCGCCACGGTCCAGGCCCCCCTGGGCTCCGACGGCATCACCGGCGAAGCGGCTCTGGTGCTCGACACCGCCCCGGTGGACCGGGTGCACGGCGCGGTCAACGCAGGGGTGCGCTGGCAGCCCGAGGTCGACCTGGAGAACCTGACCTACGGGCCCCAGGCCTTCTGGCGGGCCGGGGTGGGGGTCGCCATCACCGACGCCATCGGGGTCTCCGCCGAGCTCAGCCAGTCTCTGTCCTGGACCGAGACCGCCGAGGCCGGTTTCGCGGACGACCAGCCGGTGGAGTTCGC
>CAYFPX010000126.1:17876-23058 GCA_964344945.1 uncultured Enterobacterales bacterium
CCGAGGCCAGCCGGCCGCTCGAGGCGCTGGTCGGGGGTCGCTATTCCCTGGGCAGCACCCCCCTGGTGGTGGTCGGTGGTGCGGGCCTGGGGCTCAACCAGGGCATCGGCACGCCCCGCTTCCGGCTGGTGGTCGGCCTCAGCTGGATGCGGCTGCCGCCGGACCGGGACACCGATCTGGACGGCCTGCTGGACAGCGAAGACAGCTGCCCGCGCCAGCCCGAGGACCTCGATGGTGTCGCCGACGGCGACGGCTGCCCCGAGCCCACCCGCATCACCGTGCGGGTGGTCGGTCCCGACGGCCAGGACCTGGACCAGGGCGGCTGGAAGGCTGGCCGGGCTTCGGGCAAGCCCGGCGAGGTGTTCGAGGCGATGGACGGCCAGCTGCGCATCAGCGGCTGGGCTCCCGGCATGATCAGCGACGAGGTGGCCGTCGAGGTCTCGGGCGAGGCCATGGCGGTGTCGATCCCTCTGGCGCACATCCCCGGCGTGCTCTCGGTCATCGGGCGCAGCGAGGAGGGCGAGCTGCTCGAGGGCGTGGTCTGGCGGGCGCTGGACACCGAGCACCAGGGCATCCCGGCCGGCGAGGAGGTCGAGCTGCTGCCGGGCGCCTACGACCTGGTCGTCGTGGCCCCCGGCCACAGCCCGTACACCACCCGGCTGACCGTCACGGCCGACACCGACGACCTGCTCGAGGTGTTGCTGCGACCGTCCAAGGCCGAGGACGCGGTGGACATCATCGCCATCACCGAAGCGGTGCACTTCCAGACCGCCAAGGCGATCATCCTGCCCGAGAGCTACGCGCTGCTCGACGACGTGGCCGCCGTGCTCCAGGCCACCCCCGAGATCCGGCTCGTCCAGGTCGAGGGCCACACCGACGACGAGGGCTCTCCCCAGGGCAACCAGGTGCTCTCCGAGGACCGGGCCGCCGCCATCGTGGCCTACCTGGTCCACAAGGGCATCGCCCCCGAGCGCCTCAGCTCCGTCGGCTACGGCCAGTCCCGGCCGGTGGCCGACAACACCACCGAGCAGGGTCGGGCCCAGAACCGGCGGGTGGTGTTCGTGGTGGCCGAGCGAAGCACAGGCGGCATCGGGATCGGGGGATAGCCGATCAGGATCGGAGGATCGCGAGGATCGCGGGATCGTAAGGACCGTCGTGAAGAATTGATGACACCCCCGTCAGTGTTCGGATAGTAGAAAGACTGACACCCCCGTCATCATTTCAGGAGCGCCCGATGATCGGCATCCCCGTGGGCATCGTCTACGCCGACCTGGCCGAGTGGGGCCTGCACAAGTGGCTGCTGCACGCGGCGCCCCAGAAGAACAAGGACCACTTCTTCAAGTTCCACTTCTACGAGCACCACAAGGAGTCGCGGGTCAACGCCTTCGTCGACCCGATGTACCAGGGCAACGTCTTCCAGTGGAACGCGGCCGGCAAGGAGCTGGCGGCCCTCGGCGCGGCGGTCGCCGTGCACCTGCCCCTGACCCCGATCGCGCCGTTCTTCGTGGCGACCGTCGCGGCCAAGGCGGCGAACTACTACCGGGTCCACCGCAAGTCCCACCTGGACCCGGAGTGGGCCCGGGAGCACCTGCCCTGGCACTACGACCACCACATGGCGCCGGACCAGGAGTGCAACTGGGGCGTGACCCACGACTGGGTCGACCGGCTGCTGGGCACCCGCAAGGAGTGGGTCGGCACCGAGGGGGAGCTGAAGCAGCGGGGCAAGCTCGCGAGGCTCCGGGAGAAGCGCCGGGAGAAGAAGGCCGCCTGATCCGCAGGATGGGGCCGTTAGACAGCGGCCATGAGCACCCCGGCCATCGAAGCGTCGGACCTGGGGCGGCGCTTCGGGCGCCGCTGGTCCCTGGCGCGGGTGGATCTACAGGTGCCCCCGGGCCGGCGCGTGCTGGTGGTCGGCGCCAACGGCTCCGGCAAGACAACCCTGGTGCGCACCCTGGCGACCCTGTGGGCACCGAGCCGGGGCTCCCTGCGCCTCTTCGGCATGGACCCGGTGCGCCAGCGCTTCGCGGTCCGGCGCACCCTGGCCTTGCTCAGCCACCAGCCGGGGCTCTACGAAGACCTCAGCGGCACCGAGAACCTGGCCCTCACCCTGCGCATGCAGGGCCGCCGGGACCTCGACGCCATCCCCGGGCTGCTGGAGACCGTGCACCTCGACGCCCGGCTGGACCCGGTGCGGACCTACTCGGCGGGCATGCGCAAGCGGCTGGCCTTCGCCCGCCTGTTGGCCCAGAGGCCCCGCCTGGCGCTGATCGACGAGCCCTATGGCCAGCTGGACCCCGCGGGCTTCGAGCTGGTGGACCGGCTGCTGGACCGCCTGCACGCCGACGGCGTGACCACCGTGGTCGCCAGCCACCTGGTGGGCCGAGCCGCCGAGCACGCCGACGACGCGCTGCTCCTGGAGCATGGCCAGGTGCGCTGGCGGGGGGCCGCGAGCGAGATCACCAAGGCCTGGAAGGCCCTGCACGGGACGGCGTCGTGACCGAGGGCCTGTCGCTGTGGGGCCAGATCCTCGCGGTCCTGCGCAAGGACCTGCTCGTGGAGTGGCGCGGGCGCTCACGGGCGCTGGGGGTGGTGATCTACGCCGCCATCCTGATGCTGCTGTTGTCCTTCGCCATCGGGCCGAACACCGAGATCCTGCGGGCCCACGCGGCCGGGTACATCTGGCTCACGGTGCTGACTGCGAGCACCCTGCTGCTGGCCCAGAGCTTCACCAACGAGGTCGAGGGCGGGGCGCTCGAAGCGCTGCTGCTCCTGCCCACCAGCCCGGTGGCGCTCTACTACGGCAAGGCCCTGGCGAACTTCGGGGTGCTCTGTGGGCTCGCGGTGGCGACGGTGTTCATCGGGGTGGTGCTCTGCGACCTGCAGCTGCACGCCTCGCCCCTGCTGCTGGCGGGCGTGCTGGCCCTGGGCTGTGGCGGCCTCGCAGCGCCCGGCACGCTCTACGCCGGGCTCACGGTGCGGACGGGGGCCCAGCAGCTCATGCTGCCCCTGCTGATGTTCCCGCTGGTCGTGCCGTCGCTGCTGGCAGCGGTGAAGGCGACCCAGCTGTGCTTCGAAGCAGACGTGATGGATCAGGCCACGAGCTGGATCGGGGTGCTGGTTGCGTTCAATGCGGTGTATTGGGCCCTGTGCGGGGTCCTGTTCATCAAGGTGGTGGACGAGTGAAGAAGGACTGGATCGTCGCGGGCCTCGGCTTCGCGCTCTTGGTCACCGGCCACGGCATCGGGCTGTTCGTGGCGCCCGGCGAGGCGATGATGGGCGACGTCGGCCGCATCCTCTACGCCCACGTGCCCACGGCCTGGGTGGCGCTGCTGACCTTCCTGGTGGCGTTCATCTGCGCCATCGCGGTGCTCTGGACCGGCAAGCTGGTCTGGGACGCGGCGATGGAGGCCGCCGTCGAGGTCGGCGTGCTGCTCAACGCCATGCTGCTGGTCCAGGGCGCGGTCTGGGCCAAGCCCACCTGGGGGGTCTACTGGACCTGGGACCCGCGGCTCACTTCGGCCTTCGTGATGTGCGTGTCCTTCGCCGCGGTCCTGGTGCTGCGCAGCCTGGTGCACCAGGTCAAGCGACGGATGACCCTCTCGGCGGTCGCGACCATCCTGTTCTTCGTGAACGTCCCCGTGGTCTACATGTCGGTGAAGTGGTGGAATTCCATGCACCAGCAGGTCTCCACCCCCAAGACCGTCGACGCGGACATGGTCCTGCCCCTGCGCATCGCCGCCTTCGGCATGCTCTTCGTGGCCATCGGCCTGAGCATGGCCCGCGGGAGGCTGGCCCTGGCCCGGCTGCGCCGGGAAGAGGGTGCGCCGGATCTGCCTCCGGAGCCGGCCCCGCTCGACCTGGATACAGGGAGCGACCATGCTTGACGGCGTCATCGAAGGCGGCTGGGGCTACGTGATCACGGTCTACGGTTTCACCTGGTTCTGCCTGCTGGCCTACACCGCGAGCCTGGTCTCCCGCCTGCGCAAGGACCCCGACGCGTGAACGAGCAGTCCCGCCGCCGTCTGCTGCTCATCCCGGCCGTCGTGGTCGCGCTGAGCGGCCTGGGCTTCCTCGCCTACGGCAACATCGGCGACAACCTGGTCTACTTCTGGGAGGCCAAGGACATCGCCGCGGCCGGCGACGACGCGATCGGCGCGACCATCCGCCTGGGCGGCCTGGTCGCTGCGGACAGCGTGGTCTGGAAGCCCGAGACCCAGGAGCTCGACTTCGTCGTCACCGACGCCGACGGCGACCACACCGTCCCGGTCCACGCCAAGGCCGCCCCGCCGCAGATGTTCCGGGAGGGCATCGGGGTCGTGGTCGAGGGCACCATGACCAGCGCCGGCACCTTCGAGACCGACCGGGTCATGGTCAAGCACTCCAACGAGTACAAGGCCCCGGTCGAGGGCACCGACAGCAAGGAGCTGTACACCACGCTCGAGGAGGAGTTTTGACCCTCAGCGTGCTGGGCCGCGGCCTGATCCTGCTGGCCCTGGCCTGCAGCGCCATCGGCGCCGTGATGGGCATCACAGCGGGCGTGCGGCGCTCGCACAGCGGTGGGCGCCAGGCCCGGTGGATGGCCTTCGGCTTCGCGGCGTGCACCATCCTCGCCACCGCGGTCATGGAGTACGCGCTCCTGACCCACGACTTCAGCGTCGGCTATGTCGCCCAGGTCGGCTCGGTGAGCACCCCCCCGCACATCACCTTCGTCAGCCTGTGGAGCTCGCTCGAGGGGTCCATCCTGTTCTGGGCGGCGGTGCTGGGCGCCTTCACCGGGGTCTTCGCCTGGACCACCCGGGACCGCTACCCGGAGCACACCAACTACGCTCTGGGCGCCCTGCTGGCCGTCGGCGTGTTCTTCACCTTCCTGGTCGCCGGGGTCGCGGATCCCTTCGTGCCGGTCTCCCCGGTGCCGACCGACGGTCCGGGCCCGAACCCGCTGCTCCAGAACCACGTGCTCATGATCGTGCACCCGCCGAGCCTGTACCTGGGTTTCGTGGGCATGAGCGTGCCCTTCGCCATGTGCGTCGCCGCCCTGCTCGCGGGCCGGTGCGACGCCGCCTGGCTCAAGCACCTGCGGCGGTGGTCCCTGGTGGCCTGGGCGTGGCTGTCACTGGGCATCCTGCTCGGCGGCTGGTGGTCCTACGAGGTGCTCGGCTGGGGCGGCTACTGGGCCTGGGAC
>CAYFPX010000127.1:0-22923 GCA_964344945.1 uncultured Enterobacterales bacterium
GGCTCTGGCTCTGGTTCGGGCTCGGGCTCCGGCTCGGGCTCGGGCTCGGGCTCCGGTTCGGGCTCAGGCTCCTGGACCACCGCGGGGGCCACCTCGGCCAGCACGAGCTCCGCTTCGCCGGGGAGGGAGTCGCTCTCTTCTCCGGCCTCGTCCTCGGAGCGCTCCTCGACAGGCGCGACATCGGAGAGCTCGTCTTCGTCGTCGTACTCGAACTCCTCTTCGGGTTCGGTGGGTGCGCCCGCGCCGTTGGTGGGCGGCAGGCCGTCGGTCAGCGGTGGGTGGTCGATGTCGCCGGGCAGGTCTGGGATCACGATCGCCCGCCGCACCTGCATGGGCCGCAGCGGGATCCCGTCGTCGATCGGATCCGGATCCATGGGCGAGGTCGGTGCGTGCGGGCCTCCGAAGGGGCTGTAGAGCGCCACGCCACGCCCCTTCCGGGGAGGCAGGGTGACCTCGCCGGCGTGGCGGAGGTCCTGGCCGAGGCCCGCGAGGTCCAGCAGCTCCCTCAGGTCCTCCTCGGCTTCGTTGCGGCCCGAGAAGACCGCCAACAGCGCCTGGCGCGCGGCGCGGGCCGGGGTGAGCCGGAACAGGGGCCGGGTCCGCAGCAGACCCCCCAGCAGGAGCTCCCCGCGACTGGCGTCCATGCCCTCCAGGCTGACCCGCGGCATCCCACCGGTGGGTGGGAAGTCGTGGCCGAGCAGGTAGAGCATGATGCCGGCGACGAGCCAGCAGTCGAGGGCGGCCGACGGGGCCTCGCCCGAGGGATCCGGTCGCCGGTCGCCGTGCAGGCTGGGCAGGATGCGCAGCCGGCCATGGGCGTCGAAGCCGACGCTGCCGGGCTCCAGGCGGCCGTGCCAGCCACCTTGGTCGTGCAGGGGCTCGAGGGCCTCCAGAATGAGCTGGCCGATGGCGAAGGCGACCGAGGGGGGGGCGTTGTGCCGCAGGGTCGGCAGGGCGATCTGGCGGTCTTCGGGGATCAGGACCCAGGCGCCGTCGCGCCCCTGGCCCCAGCTCAGGTCGGCCCAGGGACCGCCACGGGGCAGGCTGGCGGCCTCGTGCAGCAGGCTCGGCCCGCCGAGCACGACCTGGGCGGCCCGCCCGTCCGGGTGCCGGGCCGAGCGCCGGGTGCGCTCGCCCGCCGCGGACGGCAGCTCGCCGACCACGTGGAATCCGCCGATGGGGCCCAGAGCCATGGCCCGGACTTATGGGGGCGCGCCCTGAATTCAAGCGTTAGGGGGCGGATTCCTTGCCGGAGGGCCCCAGGACGCGGTCCACCGGCAGTCAGGAGGAAGCGATGCAGCGCATTCTCGGCGCCCTCCGCGAGGGCCGCTGTGCGATCGCCGTGGGCGGACGTGCGTGGAACGATCCCAGCTTCGTGGCCGGAGTGGCCGAGCGGGCGGGTCTGCCGGTCATGGCCCTGGGTGGCACCAGCGCCGCCGAGGTCCCAGAGGCCACCCCCGACGCCGTCGGCGCCGCCGCGGGCAAGGAGGGTGGCGTCCTGGTGCTGGTCGAGCCCGATCCCCTCAAGGACGGCGCGGCGCTCAAGGCTCTGAACAGCGGCATCGGCGGCTGGTCCCACAAGCCGCGCCTGGTGGTGGTGGGCAAGCAATTCAACCCGTTCCTGTTCCCGTCGCCCCTGCGCACCCTGAAGTACGAGCAGGTCAAGCAGCGCTCCAAGGACTTCATCGGCAGCCTGCCGGTGCCGTCCGACGAGCCCGCCAAGCCCGTCAAGAGCTCGCGCAAGGCCTCGGGTCGGGCCCCCCAGCTGACCTTCCTCGGCCGCGAGGACGAGGTGGCGGCCCTGGAGCCCCTGCTCCTGGCGGGCGGGCCCGTGGTGGTGTGCGGCTCCCCGGGCATCGGTCGCAGCTGGGTGATCGATCGCGCCGTCTCCCAGGCCGAGGGCCTCTCGCGGATCCCGGATCTGGATCTCGCTCGGGGCGTGGGCTTCGCCACCCTGGCCTCGCGCCTGGTCGAGCTCACCGGGGCCGAGGAGCACCGGGCGCTGCTGGTGCCCGACACCCGTCCCAGCCCGGTCGAGGCGGTCGACCAGCTCCTCGCCCTGCTCCAGGACGAAGCGCTCGGGGGCAAGGTCTTCGTGATCAGCGGGCTGGAGTACCAGCTGGCTCGGGACGGCAGCATCTGGCGCGAAGACCGCCTGGGCATGTTGATCGAGGCGCTGCTGAAGAGCAGCTACGCCCCGACGATCGTCTTTCGCTCCACCCGCAAGCCGGCGTTCTTCCGCGAGGGCGAGGCCGCCGACCTGAAGGTCCTGGAGATCCAGGGCCTGAAGGGCAAGGAGCTCTACGACCTGTTCGCCAACTACGACGCCAGCGAGGTCCCCCGGGACCGCATGGGCATGGTGCACGACCGGACCTTCGGGCACCCGATCGCCACCCGGCTCTTCGCCATCACCTGGCGCGACGCCGACAACCGCGACAAGCTCCTCGACGACCAGAAGTTCTTCCGCATGAAGGGTCCGGACGACACCGAGGCCCTGCGCAAGCGCCTGCAGAAGCGCCTGGACAAGCTCACCGAGGACCAGCGCAAGGCCTTGGCCACCCTGGCCCACCTGCCGGTGCCGGTGGTCGCGACTGTCATCAGCGCCCTGGGCATCAACCGGGCGATGCGGCTGGAGCTCCTGCGGCTCGGGCTGCTCGACGGCCTCTCCGAGCGCAGCCCCAAGGAGTTCCACGTCCACCCGGTCGTGAGAAACCTGATGGGCCGCCGGGAGACCAGCGACTTCAGCACCCTGGAGCACGTGGGGCACATGCTCCTCGAGGCCTCCGGTCAGGTCGAGAAGGGCCTGCCCCAGCTGCACCTGATCCAGCTGGGCAACCGGCTGCTGGTCGAGGCCCGGCGGGATCGCAGCCAGTGGTCCACGCCCTGGCCGGACCACGACGCCCGCATCCACAGCATCCGCGGCATGCTCCAGGCCCGCCAGCCTCGGCTGGAGCTGGCGGAGCAGTTCACCCGCGAGCTGGTGAACCGCGACGGCGGCAACCCGGAGCTGCACATGCTCCTGGCCGAGGTCCTGATCGCGAAGAAGGCCGACGCCAAGACCATCGCCGGGGTCTACAAGAAGGCCCAACAGGACTGCGCGACCCCCGAGCTCTTCCACGCGGAGGCCGGCTGGCAGCTGTCCACCAAGGGCGGCGTGGAGCGGGCCATCAAGGTGCTGCAGAGCGCGGTCGAGGCCTTCCAGGCCAACGCTCGGCTGAAGCGGCGCCTGGCGAACCTGCTGCTGGACCGCGGTCGCCCGACCGACGCCGAGGCCCTGCTCAAGCAAGCCCTGGACCTCCAGCCGATGATGCCCGACACCTACTCGCTGCTGGGCAAGCTCGCGCTGATGCAGGGCCCTGGGTCCTGGGACCGGGCCGAGGAGCTGCTCCGGGAGGCCGTGCGCCTGGACCCGCAGGGCAATGCCCACCAGGACCGCCTGGGTTCGCTGCTGCGGCAGCGGGGTCTGGCGGCAGAGTCGGGCGACCGGGCGAGGTACTGGGACGAGGCCAAGGAGCTGCTCGAGGCCGCGGTCAAGGGCAACAGCCGCAACGGTCGCGCCTACCTGGAGCTGGCCCAGCTGCACCTGGATCGTCTCGCGGTGGGCCTCGAGGCCGACATGGAGCGGGCCGAGTGGTTGCTGCGAAAGGCCAACAAGATGGGCCAGGCCCGGACCGAGGTCCAGCTCGCCCTGGCGCGGGTCCAGGCCCGCACCGGCAAGACGGCACAGGCCAACGCCACCCTCGACCGGCTGCAGACCAAGCTGGGCGCGACCCACACGGTCATGGCCGCGCGGGGTGAGCTCGAGGCCTTCGCCGGTCAGATCTTCAAGGCCGAGCAGGCCTTCAACGCCGCGTGGCTGGCCGCGCCGGAGGGCTCTCCGGAGAAGGCCATGATCCTGGCCGAGCTGACCCGCCTGCGGGCGTTGATCGAGTCCGGTGCCGCGCTGGAGATCGTGAAGCAGGCCGAGGCCAGGGCCGCGGGAGAGACCGCCGAAGAGGTGGTCGAGTCCGAGGCCGGGCCGCGGCGGGAGGCTGGGACCACGACGAAGCGGCGTCGGGGCAAGGGTCGGAAGAAGAAGGCGGACGCTGTCGAGGCTGCGTCGGTCGCTGAGGAGGCGGCCCCCGCTGAGTCCGAGCCGGCCACAGAGTCCGCAGCGGGTGCAGGTCCTGAGCACGCAGGGACTCCGGAGGACGGAGTGGCTTCGGCGGCTGAGCCGGACCCTGACTCTGAGCCGCAGGAATCTTCGGAGGACTAGTCACAGCCGGTAGACTGCCCCCCGTGATGCGCGCCATTTCAGCGGGTGGGACCCTGGTCTTCGTGCTCGGGTCTGGCTGCTTGCCAAGCCAGCAGGACTACCTCGACTTGCGTGACGAGCTGAAGGACCTCGACGGGGACACCTTCGTCTCTTCGCAGTACGGAGGTGCGGACTGCGATGACCGCGATCCGGAGGTTCACCCTGCAGCAGAGGAGGTCTGCACGGATGAACGCGACAATGACTGCGACGGTCTCGTCGACGATGCCGCCTCTGTGGATGCGACCAGCTGGTGCGGTGACGGAGACGGCGATGGCTTCGGGGACCAGTCGATCTCCGTGACGAGCTGTACGGCCCCCACGGACTTCGTGGCCGACTGTCGCGACTGCGATGATGACGATGCTGCAGTGCGTCCAGACACGGTTTGGTTCGTCGACAGCGATGGCGATGGGCACGGCGACGAGGAATTCCAGCTCGAGACCTGCGACCCGGGACAGGGCTACGTCCTGACGGCCGGTGACTGCAACGACAACGACGATGCGACGTTCCCGGGTGCCGATGAATGGTGTGGCGGAGGGGACGAGGACTGCGACTCGCTGGTGGATGAAGAGGGCGCGATCGACGCGTCGCAGTGGTTCCTGGACGCGGATGGGGACGGGTACGGAGATGCCGCTTCATCGGTCACCAGCTGTGAAGCACCCGAAGATCACGTCCCTGATTCGGGGGATTGCCGCGACGACGTTCCGGCCGTGAATCCTGGCGCGGAAGAGGTCTGCCTCGATCGCGTAGATGACGACTGCGATGGCACTTCATTGGGTTGCATTCCTGAAGGCGATGTCAGTGTCTCCGACCTGGAAACCGTGATCGAAGGTCAGGGTCCGACTGAGGGGCTTGGTCGGTTCATCGCGCTCCTCGAGGACTACGACGGCGACTCCAAAGCGGACCTCTTGGTAGGCACGAACGACGGCGCTCGAATCCACCGGGTCAAGTACAAGACCCAAGCCGAGTTCATCGGCTCAGCTGGATTTGGTGCTGCAGGTACGGGAACCATGGACCTGTCGGGGGATGGCGTCGACGACGTGGTGATCGGCAGTCCAGAGTCGGACGTCTCCTGTTCAGAATGCGGCGAGGTGCTGATCTACGAGGGCCCAGCGATTGGAACCCTGGGAGAATCCGACGTCTGGAGAACCCTCTCTGGCGGTGAGGCGGGGCAGCGTCTGGGCACCAGCCTGTTGGCCTCGACCGCGATGGACTCGGGGGGATCCGCGGTCCTCATCGTGGGTGGCGAGGGCGATGGCGACACTGCAGGAGCCATTGAATTCTACGAGGTGGCCAGCCCCGGCGAGCTCAGCAGCGATGATCTTGCGGGCGCGATCCGCGAGCCCGAGCCGGGTTGGGGGCTCGGAGGTCTGATGATCCTCATGGGGGATGCGAATGGCGATGGATTCGAGGATCTCGCTGCAGCCTTGCCCGGCGAACCGCACAACAATGGATCGGCGACAGGGGCAGTCCGGGTCTTCGCTGGTCTTCCTGGAGAAGAGCTGCAGCCAGCTGACTCGTGGTGGAACATCCGCGGAGAGTCGCCGGCGGACCTCGTCGGCACCAGTGTCAGCACCGCTGGCGACTGGGACGGTGACGGCTACGCGGACTTGTTCATTGGAGCACCGGGTGTCACGCACGACACGCAGGACCAGGGAGCGGCGGCGGTGTGCCGCGGTGGCACTGGTGGAGAGGTGGCGCTCGCCGACTGTGACGCGCTCATCTACGGCCCAACGACGGAGTCCGGATTCGGTTCGGCCGTAGCCGGTGGAGATCTGGACAGGGCCTCAGGGGCAGACGTCCTCGTGGCCGCTCCGGGGATCGACGCGGGGGTCGCGGACAGCGGCACGGTCTACCTGTTCATGGGGCCGGTGTCGGGAGTCCTGGGAGTGGACGACGCCATCGCGACGCTGACCGGAGCGGCCGAGGGCGATGGAATCGGGATCAACCAGGCCGGGCTCCCGGTCCTTGCCTTCGGGTCCTACAGCGCCGACTCCTTCGATGACATCCTCATTGGTGCCGCCGCCGCCGACGGAACAGCTGGCGTCGATGCTGGCGCGGTCTACATCCAAGAGGGAGCAGGCTACTGAGGGTCGCGCAGTCGCTCCGCGAATCCCAAGAAGACGAAGCCTGAGCGCTCCTGGTTCCACGGGCGCACCGCGCCCTTCCACGCGCCCTCTTCCCACTGGTGGATGTCGGTTCCGCCCCGGTCGCGGAAATTCCTGAACACCATCATTCGGCGCATCGGGGGAAGCGCTTCCGGAATGGCCCTGAGGAACTCTTCGATGGCGTTGCCCTTGACGTAGGCCAGGAATGCGTGATGGGACCGGTCGGCAGGAAGCGCGCTGAGCTGGTAGCCGCCCGGATAGTGACCCAGGAAGGTGAAAGATCGGATGTACTCGCCAGCGAGACACAAGGCCGCGTCGAGCGCCGACGACATGCCGATGGGGGTCAGGCGTACACGGTCGGGAACGTGTTGCAGACAAGCCCGCACCAGGTGGAAGCCAGGATCCATGAAGGCGGGGAGCCCCTGGTTCGACAGGATGCCGAAGTCCACGCCAGCTTCGATCAGCTCCTCGCCGATGGCCACCTCGCGGCAGTGGTCCATGACCTCGACGCGGTGGTGAGAGCCAACCAGACCCGCCCGCCGGAGCCGTGCCAGCAGCTGGCCGTCCGACTCGACAAAGAGCACGGGTAGCCTCGGGAGCAGCCGGGAGGCCTCCATGCACAGGTCGCCCATCTGCGTGCCGATCGGAGCTGCGATGAGGTAGGCGTCGACGAGGTCCGAAGAGCCCTCACCAGGCCCTCTCAGGCTCGAGCGGGCGCCCTCAGGGGTCACAGCTCTCGTACCACAACGGATCCTCCGGCAGCGGCGGGTCCTCGTCGGGCACCGTGCAGTCGTTGTTGTAGTCCTTGGTCCAGTCGCGGACGTCCCAGCGGCTCACGGGGGCCCGGTCGTCGGCGCAGTGCCAGTACTCGGAGTCCTCCCAGGCGGCCATGCGCTCGTCGACGCAGGCGTCGACGTCGCCCGGTCGCACACAGGTGCAGTCCGCCTCGGCCATGTCCTCCCACCACTTCTCCACGTCGTAGGCGCAGCCGGTGGTGAGCAGGATGAGCGTGAGCACTTGGCCTCCAGGCGGGCCCGATAGCCCGGCGCAGGGGGAGGAGAGTCCGGGCTTGCCCGCGCGGGACCGCCACAGGCACACTCCCCCCATGCTCGCCCTGCTCGCCCTCTCGCTCGCCTGTGATGAGACGAACAACCTCGCCATCGGCGATGGAGACTCCGGGACGGAGACCCCCACGGGCAGCGACACCGGCCCCACTCGCGGCACCCCCCAGAGCGAAGACCCGATCATCGAGTCGGGCACGATCTACTGCACCACCGGCAGCAACAGCAGCGGCGACATCTTCTACGTGGAGCTGGTCGCCACCGACCCCGAAGGCCCCGACACCCTCGCTTCCTTCGGCTCCACCGTGACCGCCTACGACAGTGCGGGCGTCGAGCACTTCTCGGACACGATCCTGGTCTGCGACGACCGCGGACAGTGCAGCGGCTCCTTCCGCGACGGCACCTTCGGCTCGGTGACCTGCAGCTCCTACGACCTGTGGACCTACAAGGCCCAGGTGGTCGACGAGGACGACAACTGGTCCACGCCCTACCTGCTGGTGTGGACCTCCGGGTAGTCGCTCACAACGGCTCGACGTCGCTCAGCTCCAGCCCCTTCGCCTCCCGCAAGGCGAAGTCCAGGGCCCAGGGCGCGGTCACCAGCACCACGTTCTGGCCGTGCCGGTCCTCGACCACCGAGAAGTCCCGCCGCCCCCGGAACCAGTCCAGGGCGTCGGGGTCGCCGCCCACCCACCGGGCACACTTGAAGGGCTGGGGCATCAGCTGCACGTTGACCCGGTACTCGTTCTTCAGGCGCTCCTTGAGCACCTCGAACTGGAGCAGCCCGACCGCCCCTAGGACCGGGTCCTGGCGGCCGACGTCGGGCTTCACGAAGACCTGGATCACGCCTTCGTGGGCCAGCTGCCGCAGGCCCTGGTCGAGCTGCTTGCGCTTCATCGGGTCCTTGAGCACGACCCGGGAGAAGTGCTCGGGCGCGAAGCGCGGGATGCCGGAGAACTTGAGGGGCTGGCCGGCGCTCAAGGTGTCGCCGATGCGCAGCTTGCCCGGGTCGTAGAGCCCCACGATGTCGCCGGGCCAGGCCTCCTCGGTCACGGCGCGCTCGCCGGCCATGAAGGTGTGGGGCTTGGCCATGCGGATGTTCTCGCCCGTCCGGCCGAGCCTGGCGTCCATGCCCCGCTCGAAGTGCCCGCTCGCCACCCGCAGGAAGGCGACGCGGTCCCGGTGGCGCGGGTTCATGTTCGCCTGGATCTTGAAGACAAAGGCGGAGAACGGCGCGTCGGTGGGGACCTGGATCATCTCGTCGCCCGCCTTGGCCTCGCGAGGGGCCGGCGGGGGCGCGGTGCGAGCCAGGAAGTCGAGCACCGGCTCGACCCCGTAGTTGCTCATGGCCGAGCCCCAGAACACCGGGCTGACCTCGCCGGCCAGGAAGCCCTCCAGGCGCCACTCGGCGCCGGCCATCGCGACCAGCTCCACCTGCTCCGCGGTCTCCTCGACCAGGCTCTCCCCGAGCACGTCCACCGCGTCCTGGAGCGAAGGCCGCTCGTCGACGGCGACCCGGGCCGAGCCGTGCTCGCCGCCGGAGAACAGGAAGACCCTGCCGGTCTGGACCTCGACCACGCCCTTGAAGTCCCGACCGTGGCCGATGGGCCAGTTCATCGGCACGACCTGCAGGTCCAGGGTCTCCGCGACCTCGTCGATCAGGCCCAGCGGGTCCAGGCCGAGGCGGTCCAGCTTGTTCATGAAGGTCACGATCGGCAGCTTGCGCATCCGACAGACCTCGAAGAGCCGGCGGGTCCGGGCCTCGACGCCCTTGGTGTGGTCGATGAGCATCAGGGCCGAGTCGACCGCGGCCAGGGTCCGGTAGGTTTCCTCGGAGAAGTCGGCGTGGCCCGGGGTGTCGACCAGGTTCATCGCCCCGCCCAGGTGCTCGAACTGGAGCACCGAGGAGGTGATGGAGATGCCCCGCTCCTGCTCCATCTTCATCCAGTCGGAGACGGCGTGCCGCGCGGTCTTGCGAGCGCGGATGGAGCCAGCCAGGTGGATGGACCCCGAGTAGAGCAGGAGCTTCTCGGTGAGGGTGGTCTTGCCGGCGTCCGGGTGGCTGATGATGGCGAAGGTGCGGCGTCGGGCAGCTTCTTCGGCGACAGACGGCATCGGGCACCCCGCAGAGGCCGCCCTACTACTGCGCTGCGGCGATCGGCGCCCCCAGCAGCTCCGGCGGCACGGCGAAGGCGTCGGTGATGGCCACGGCGTCGGGACGAAGCTCCGCGCAGAGGGCGTGCAGCTCCCGACGGACCGCGCGGGCCTTGTCGGGCTCGACCCCAGGGGGTCCAGCTCCCGGAGCTCCGCCAGCCCCAGCCGCTCGCCCGCGGGGACCCGCAGCCCCACCTGGCGGATGCGGCCCAGCAAGGCCATCAGCTGCGCCGGCGACGGCGGCGACGTCGGATCCAGCCACCCGGCCAGCACCGGCATGTCGTCGATGCCCGGCCGCAGCTGGCCCGTCCCAGGCCCCGGATGTGGTCCAGCTCGCCAGGCTCCAGCTCGCCGTCGGCCCAGGCGACCCAGATCAGTGGCGCATACGGCACATTGTCGAGCTGGGAGAGCAGTGGGTCCATGCCCGAGCCTACCGCCGCCGACAGTCAGGGCGCCCGAGCGCGACACTTTGTGCGGTCAGGGACCTTGAACGACACACCTGGTCGAGAGGCGGCGCCCTCGGGTCCTGCTGCTGTTGCGTTCGGCCCCTCTGTCTGTAGCGAGCGGCGCGGGAGGCCCTTCGGGTGTGAGGTTCAGGGTCGCTGTGTGCAGCAGAGTTGCAGTCGACCCCTCTGACTGCACTCACCCCAAGTGCCGCTGCTCGCCCACGGCGTAGGCCTCCTCCAGCCAGCCCCGGACCTGGGTGTCGAGCTCCGCCGGGTCCCGCAGGCTTGACCGGGGCGGTCTCCCGCCGGAGCTGGGTGATGACCTCTGGAGCCGCTCCGCCCGCTGCTTGGGCGAGGTCGCCACGTCGGCCCAGCGCAGCAGCTCGTGCTGCTCGCTCGCCGGCCGGGCCCCTGCTCGGCGTGCTCGCTCAGCTCCGCCGCCACGTCGTCGGGCACGACCACGTAGGGGTTCACGCCCTCCAGCGCGACGCGGGCAGAGAACGGGAGCATCAGACCAGCAACCCTCCGGGCCCGTCCGGGGTCCGGCACTCCGGGTCGACACGCTGCGCGTGTCGATGGCTCTTCGGCTCAGCCTCCAAGCTCCCCCGTCGCCTCCATCGCCCACTGCTCCAGGGACCGCAGGGTGTCCCGGATCTCCGCCGCCCGCTCGAACTCGAGCTTCTCGGCGGCGGCCTTCATCTCCAGGCGCAGGCGGCGCAGGGTCTGGGGCAGCTCGCTGAGCTTCACGCCCTCGGCCACCGGCTGGGCCGGTCGCGGCCCGCCGCGCTCCCGCTCCCGCTGACCCCGGGACTTCGTCTTCGCCACCAGGCCCGCCAGCGGGTCGTCGACCTCGCGCACGACGGTCTGGGGCGTGATGCCGTGCTCGGCGTTGAAGGCTTCCTGGATCTCCCGTCGCCGCTCGGTCTCGCCGACGGCGCGGGCCATCGAGTCGGTCACCCGGTCGGCGTAGAGGATCGCGCGGCCGTGGGCGTTCCGGGCCGCGCGGCCGATGGTCTGGATCAGGCTGCGCTCCGACCGGAGGAAGCCCTCCTTGTCCGCGTCGAGGATGGCCACCAGGGCGACCTCGGGCAGGTCCAGGCCCTCCCGCAGCAGGTTGATGCCGATGAGCACGTCGAAGTCCCCGAGGCGCAGCTCCCGCAGGATCTCCATGCGCTCCAGGGTGTCGACGTCGGAGTGCAGGTAGCGGCAGCGCACGCCGAGCTCGGTGAAGTAGTCGGTCAGCTCCTGGGCCATGCGCTTGGTGAGGGTGGTCACCAGGACCCGCCAGCCGCCGGACGTGACGTCGCGGATCTCGCCCAGCAGGTCGTCGACCTGGGTCGAGGCGGGCCGGACCTCGATGCGCGGGTCCAGCAGCCCGGTCGGCCGGATCAGCTGCTCCACGACCACGCCCTCGGCCTGGTCCAGCTCGTAGTCGGCTGGGGTGGCCGAGACGTAGATGGTCTGGTGCAGACGCTCGGTGAACTCGTCGAAGCGCAGGGGGCGGTTGTCCAGGGCCGAAGGCAGCCGGAACCCGAAGCGGACCAGGGTCTCCTTGCGGGCCCGGTCCCCCCGGTACATGCCCGCCACCTGGGGGACGGTCTGGTGGGACTCGTCGATGACCATCAGCCAGTCCCGCCCGAAGTAGTCCAGCAGGTTCGGCGGTGGCTCCCCCGGCTCCAGCCCGGTGAGGTGACGGCTGTAGTTCTCGATGCCGTTGCAGTAGCCGAGCTCCTCGATCATCTCGAGGTCGTAGAGGCAGCGCTGCTCGAGCCGCTGAGCTTCGAGCAGCCGGTCCTGGCTGCGCAGCTCCTCGAGCCGCTCTCCCAGCTCGGCCTGGATGGTCTTCAGCGCGACGCCGATGCGGTCCTGGGAGGTGACGTAGTGGCTGGCCGGGTAGACGCAGGTCTTCTCGATGCTCTCGATCCGAACGCCCCGCAGCGGATCGATCACCGAGATGGCCTCGACCTCGTCGCCCCAGAGCTCGACCCGCAGCGCCCGGTCCTGCTCGTGGGCCGGGAAGATCTCGATCACGTCGCCCCGGGCCCGGAAGGTGCCCCGGTGGAAGTCGGACTCGTTGCGCAGGTACTGGATCTCGACGAGCTTCCTGAGGATCGCCCGCCGGCTGGTCTCCTGGCCCACCTCCAGCGGCAGGATCATGCCGTGGTACGCCTCGGGAGAACCCAGGCCATAGATGCAGCTGACGGACGCGACGATGATGACGTCCTTGCGCTCCAGCAGTGAGCGGGTGGCCGCGTGCCGCAGCTTGTCGATCTGCTCGTTGATGAGGCTGTCCTTCTCGATGTAGGTGTCGGACGAGGGGACGTAGGCCTCGGGCTGGTAGTAGTCGAAGTAGCTGACGAAGTAGGCGACGGCGTTGTCTGGGAAGAGCGCCTTGAACTCGCCGTAGAGCTGGGCTGCCAGGGTCTTGTTGTGGGCCAGGACCAGGGTGGGCTTCTGCACCCGCTGGATCACGTTGGCGATGGTCAGGGTCTTGCCCGAGCCGGTGATGCCGAGCAGCACCTGGTGCTCGCGGCCAGCGTCGAGCCCGGCGACCAGGGCGTCGATGGCCTGGGGCTGGTGGCCCGCGGGCTGGTAGGGGGACTTCATCGTGAACGGCATGGGGATCCCTACCCCGCTCGCTCCGGGCAGGACGGTCATCGGCTGTCCGCTACCCTCCCCGGGATGCGAGGCCGCGCCTTCACCGTCGCCGTGCTGCTGCTGACCGCGGCCTTCGCCCTGCACGCCTGGCGCCTGGTGCCCCTGAGCGAGCCCCTGGGCGTCGACGTCCAGCGCTACCTGGGCAACGCGGTGGCGCTCTCCACCGGGGAGCTCGAGGGCTACCACACCTGGCGGGCGCCCCTGCACGCCTGGGCGGTGCTCGGGCTGGCGCCCCTCGCCGGCGGGCTGGTGCCGGCCTCCCAGCTGCTGGCGCTGATCGCCGTGACCGCCCTGCTGCCCCTGACCGCCTGGCTCGGGCGCACGCTCCTGGGCCCCTGGTGCGCCCTGCTCGGCCTCGGGCTGCTGGTCGGCTGGGCCGACCTGGTGCTCTTCGCCCGGGCCAGCACGCCCTACCCCCTGAACGCCCTGCTGCTGACCGTCGGGCTGGCCAGCGGGGTCGCCGCGGTCCTGCGCCACCGGGGCTGGTGGGTCGCCTGTGGGCTGGCACTGGGCCTGCTGATCGGCGGGGACGTGCGGGGCGGTGCCCTGGCCGCCGCCGTGCTCGGCGGCGCGGCCTGGCTCGGCACCCGGGTCGCTGCCCGCGGGCTCGCCCCAGGCCTGGTCCTGGCGGCCCTGCTCGCCGTCGGGGTCGGGGCTGGCGTGCGGGCCTCCCTCCCGATCCCGCTGACCCCGCTGGCCGAGCAGGTCCAGTTCCAGCGCGAGCTGCACGCCCGGGGCGGCCCGCCGACCTGTCGTGAGCACCTGCCACCCCTGGGACCCGGGGCTTTGCTCACCCCTTGCTCCCGGGACACCCTGGTCTCCAACCTGGCCCGGGGCGACCGGGCGAGTCCCGTGCCGCTGGCCGGCCTGGTCCTGCTGGTCGGGCTGGGGGCCGTCGTGCGCACCCGCCGGGCCGCAGCGGGCCCCCTGCTGCTCCCCGTCGCGACGGCCCTGCCCACGGCCCTGCTCGTGGGCTTCGAGGGGCGCTACCTGCTGCCCCTGGCCCCCGGACTGTCCCTGCTCGGGGCGGCGGGCCTGCTCGCCCTCCTCCGCCCGCTGGGCCGCCGGGCGCCCCTCGCCGCGGCCGTCGCGGTGCTCGCGCTCGGCGCGGCCTGGCAGGCCCACGACGCCACCGCTCTCGCCCATGCCCGCACACCCGGCGGTCCGGGCAGTCCCCCCGGGGCTGGTCGCCTGCTCCAGACCTCCCCGCTGGCCGAGGTGAGCGCTCGGCTGGCCGAGGCCGGCCCCCAGGACAGGCTGGTCGACTGCACCCGCAGCGGTCTCCAGACCTGGGTCTTCCCGCGTCCGGTCGAGACCTGGAGGCCCGGTCGGGGCCACCGCACGGATCCCCGCTGCACCCGGGTCCTGGCCCGAGGTCCGGACACCCAGCGGGCCACGTGGGTGCTCCTGCGCCTGCGCCCGGGCGCGACGGCCCCCGAGCCCTGGGAAGAGGTCCTCCGGGACCCGGTCGCCGACGCCGGCGGGCAGCTGGTCCTGCTGCGGGGTCAGCCCGAGATCAGCCCCGCCTCGCAGGGGCAGGACCGGTAGATCTTCCCGGCGTCGTGGCTGCTCAGGTACAGGCACTGGCTGGCCTCGTCCCAGGCCAGGCTGCCCACGGCGCCCGCCTCGCCGGCCAGGCCGCTGGCCCAGGCCGCGGCTCTGTCCGGGGCCTTCGGATCCCAGCGCACGATCACCAGGGGGTCGCGGTCCCGGACTTCGGCCAGGGCGTACAGGGCGCCATCGGGTCCCCAGGACAGCTCGGACACCGAGACCAGGCCCGGGACCAGGTCGTCGAGCTTCTGCCACGCCCGCGGGCTGCGGCCGTCCAGCTGGTAGAGCCACCAGCCCGCCGACTCGCTGCGCGCCACCCACAGCCGGTCTTCGGCGTCCACGCTCAGGCGCACGGTCTGGCCGTAGGGCACGACCGGTCGCTCGGAGTCGCCCACCACCTCGACCACGCGCCCGTCTCGCATCGCGATCCAGACCCGCTCTCCGCGATGGGTCACCGCGAGGTCGTCGATGTTGCCGCCGTCCTCCAGCTGGTAGCGCACCTGGTCCGGTCCCGCTTCGGGAGGACCGAGGGTCTTGAGGATGTCGTAGCTGCCGAGCCAGATCCGGCCGCGACCGTCCACGGCCAGGGCGTCCGGCTCCGCCTGGATGCGGCTGTCGGCGAGGGTGCCGTCGGCGTCGAGGCGCGACACCACCCGGCGGCGGCTGTCGTCGCTCCGGCCCCCCAGGTACAGCTGGCCGCCTGGACCGATGGCGAAGGCGTCGACCCCCGGCACGCCGTCGCGCACCACCTCGCTCGACCAGCCCACGGGCAGGTCGAAGGTGTCGGGCACGCCGATGCCCCGGGCGCCGCACACCGCGGGCTCCTCCAGGGGGGCGACCTCGGGCTCCGGGTCGGGTAGGTCCTCGGCCAGGTACGCCTTGACCTCGGCCCGGGTGACGACCGGGGCGGCCCGGTCGTGGAAGTCCAGGAACCCGGCTTGGGTGGTGGACGTCAGGGCGGCCAGGCCGACCGTCGCGGTCAGCAGGCCCATCATGAAGCCTGTGCGGTTGGAGCTCACTGCCTCTCTCCGTTCTTCGCCCGGGAGATCGGCAAGGGGGCCTCGGACCGTGAGCCCTCCGGACCGGAGCCCGAAGAGGGAACCCCCGGCTCCAGGATCGGAGCCGGGGGGCTACGGCCACCGTGGGTGGAGGGTCAGCAGCCGCAGATACGGAAGATACGGGCCGACGGCGGGGAGCTGAAGAACAGGCACTCGCCGTCCGCGCTCCAGGTCAGCTCGCTGGGTTCGTTGTCGCCCGCGCTCAGGCCGGTGGCCCAGGGCGTCACCTGGCCTTCGTCGGTCATGTCCCAGGCCAGGATGACCGAGGGGTCAGGGCCGGCGACCTGGCTCACCAGGAACAGGCGGCCATCGGGGCCGAAGGCCAGGTCTCGCACCTCGACCAGGCGGGGGAACTCCTGGGTGAGCTGGGCCTCCGAGCGCACCACCAGGTTCCGGGCGTTGATGCTGTACAGGTAGATCTGGTCGATCTCCTTGCGCACGACCCACACGTTGCCGTCGGCGTCCTGGGTCATGCGGACCTTGCCGGTGCCGTGCAGCAGCTGGGTCTCGACCTTGTCCTGGTCGATGCGGATCACCCGGCCGTCCTTGGTGGAGACCACGAAGCGGTCCTGGGCGTCGATGAGGATGTCGTCGATGGTGCCGCCACCGCGCAGGCGGTGCCAGACCCGATCCGGGCCGCCGTCGAGGGAGCCCAGGCTCACGATGCGATCGTGGCCGGCGGTCCAGGCGGTGCCGGTGCTGTCGACGGCCACGCCGTCCGGCTCCAGCACGATCTGGGAGGTGGTCAGCGAGCCGTCGGCGCCGATGCGGGCGACGACCCGGTGGCGAGAGCCGAAGGTGCGGGCGCCGGCGTAGACCGCGCCGTCTTCGGTCGCGTGGAGCGACCCGGGCTGCACGAGCCCGTCGTAGAAGAGACCGATGGTCCAGCCGGGCTCCAGCACGCCGAAGTCCGACGGCACGCCGTTGTCCCGGGGCTCGCAGACCTCGGCCTCGTAGCTGTCCGGGGTCTCCTCGAACCAGGCGGGGTCGACCTCGATGGGGGCCAGCTGGATGGCGGGCTTCGCCGCGGCGACGTTGGCGTCCTGGAGGCCGACGCACCCGACCACGATTGCGGCTACGAGGACGGTGAATCCGAGACTGGCCTTGAGACTGGTCATGGGGTGCCTTGCATGGTCATGACGGCCCCTACCTGCCGACCTGACAGATGAAAATTGTCATAGGAGTCCAAGTCCTTGCAAGCACCGAATGACATCCAGCTGACATTTCTGGCGGGGAGAACCCGGGTCAAGCCTCGTGGATCGGCATGGGCAGGGCGTTGGTTGAGGTTTTGTTTTTTTGGACTTTTTGCTGTGGGCGCAGGCTGTCAGCGGACGGATCGGGCCGAGGAGGCGGCGATCGCCGCCTGCGAGATCGTCCCCGGCCTGGTCGCGGACGGGGTGGGCCAGGCCCTCGGCCGGGGCGTGCTCGCGCCGGCCGAGCTGGCCATCTGGGACAGCTCGGGACTCTCCAGTCCCGGACTCGTCGCCATCGGGCCTGCGGGTCTGGGGGTGATTCGGGCCAACAGCACCTGCAGCGTGACGGGGGTGGAGGTCCAGGACGGAAGTGCGCTGGTGATCTCCCTCACCCGAGAGGAGCCGGACCTGGATCGGCAGGAGGTCTTCGATCGGGAGACGGTCCAGGACCTGCCCAAGCGGACGCGCACGCTGGCGCTGCGGTGGGCCGACACCGAGGTCGGCCCTCGTGTCCACCTGGAGCTCGCCCGCGCCCACCAGGCGCTGGAGCGGGCCCGGGTAGCGGCCGCGGCGGGGGATCGAGGCACCGCCGACGACACCCTCCGCGACCTGGAGGCCTGGTTCCCCGATCCTCTCCTGCGCTGGGAGCGAGCCCGGTGGGAGCAGCAGGCACAGCCGTGATCAAGTACCTGGGCTCCAAGCGGCTGCTCGTGCCGGCGATCCTCGAGGTGGTCGGCGGCCTGGGCGGGGTCGAGACGGTGCTCGACCTGTTCAGCGGCACCAGCCGGGTGGGCCACGCCCTCAAGCAGGCGGGCTACCGGGTGCACGCCAACGACCACCTGGCCTTCGCCCACACCCTCGCCCGCTGCCACGTCGCGGTGGACCGCGCGGCGGTGATCGAGGAGGTCGAGGCCCGGCTCGAGGAGCTGGCCGCCGTGGCGCCACGAGCCGGCTGGTTCACCGAGACCTTCTGTCACCAGTCCCGCTTCTTCCACCCGGACAACGGCGCCCGCATCGACGCCATGCGCGACGCCCTGGCCGCCTGGGACCTCACCCAGGACGTGCGCGACGTCCTGCTCGTGGCGCTGATGGAGGCCGCGGACCGGGTCGACAGCACCGTGGGTGTCCAGATGGCCTACCTGAAGTCCTGGGCCCCGCGGGCGCTGAAGCCCCTGGCCCTGCGGGTGCCCGCGATGGTGGATGGTCCGGGCCACGCGACGTGTCTGGAGGCGGTCGAAGCCGCTCGCACCGGGCGCTGGGACGTGGCCTACCTGGATCCCCCGTACAACCAGCACAGCTACCTCGGGAACTACCACGTGTGGGAGAGCCTGGTCCGCTGGGACCAGCCCGAGGTCTACGGCAAGGCCTGCAAGCGCGTCGACGTGCGCCAGCGCAAGAGCCCCTTCAACTCCAAGCGGGCGATCCAGCAGGCCCTCGACACCGTGCTCGACGCCCTCCATGGCCGGGTGCGCACCCTGGTGCTCTCGTTCAGCGACGAGGGCTTCCTCTCCCGGGAGGCGCTGGTCGACCAGCTGTCCCGTCTGGGCCGGGTCGAGACCCTGGCACGGTCCCACCGGCGCTACGTGGGTGCTCGCATCGGCATCTACAACCCCCAGGGCGAGAAGGTGGGCCGGGTGAAGCACACCACCAACAAGGAGTTCCTGTTCGTGGTGGAGGCGTGTTGATCCCCGTGGCCCTGGAGCCGCCGCCTCACGTGGTCGCCGCGAGCGTCGGCGACGTCGACGGCGACGGGCGCGAGGAGCTGATCTGGGTCTCCCACATCCCCCAGGGCCAGGGGCCCGACGCGGTGAAGCTCACGTTGCTGAGCCTCGACGATCGCGGGGGGGTGTCGAAGCGGCGAGTGGTGGACCTGGGCTCCGAGCCGGCGGTGTGGGACGTGTGGGGAGGTCTGTGGGTCCTGGACGGCGAAGGGGTGGTGCGTCTGGACCCGGACACCGGCGCCCGCGAGCGGGTGATCTCCCTGCCGACCCCGCTGCGGGGCCTCGGTCCGGCCACGCCGATCAAGGGCCGGGTCGCTCGGGACCTGGGCCACGACGGCTCCCCGGAGCTGTTCGTGCACAGCGGCGGGCACTACCACGTGTTCGCCGCCGACGGCACCCCGCTGGGCGCGGTCCGCGCGCCCGCTCGCGGACAGCTGAGCGAGCGCACCGAGCAGGGAGGCCAGCACCTCCAGGCCAGCCAGGAGCCGCCGCCCCTGGTCTTCGCCGACGTGGACGGCGACGGCGTGGAGGATCTGGTGCTGCCCCAGGGCGAGCAGCTGCTCGTGCACTTCGGCAGCGAGACCGCGATCACCCGGAAGGCCCGCCTCGCCTCGCCCGTCGACCTGGAGCCGCGAGAGGACCTCCAGCCCCGCAAGGGCGAGACCCGCCGACGGATCACCCGGACCTTCCTCCAGGACTTCGACGGCGACGGGCACATGGACCTGGGCTTGCATCGCATGGTCGTCTCGGGCAGCTGGTTCGGCACCACCGCCGAGCTGGTCCTGGCCCGTGGCACCGGCAGCGGCTTCGCCGCGCCCCAGGTACTCCAGCTCGACACGGCCTCGTTCTTCGCCCTCACCCTCGACTTCGACGGCGATGGCGACACCGACCTGCTGGTGCCACAGATGGACACGGGGTTCACCTCCCTCGGCCGGGCCCTGGTGAGCAAGAACCTGCCGGTGGACCTGGACCTGTTCACGCTGGAGGGCGGGGCCTTGTCGGCCGATCCCCTGACACTGCTCGAGGTCTCCCAGCAGGTCGAGGGCGGAGACGGTCCGGAGTGGGTCTTCAGCGACGGCTCGGACGTGGACGGCGACGGGCGCCCGGACCTGGTGCGCTTCGACCCCGAGGAGGGCCTGCAGGTCTACTGGAGCCAGGACCTGGCCGAGCAGGGCGACCCGGGCCTGACTGTGCCGGCGCGACTGCCGGAGGCCGGCGAGCTCCTCGTGCACGACCTGACCGGCGACGGACGGGCAGAAGTGGTGCTCTGGGCCAAGCGCGCCAGCGAGGGCACCCTGCTCATCGGGCGCTGGCCACAGTCCTCATCAGGGGCCTTGGATTGATCCGAAGGGGGCGAGGGTGGTAGTCGTCGTGCCCATGATCTGGCCTCTGCTCGTCACGTCCGCGCTGGCCGCCCAGTCGCCGGTCGCCAAGATCAAGGACCTGGCGCGGGACGGCAAGTACGAGAAGGCCGTCGGCCAGTGCGAGAAGCTCCTGGTCAAGTACCCCGACGACCGGGGCCTGCCCGATGCCTGCGCCGACGCCGCCTGGAACCTGGTCGAGGAGACCGACTCGGTGGCGCTGGACACCTTCGCCGAGACCTGGGCTGGGACCACGGCCGGCCAGCGGGCCCACCGCACGGCCGCGGCCCTGACCCTCGAAGCCGCGGGCACCGACGAGGACAAGCTGCGGGACGTGGTGGCGAAGTACGACGGCACCCTGCCCGCCGAGGAGGCGCTGAGGCGGTTGACCCACGCCGACTTCGTCGCCGCGCGGGACGCCGGGGATGCGAAGTCGATGGAGAACTTCCTGAAGCTCCACCCCGACGCCTCCCACGCCGTGATGGCGGTGAACATCCTGAACAAGCGCCGCTTCGAGGAGGCCGCGGCCTGGGACACCGTCGAGGCCTGGCGGACCTTCCTGGACACCTGGCCCGACCATCCCCAGGCCGAGGAGGCCACAGGGCGGCTGGCCGACGCCGCCTACCGGGATGCCACCACCCCCGAGGCGCTCCTGGCCTTCGGCCTGGCCTGGCCCGAGCACGACAAGGCCCTCGAAGCCCTGGAGGGCGCCCTGCCCCTGCTCATCCAGGTGGAGTACCGGGACAGCGACCTGGAGGTGGCCGCCCGGACCCTGGACCAGCTGCTGCTGGAAGCCCCCGAAGGGGTGGAGGTCTCGGTCCAGGTCGCGGACCAGCCCGTCGCCGAGGTGTGCTTGGACGCCCCGGAGCCCACCTGGGTCGCCGGGGTGCTGAGGTTCCCCTTCGGCGCCTGCGCACCGGACAGCGACCCGGTGCGGTACGTGGTCCGCGCCACCGCTGGGCCGGCCTTCCTCGACTTCGAGCTCTGGGTGCACCAGCAGCGGCAGGATCCGACCCTGGACCTGGCCCTGCGCTACGGACCGATGGGCCAGCTCAAGGCCGGCTGCCCGACCCCGAACACCTGCTCGCCGAGGGCCCTGGCCTTCGGCGACGACGGCCGGGTCCTGGCCGGGGTGCAGGGGCCCACCGGGGACGCCGAGGTCGCCTGGTGGCCGGTGCCGGCGCCGGAGACCCGCCTGGAGGACCCGGTGGAGGCCGCGGGCAGCTGGCGGGGTCCGCTGGCGAACATCGCGGCCCTCAGCCTGTCCCCAGACGGCTCCCGCCTGGCGGTGGGCTACTGCACCGAGCAGCTGAAGTCGGTGTACCTGGTGGACATCGCCTCGGACCGGATCCTCGGCACCCGGGACGGCCTGTGTGCTCTGGACCTGCGCTTCGCGCCGGGCGGGCGGGCCCTGGCGGTGGTGGCTGGCGACGGGGTCACGATCATCGATGGCCAGACCGCGGTGACGCGGAACGAGCTGACCTCCAAGCTCCCCCCCCAGGTCGCCACCTGGTCCGCCGACGGCGAGCGCCTCGCCTGGTGGGCCCAGGACGACAGCAAGGGGCAGGTGACCGTGTGGTCTGGCGAGGCCACCAGCCTGTCCCCGGTGGCTGCCAAGGAGCTCCTGCCAAGGTCGCTGGCCCTGACCGGCGACGGCTCCCGGGCCTGCCTGCTCGCGGACACCCGCTACGACTGCTGGGACCCGGTGTCCGGTCGCCCTCTCCGTGCGGCGGACCTCTCCGCCCTGCAGGTCGAGACCTCCCGGCCCGTGGCGATGGCCGCCGAGGTGGACCTCGTGGCCGTGGGGGCCCCCGACGGGGTCGCTCTCTACGACGGCCGCACCGCCGAACAGGTCGCCCGGCTCGGCGGCGTGAGCGGCGAGGTCACGGCCCTGGCGCTCTCGTCCGATGGCACGCGCCTCGCGGCGGTGGACAGCACCGGGGCGGTGACGGTCTGGGCGGCCCGCTGATTCCGTGGCCTGCTGGGCCGCTACTCCTCCCAGATCTCCCGGACCTCGTCGGAGCGGTTCCGCACCCAGGTCTCGATCTCCTCCTGCATCCAGTAGATGGTGTTGTCGCTGGTGCAGGCGCGGGTGTCGGCGTTGGCGTGGGGCTCGATCAGGTCCCGGACCTCGTTGACCCAGTCGTCCAGGTCCGTGGCGTCGAGGATGGCCAGGACCTGTTCGCTCTCGGTGCGCAGGTCGGCCAGGCAGTCGGCGTCCTGCATGCAGAACTTCGTGAGCTCTCCGGAGGGCCGCCACCAGTCCATGCCCCAGTCGCTGTCGTTGTAGAAGCTGTAGTCCATGTCCCAGGGGAGCATCTCCATGCGCTGGGACAGCGGGTTGAAGTAGATCCGGTAGTTGTTGGTGTTGAGCCAGTAGCCGTCGAGCTGGCCCACCCACTGCTCCGTCGCCCAGACCCGCTGGAGCTGGGACCAGTCCACGAGCTGGCCCAGGTGCTCGTAGCCGTCCGGGTCGGACCGGGCGGTACGCAGGACCTCGGTGACCGCCTCGACATCGACCAGACCGACGTCGGTGCCCTCTTCGAGCTCGAAGTACACCTGCTCCGACGGCGTGAAGTCGACGTAGGAGACGAAGTCCCAGTCCTCGGTGAAGATGTACTTGCCGTCGTAGAGGTTGCCGTCGGACGCCTCGAAGGTGTGGTCGAGCCACTCGTCGTCGGGGGTCTCCACCAGCACGTAGAGGCCGTAGTCGGTGCCGTTGACCGTGACCCAGACGAAGCCGGTGCGGGTCTCGTGCAGGCCCACCGTGTCGATGACGTGGTAGGCCGTGACCTCCCGCAAGAAGGAGCAGTCCACCCGGCTGTTGTTCACGGTGAGCTGCTCCGTGCCCCACAGGTCCTGGCCGTCGACGTAGCGGTTGAAGTCGATCTTGAAGTTGGCCTTGCCGTCCAGGTCCTCGAAGGAGCCCCAGGCGCCCTTGAGCCGCACCCCCACGCTGTCGACCGCCTTGCCGTCGAAGACCACGGCGCCTTCCACGTAGTCCCAGGGGTCCCGGTCCAGGCTGCGGATCGCCTCGTCGGACAGGGTGATGTCCAGGCTGTGCACGACGTCCATGCCGAAGATCGGGTGCCCCGCCTCGCCGACCCGCTCTGGGCCGGTGTCGGTGGGCGGGGTGGCGGTGTCGGTCGCGGTCTCCGTCACCCCGGTGTCGAGGGGGTCCGGTGAGGGGTCCTCCAGGGTGACGGGACCGCAGGCCAGCATGGTCAGGGGCAGGAACACCCCGACAGTCTAGTCCCCTCTCTCAGAGTTTCGTGGACACTCGCTTGCCCTCGCCCCGCCTGGCGGCCCGCTCTCGCGTTGATG
>CAYFPX010000128.1:0-2955 GCA_964344945.1 uncultured Enterobacterales bacterium
GGGGCTCTACACGCCGACCCGGAAGTTGGAGGGAGGCTCTACACGCCCAGGCGGGAGTTGAGCGGGGCTCCGCGCCCTCAGCCCGAGCCCATGCCCATGTGGTTGTTCTCGCGGCTCGACAGCGACCAGCCCTTCAGCGTGACCGTCCGCACCCCCTCCGCCACGAACGGATCCGCCGCCGCGATCGCCCGCGCTCGCGCCTCGTCCACCCCGCGCAGCACCAGCATCCCCCCCGACTTGTCGTCGAAGGGCCCGGCCAGCTCCAACACACCCTCGTCCTCCAGCCGCTCCAGGTGCCGGCAGTGCCGCCACACCAGGTCCAGCGGTGTCTCGTCGACGGTGGGGGTCAGGACCACGACCCAGCGGTGGAAGGTGTCGCTCACTGCGGCCTCCGGAGCGTGATCACGCTCTCGTAGTAGTCGTCCAGGCTCCGGGGCCTGGCGTTGCGATTCTGCTTGTCCAGGCGCACGTCGGTCTGGTCGACGACCGCGAGGTCCGCCAGCGCCGCCAGCTCCCGAAAGATGGCGTCGCAGTGCACCTGGTGCAGGACCTCCCGGGTCTTGAACCGGTAGAAGGTGCTCTGCTTGCCCACCACCCAGATCGCCTCGCCGCCGGGCACGAGCACCCGGCGGGTCTCCCGCAGGGCCCGCAGCAGGTCCCGGTGGTAGCGCAGGGTGGGCGCGGCCTTGATGCGGCGCAGGTCGTCGCCCTGGAGCCAGTCGACCAGGGTGTGGACCGCCGCGGGCAGGGTGTCGCCCTCGTCGCCGGCCGCGGCCTTCATCGACCCCACCGAGCCGGTCTCGGCGCCGGCGATCTCCGCCGCCGACATCAGGCCCAGGGCCGTCAGGCTGATGGACTTGCCGATGAGGTAGGCCTCCCGACCCGACGACGCGGGCAGGTACGGCGGCGAGGTCAGCACCACGCTCACCGAGGCGTCCGGCACGTCCAGCGCCGTGGCCGTGCCGCGCACCAGCTGCATCGCGCCGCACGACAGGGGCCAGGCCTCGTCCAGGGCCCCCAGCACCGCCCGTGCCTTGACCGCTCGCTCCAGCGCGGACCGCACGAAGGACCCCAGGCTGCGCTGCCGGACCTCGAGGGCGAAGCGCCCGACCCCGGTGCCCATCATGCGGACGTGGAACTTCCGGACCAGGGCGTCGGAGAGGCACGCCGCCAACACGGCCCGGACCCCGCGATCGGGCTCGGACAGGAGCGTGTCCCGCCAGGTCGCGATGTCCCGCTCGACCACCGCCCGCTCGGCTTGCAGGCCCTTGCGGTCCCACTTCTTCGCCATCCAGGGGGGCAGGGAGTAGGGACGTGGTGACGGCGCGGGATCGCCCAGACACCGCTCCACGGCCGCGGCCAGGGCCGGGCCATCGCAGCGCCCCAGGGCCCGCTTGGCCCGGGCGATGCTCACGCTCAGCGGATCGATGTCCACACCCACAGCGGGGTGCCCCAGGGCGGCCGCCTCCCAGGCGGTGGTGCCGCTTCCGGAGAAGGGGTCCAACACCACGCGCTGCCCGTCCGGCCCCACCGGCGCCCGGTCCAGCGCCACGTGCAGCCGGGACCGCACCATGCGCGGGAAGAACTTGGCCTTGTAGGTGTGCAGGCCGTGCACGTGGGGGGTCGAGGTCTGCTTGCGCGCCAGGGCCTTGCGCTGGACCGCGGTGGCCTCGCCGGTCGCCAGGGTCGCGGCCCAGCCCCGCACGCTGTCGACGGAGGGCGCCTCGCTCGCCAGGGTCAGCAGCTCCCCCAGGGCCAGGCGCGGCACGGCGCACAGGCCGTCTCCCTGGGGGACCCACCAGGCCGCCGGGGCCAGGTCGGTGGGTCGGGGGCCGGCCAGGGACTGCACGAAGGCGAAGCGCCGCGCGGCTTCGGCCACGGGCACTCGCAGGGACGCCGCGGTGAGCGTGGCCTCGCCGGTCTCCTCCACGCCGTCGCAGAGGTGCCGCACCTCCGCCAGCGCGAGGTCCCGGTCCCCCGGTGGCAGGTGCGCCCGCAGGGTGAGCTGCCAGCTCACAGCAGGGCTTCGACCTCTTCGTCCAGGTACAGCCCGTCGAGCAGATCGCCCGCCCACGGCACGCCGTCGTCGGCGAGCCCCCGAGCCGCCCGCACCGCCGCGAGCTGAGCCGGCAGGGTCTCAGACCAGACCGTGCCCTCGAGGAAGCGCAGGGTGCTCGGGTCGGGCCGACCGCGACCCCCGGCTACGACCGCCTGGCAGCGCTGGCAGATCATCACGGCCCGATCGACGTCCGGGTCTTCGAAGACCGGCTCGATCTCGACCACCCGGAGCGAGGTGTGGTCCTCGCAGAGCTCACAGCGGTTCTTCGCCCGCCGCGAGAGCTGGCGCCCCAGGCCCGCGACGGCGGCCTGTCGGGCGTCGTGCTGCTGGCGACCCCTGCTCACTCGGCCTCCGGCGCCCGCGCGATGCGGATCAAGCGGTTGCAGTCCGGGCAGGTGTCGTGCATGTCCGCCGAGGACCGACCGCCAGAGAGCGCCACCGGCGCGTCGCAGCTCGGGCAGCTGCCCTCGATGCCCTTCAGCTGCTCGGTGGTGTTCCAGGCGGCGATGGCCATGCCGACGCCGGCGATGAGCATCGCCGGCACCCAGATGAAGTGGAAGACGGGGATGAAGGCACCGGGAATCGCCGCCAGCCAGAACCCGACCAGCCGGACGATGGCTCGCTGCCCACGGCTCGCCGGGTTGTAGGCGGTGTAGGTCCCAGTCGCGGATCGGAGCTCGCCCCCTTCGTTCCGCAGCTGCACCGACGTCGCCATGCCGGGCTCCTAACGCCCCGCCTCGGCGCTCATCATGCGGGCGAACTTCGCCGCCGCGTCGCCCTCGGTCAGCACACACGTGAGCTGGTCCTGGCCCCGGGCGATCACCACGGATCGCCCCAGGTCGGACACCTGGGCCCCCGCGATGGCGATCGATCCCGTCACCCGGTTGAGCTGCCAG
>CAYFPX010000128.1:2965-6637 GCA_964344945.1 uncultured Enterobacterales bacterium
CACCGTGCCCTCGTGGAAGGCGCAGCCGCTGCTGCCGTCGCTCACCGCGCTGCTGTCCACGTAGACCAGGGGAGTCTCGTCGGCCCCGACCACGCCCATCTCCCGCAGCTGGCTCAGCCGCCAGGGCCCGGCCTCGGACCCGGCCATGAGCCCGCTGGCCGTGGG
This sequence comes from uncultured Enterobacterales bacterium, assembly GCA_964344945.1. Classification (GTDB taxonomy): domain Bacteria; phylum Myxococcota_A; class UBA796; order UBA796; family CAJQPC01; genus CAYFPX01. The sequence continues at coordinate 3,131 of CAYFPX010000128.1, forward strand.
GTCCTTGGGCAGGGTCAGGCTCACCACCGAGCCCATCGCACAGGTGGCGCCCGAGCACATGATGGCCAGCAACAGGATGGCGTAGAAGGCCATGCCCAGCTGCTGGATGGTGCCGAGGCAGCCGAGGGTCTCGTCGGGATCCGGCGGCTCGACCGGACGCCGGGCCATCAGTGCGGGCTCCCCGGGGCCCGGAAGCGGCTGATGATCTCTCGCATGATCTCGCTGGTGCCACCGCCGATGGGGAAGAGCCGAGCGTCGCGGTAGAGGCGCTCCACGAGCGACTCCCGCATGTAGCCCATGCCCCCGTGCAGCTGGACCGCCTCGTCGCAGACATAGCTGCAGGCGTCCACCGCGGCGTTCTTGATCATCGCCACCCTGGCCGGGTCCACCTCGCCCCGCTCGATCTCGGCGGCGACCACGCTCACGAAGGCCCGGGCCTGGGCCTCGCGGGTGGCCATCTCCGCCAGCTTGTGGCGGCTGACCTGGAAGGCCCCGATGGGCCGGCCGAAGGCCTGGCGCTCCTGGACGTACTGGTCGGTCGCGTCCAGCGCGAGCCTGGCCATCGCTACGCAGGTCGCGGCCAGGTACAGCCGCTCGCTGGCGAAGTTCATCATGATGGCGGCGAAGCCGGCGTTCTCGGGGCCCAGCAGGTTCGCGGCGGGCACCCGGCAGTCCTCGAAGAACAGCTCGGCGGTGTCGCTGGCCCACCAGCCCATCTTCTTCAGGGGCTTGCCGACGCTGTACCCGGGCGTGTCGGCCTCGACGACGAAGAGCGAGATGCCCCCAGCGCCGTCGTCGCCGGTCCGGGCGGCGACGGTCAAGAGATCCGCTCGCTGGCCACTGGTGATGTAGGTCTTGGCGCCGTTGAGGACGTAGTGGTCGCCGTCCCGCACCGCCCGGGTCGTGATGCGCGCGACGTCGGAGCCGGCCCCGGGCTCGGTGATGGCCAGGGCGGCGATCTGCTCCCCCCGGAGCACCGGCGGGATGAAGCGCTGCTTCTGCTCCTCGGATCCGACGTTGAGGATCGGCGGCAGGGCGATGCCGTGGCTGCCCAGACCCACCGCGGTGCCCACGCTGCCGCCGCGGATCATCTCCTCGGCGACGATCAGCCCGTGGAACACATCGCCTCCCATGCCGCCGACCTCTTCCGGGTAGCCGGCCCCCAAGAGCCCGGCGTCGCCGGCGAGCCTGTAGAGCGCGACGTCGAAGAGGTTCGCCTCCTCGAACTCCTCGGCCCGGGGCGTGATGTGGCGCTGGACCCACCCGCGCACGCTGTCGCGGAACGCGTGGTGACTGTCGTCCCAGTAGATCGGCAGCATCGGCTGGTCCTAGCCCATTCCGGTTAGGAGGGCCCATGGCCGACGTCACATCGACCGAGCGCCGCCTGCTGCGCAAGGTGATGCGGGCGAACAAGGACTTCGCCATGGTCGAGCCTGGCGACCGGGTCATGGTCTGCCTGTCCGGCGGCAAGGACAGCTACGGCCTGCTCTACCTGCTCCAGAAGCTCCGCCGGGCCGCGCCCTTCGACTTCACCCTGGTCGGCGTGAACCTGGACCAGGGCCAGCCGGGCTTCCAGCAGCAGGTCGTCGCGGACTGGTGCGATGACATGGGTGTCGACAAGCACATGGTGATGCAGGACACCTACAGCATCGTGCTGGACAAGGTGCCCGAGGGCCGGACCTACTGCTCCCTGTGCTCCCGCCTGCGCCGCGGCATCCTGTACAACGTGGCGGTCGAGCTGGGCTGCACCAAGATCGCCCTCGGTCACCACCGGGACGACCTGGCCGAGACCCTGCTGCTGAACCTGTTCTACGCCGGCCAGCTCAAGAGCATGCCCCCCAAGCTCTGGAGCGACGACGGCCGCAACGTGGTGGTCCGCCCGCTCGCCTACTGCGCCGAAGAGGACCTCGCCCTGCTCGCCGAGGAACAGGGCTTCCCCGTCCTCCCCTGCGACCTGTGCGGCTCTCAGGACAACCTCAAGCGACAGCGCATCAAGGGGCTGCTGACGGAGCTCCAGGGCGAGAACGGCAACGTGAAGGGCAACGTCCTGGCCGCCCTGGCCAACGTGCGGCCGACCCACCTGCTGGACCGGGAGCTGAGCGCCGAGCTGGGACTGGTGCCGACCGGGTTGGACGAGACGCTCAGCGACCTGGGGCCGGCGGAGCTGGGCTGCTCCTAGCGCTCGGTGAGGCCGCCCTGCGGCCTCACGAGGGCTCCAGGGCCATAACGCTCGGTGAGGCCGCCCCGCGGCCTCACGAGGGTGTCGGCCCAAGGCCCGGAAGCAGGATGGCTCGGGGCCTGCTCGGCGAGTTCTCGGGTCGTCCGAAAACTCACGTCGCCAGCAGCCCCCCATCCACCGGCACCGCCGCCCCCGTCATCCACGGATTCTCCAGCACCGCCAGGGCCGCCTGGGCGACGGCCTCGGGGGTGCCCAACCCCAGCGGGTGCAGCACCGCCAGGTCTGCCAGGTCGTGGCCCGCGGTCATCGGAGTCGGCACCACGCCGCAGAGCAGGGAATTCACGCGCACACCCCGGTCCGCCAGCTCCACCGCCAGGCTCCGGGACAGGGACAGCTGGGCCGCCTTGGCCGCTGCGTAGGGCCCCCGCCCGGGCGCCGAGCGCACCGCCAGGGTCGAGCCCAGGAACAGCACGCTGCCCGGCCCCTGGCGCTCCGCCGCCCAGGCGCGGGTGAGCATCGCCGGGCCGGTCACGTGCACGGCGAAGAGCCGGGCGAAGGAGTCGGCGGACCACCCCGGGACGGGGCCACCCTCCAGGTGCCCGGCGGCGTGCACGATGCCGTCCACCGGCCCGACCCGGTCCAGGAGAAGCGCCGGCGCCGCGGTCACGTCGCCCACCACCGCTCTGGCCCCGGTCGCTCGGGCCGCCTGCTCCAGCACGCTTGCCCGACGGCCGACGATCACCGCCCGCTCCCCCAGCGCCGCGGCCACACCGAGCCCCAGCCCGCTGCCGCCGCCGGTGACGAGGATCCGCATCAGGCCTCGCCCTCCAGGGGGACCTCGTCCTCCGGGATGAACGGCGGGGCGTCCAGGCACAGGATGCTGCTCACCCGGTCGCTGATGTTCCGGTAGCCGTGTGCCTGGCCACGCTCCCAGCCAAAGCGCTCCCCCTCGGCCAGCGTGCGAGGCTCGGAGCCCTCCTGCCAGCCCACCAGGCCGTCGTCGAGGATGAGCTCGGCCTCGCGCATGCGGCGGTGGACGTGGCGCGGGATCTCGCGGCCCGGGGCGATGTTCAGCCTGTAGACCCCCAGGCGGCGTGTCTCGGCGATGACGTCCACGGTGCCCCAGTCGTTGTCCTCGCGCACATAGGTCTGGGCCGCGGCGATGGCGTCCTGGCGCACCACCGCACGGGCCTCGCCGGGCAGGGCGCCGTACTTGGTGAGGGTCACGCTCGCGGTGGAGGGGCTCGGTGACCGCGCCCCGGGAAGGGCCGGCAGCAACAGGCTGCGGCTCAGCACCCAGCAGGCGGTCTCCAGCAGGTAGAAGCGGC
>CAYFPX010000128.1:6647-9304 GCA_964344945.1 uncultured Enterobacterales bacterium
GGCCGGCCTGGAGCAGGAAGCCCACGTCCCGGGCCACGGTGTCGTAGCAGAAGGTCCGACGAAGGTCGTCGTGGGTCGCTGCGCTCCGGGCGTCCACCTGGACTTCGAGGTCGACCTTGATGCGCTGGGGGCGGACCCGCTCCGGGTCGCGCACCCCGATCAGGCACTCGACGAACAGGTCCTCGACGCGGATGTGGGTGCGCATCAGCCGGCCTCCATCGGGCCGCCCACCGAGCGGCCGCCGTCCACCGCCCAGATCTGACCCGTCACGTAGGGCGCGTCCAGGGCGAGGAACACCGCGGCTCGGGCGATGTCCACGGGGGAGCCGAAGCGCTGGGCCGGGATCGTCGCCCGCAGCGCATCCAGCTGGGCCTCCGTGAAGTCCTCGGGCGGCAGCACCGTGCCGGGCGCGATGCAGTTCACCCGCACGTGTGGCGCCAGCTCCAGAGCCAGGGCCCGGGTCAGCTGGTGCACCGCCGCCTTGGTCACCACGTAGTGGGCGTACCCCGGCACCGGCCGGTCCCCGGCGATGTCTCCGAGGTTCACCACGCAGCCGCCGCCCGCCAGCGCCGAGGACCGCAGCCCGGGCAGCAGGGCCTGGGTCAGCAGCGCCGGCGCCCGCACGTTCAGGGCGTGCAGGCCGTCCCACTGCTCGGCACTCACCCGCTCGAAGGGCACGGCCTCGTAGCCGGCGGCGCTGTTCACCAGGACGTCGACGGCGCCGGCCTGGGCGGCGACCGCGGCCACGCCCCCCACGGTGGCCAGGTCCCCCTGGACCGCCCGACCGCCCAGCTCGGCGGCCAGGGCCTCGGCAGGAGCCGCCGACGACCGGTAGTGCACGATCACCTCGGCCCCTCGCGCGGCGAACGCCCGCGCGATGGCCGCGCCGACCCGCACCCCCCCGCCGGTGACCAGGACCCTCACCGCCTCACCCTACCCGTCAGCCCGCTCGGGCGGTGCGGCCAGGTACCGCCTCAGCCGCTCGAGGTCGTCGGCCAGTGGCGCCTGGAAGCGCAGGGTCTTGCCCGTGAACGGGTGCTTGAAGCCCAGGACCGCGGCGTGCAGCGCCAGCCGCTTCGCCCGCCTCGACGTGTTCCGCGTCCCGTACAGCCCGTCGCCGAGCACCGCGTGACGCAGCTCCGCGAGGTGGATGCGCACCTGGTGGGTGCGGCCGGTCTCCAGGGTCGCCTCGACCACCGAGGCGTGCTGGGCCAGGACCTCCCGCCGGCGCAGGTGCGTCGTGGCTTCCCGGGCCCCGGGACCCTGGCCCGAGCCGCGCTTGCCGTCGCCGCGGTTCCGGACGAGCTGGGAGGTGTGGGTGAAGGGCTCCGCGGGGAAGGAGCCGTGCACCAGGGCCAGGTAGCGGCGCTCGAGGGCGTGCGCGGCGAAGAGGTTCTTGAGCGCGGTCTGGGCGTTGTCCGAGCGGGCCACGAGCATCAGCCCGCTGGTGCCTTCGTCGAGGCGGTGCACGGGCAGGGCCCGGCCGACCAACCGAGACGTCCAGCTCACCAGGTTGTCGTCGCGACCGCGCTTGGGCGCCGCCACGCTCAGGAAGCGGGACGGCTTCCAGACCACGGCCAGGTACTTGTCCTTGAAGATCAGCGCCGGGTCCCGCCCGACCCGCAGCCGGGGGGCCTGCCGCCAGATCCGCACGCTGCCGGGATCCACCAGCCGCCCGCCGTCGCCCGTGGGCACGTCGTGGACCCGGACCTTGCCGGTCTCCAGGGCCTTGCGGAGCTCGCGGCCGTCCAGGCCCTGATCCCGCAGGTGGTCGAGGAGGCGGATCACATCGCTGGCGTGAGCACGAGGGTCTCGACGGCGTTCGCCCGCACGTCGGCTTCGTCGAACCACAGGGGCACCATCTCGCCGAAGAGCAGGGGCTCGCTCATGTCGTCGTAGTGATCGTGGCCCGGGGCACCGGACTGCCCCGGCGGCACCAGGATCTGGGAGTCGCCCAGCTCGCCCAGGGGCATCACCACCCGCATGCTCGGCGCCCAGGCGGTGCCCCAGCCCTCGCGGGACCAGCTCACCCCGCCCACGTTGACCGTGTGGCCCGTGCCGCCCCACGCCAAGGGCGCCGGGTTGAAGAGCTTCTCCGCCCGGCCCCCGGCGCTGGCGAAGACGTGCTTCCAGGTCAGCAGGTGCACGCCGCCCCAGCTGAGCCCGTCGAGGGACTCGTAGGTCTCCCGGAGTCCGGCGCAGCCCGCGGCCAGCGCCTGGCGGGTCTCCAGCTCCCGGTTCGTGTAGAAGGACTGCCAGCCGGGCCGGTGCAGGTAGCTGGACCCGGGGCTGGTGGCCGTCAGGTAGATCTCCACGCCCTCGGCACCGAGCAGGTCCTTCAGCCCCTGGCGGACCATCGCCTCCTGGAACACGGTCCACCCCAGGGCGCCGGTGCCATCGGGTCGGGCCTGGTAGTCCCACTCGGTCATCCACTCCCAGCACCGCGCGGCGTCGCTGGTCGACGGCTTGCTGACCCCACTGAGCAGCCGGGGCAGCTCCTGGCGGGCGTGCAGGTCCACCTGGTCCCGCTGGATGCGGACCATCGAGCCGACCGTGTGGGCGTCGCCCTCCTCGATGAGCTCGCCGATGCGCTTCAGTCGCCAGTCGGGCACATAGCTCGTGGTGATCTCCGAGGCGGCTTCGTGGTCCAGCCAGGC
>CAYFPX010000128.1:9333-22821 GCA_964344945.1 uncultured Enterobacterales bacterium
GTTCGCGGCGGCCGCGTAGCCCTGCTTGGGCGTGCGGACGGTGCGCTTCGGCTCCTGCCAGCCGTCCCAGCCGTGCTCCTCGCGCCAGGCCGGGTACGGCAGCATGCCGCTGTGGGCCTTGCGGTTCGGCAGCGTGCCCAGCAGCATCGCCCCGAAGTCGCCCTTGGCGTCGGCCACCACCATGTGCAGGCCCACCACCATGGGGCTGTCCGCCAGGTTCAAGGCGTCCTTGACCGTGGCCACCTTGTGCAGGGCGTCCAGGGTGTCGGGGCTGGTCTCCACCAGGGTCGAGCCGGTCCACTGCAGGGCCGCGAAGTACTCGGCGGTCGGATCCGTGAGCACCGGTCCCACCTCGGTCAGGGCGATGTCCCGCACCACCGGCTCGTCGAGGCCCTTCACGGTCAGCGCGAGCCGCTTCCAGCTCAGGTCCTTGTGCTCCCCGGCGAGCAGGTAGCCGTTGTCGCCGTCTCTCTTGAGCACCGCCACGTCGACGTAGTCGGCCATGGTGTTGGTGACGCCCCAGGCCACCTGGCCGTTGTGACCGCTGGCCACTCCGGGCAGGCCGGGCCGGGTGGCGCCGGCCACGTGCAGCTCCCCGGCCTGGACCTCCAGGGCGTACCAGTTGCCCGGGGCCGCCGGGCCCAGGTGGGGGTCGTTCGCCAGCAGGGGCTTGCCGTCGCCGGTGAGCTTGGGCCCCACGACCCAGGCGTTGCTCGCCGCGGGCTCCGGCCGGCCACCCCAGAGGCTCAGCCAGGCGGCGGCCGTCGGGGTGAACGCGCCCACGTCGACCTGGCGCAGCTCGTTCCAGTAGTCGTCCACCGGCGCCATGCGCTCCGGGTCGTGCCGGTAGAGCAGGTCCAGGGTCTCGGCGTCGAGCTTCTTGCGGAGCTGGAGCGCGGCGATCTCCTTCTTGAGACCGCTCGCCAGGGTCCAGGCCATCAGGTAGCTGATGGACACGCTGTCCGCGGGGGTCCAGGGCTCCCATGTCAGGCCGGCGGTGCGGTACTCCAGGGGCAGCCGCTTGCTCGACGCGACCGCGGCGTTCATGCCCGCCGCGTAGCTGGCCATCGCGAAGCGGATCTCGGGGGTCGCGGCCCTCAGCACCGCCTCGGCCTGGGCCTTCACCCCCAGGGCCTGGTGGAAGGCGTCGGTGTCGACCAAGCCCTCGCCGATCCACTCGCTGAGGCGGCCCTGGATCAGCCGGCGGCTCATGTCGGCCTGGAAGAGGCGGTCCTGGCCGTGCACGAAGCCCATCGCGTACCAGGCGTCGTTCTCGGTCTGGGCGCGGATGTGGGGGATGCCCGCGTCGTCGCGCAGGATCTCCACCTGGCCGGGCAGGCCCTCGGCGGCGACCTCTCCGCTGGTGGTCGGGAAGGACATGCTGCGAGTGGCCAGGCCGATGACCGCGCAGGAGGTGAGCAGCGGGACGGCGGCGAGGGCGGGGAGCCAGCGGGGGAACTGCATGCGGCCGGCTAACGCGGCCCAGCCGATCAGCCGGCGTCCGGGTAGCTCACCTCGTCGATCTCCAGGACGCGCTTGCCTCCGGGGGTCTTGACGGTCACCTCGTCGCCCTCCTCCTTGCCGATGAGGGCCTTGCCCACCGGGCTGGCGTAGCTGATGTGGCCCGTGGTCATGTCGACCTCGTCCTCGCCCACGATGGTGACGGTCTTCTCCTCGCCCGCCTGGTCGACGTAGGTGACCCTGGCCCCGAAGCGGATGACCGGCGGCGCGAACTCGCTGGGGTCCACCACCTGGATCTTGTCCAGGCGCCCCTGGAGGTAGTGCAGCCGACGGTCGATCTCCCGCAGTCGCTTCTTGCCGTACTGGTACTCGGCGTTCTCGCTGCGGTCGCCCAGGGACGCGGCGTACTGGACCTCGGCGGTGATGCGGGGCCGCTCCTTCTTCATGAGGAAGTCGTACTCCTCGATGATGGCGGCGTAGCCCTGGGGGGTGATGTAGACGACCATGTCGGGGGTCTAATCACCTGCGGAGAGGTCGAGCATGGCGTGGTTTTTCCTCTGGTTGGTGGCCTGTGGCGAAGCCCCGCCCCCCGAGCCGGCGGTCGACCACCTGGCCCGCGCCCGAGCGGCCCTGGCCGCCGAGGACCACGCCGCCGCGGCCACCGCCCTGGACGCCCACCTGGCCGTGGAGCCCAGCGACCCTGGGGCCTGGGCCGACCGAGGCAACCTGCACCTGCACGCTGGGGACCTGGACGCCGCGCGGAGCGCCTACCAGCGGGCCCTGACCCTGGCCCCCGAGGAGCCCGTGGCCCTGGCCGGGCTGGGCACCGTGGCCCTGGCCAGCGACCGGGCGGCGGATGCGGTGGGCCTGTTCAAGCGAGCCGCCGCGGCCAACCCGGAGTCCGCCAGGCCCCTGGTCGCGCTGGCCCAGGCCGAGGAGGTCCTGGGCGAGCTGGCCCTGGCCCGGATCCACCTGGAGGAGGCGCTGATCCGGGAGCCCGAACGCCAGGAGGCCCTGGTCGCGCTGGGGCGCCTGCTGCACGCCCTGGGCGAGGCGGATTCGGCCCAGGTCCTCCTGGAGCGAGCCACGACCGCGGTTGCTGACGACCCCGAGGCCTGGGCGACCCTGGCCCGGCTGCACCTGCTCGCTGGTCGCGCCGCGCCCGCAGGCCAGGCCTATGCGCGGGCCCTGGCCCTGGTCGAGACCGCTGACCTCCACCTGGAGGCCGCCTTCGTGCACGACCTGGAGGGGGGCGACCCGCAGCAGGCCCTGCTGCACCTCGAGCGGGCCCTGGCGCTCGACCCGGGCCATGCGGCGTCGTGGTCCAAGGCCGGCGAGGTGTGGGAGACCCAGGGTGATCTGGCCCAGGCCCAGGCCGCCTGGGAGCAGGCGCTGAGCCACGATCCGGACCGCTGCGACGCCCTGGTGAACCTGGGTCGGGCGCGGCTCTCGGCCGGGCGTGCGGCCGAGGCCCGGGCGCTGTTCGAGCGCTGCCTGGCCGTGGAGAGCGACCACGCCGCAGCGCGAGCGAACCTGGACCAGGCCGCGGAGTAGGGGCTTGGTCCGCAGGTCGGCGCCCGGGGGGGCGCCGTCATGGCCGGCGTCCATCCGGGTTGACCGGCGCGGGCCCCCGTGTGATGGGCGCTGTCCCCTGCCTTCGGAGGCGCCATGTCCCGCCTGATGCTCGGCCTCCTCGCCATGCTCGGCCTCACCAGCTGCGAAACCATGCAAGAGGTCGCGGCCACCGCCTCCTCGGCGCTCGTCACAGACGCCCAGGGGCTGTCCGGCGGCGGCGTGGTCGTGCGTGGGGACAACGACGTGGATCGCTGGAACAAGGCCATGGGGCTGATCCCGTCACGGGCCCCCCACAGCGAGATCCTGCGCCGGCTCCAGAAGACCCGGGGCAAGGTCCTGGTCGACAACCTGGACGTCCTGCGCGGCCTGCCCACGGACCTCGAGGTCGAGCCGCTGTTCGAGCGGGGCCAGCCCGACGGCCTGTGGCTGGAGAAGGACGAACAGGCGGTGGCCGAGGCCCTGGTGGCCCGGGGCGCCGGTGCCCTGCTCATCCGGCGCGAGGTGGCGCCGAGCCTGGACCGCAACCAGAACGTGCTCAACCGGGTCTACCGCGACGATCACCACCCCTGGTTCAAGCTCCTGGCCGCCGATCGCAACTTCCTGCTCTACCGGGTCATGGAGAAGCCGCTGCTGTTCCCGCCACAGCTGGCGCTGGTCGTGGCCAACCAGATCCGCGCAATCCTCCGCGGCGACAAGATCCAGAAGATGGAGGGGATCCAGAGCGAAGACGGCAAGAAGTGGAACCTCATCGCCACGGTCCGGCGCGAGGGCGGGACCGAGAGCGCCATCGGCATGTGCCTGCAGAACACCCTGCAGGAGTGCACGATCGAGCTGGCTCGGGACCTGGAGCGCGAGCACCGGCGCGGCCCGGAGATCGCTGGCTTTCCGCCGATCCGCGAGGAGATCGACGACCTGATCCTCGAGATCCACCGCATCACCGAGCGGGCCCGGATCCTGAGCTGGGAGGAGACCGACCTCGACGGTCTCTGGGAGATGGGCATCGACGGCGCGGTGATCATCGACACCGACATCAACAAGGCCGCGGTCTTCCCGGGCTCGGTGGCCTACACCCGATCCTTCCGCAGCGCGGACCGCCTGCTGCGGCACGCGGCCAAGCAGTTCCAGCTCTCCAGCCGCCGGCCCTGGCGCGAGGCCAGAAACCCCCTCGAGAAGATCCGGACCCTCCACTACATGGACTGGCCCGGCCAGGGAGCGGTGCAGCTGTTCCGCGGCGTGCCCTTCGTGCCGACCCAGACCCTGAACCTGGAGGTCCTGGCGCAGTCCGTGGTCATGGGCGGCGAGTGGTACCTGGAGAACACCGACCACACGGGCCGCATCAACTACAAGTTCTGGCCTGCGGAGAACCGCTTCTCCGACGAGTACAACCTGGTCCGCCACACCCTCGGGGTCTGGAACCTGGTCCAGGCCTACAACTTCGACCCCCGTCCGGAGTTCCTGGACGAAGCCAGGCGCGTGCTGGACTTCACCCTCCAGTTCCGGGTCGACGAAGAGGGCCGGGGCACCCACTTCTCCTACAAGAACAACCAGAAGCTCGGCACGGTCGTGGTCCAGCTGATGGGCGTGATCGACCTCGCCAAGGCCACCGGCTCCTCCGAGTGGGACGACCTGATGGTCCGCATGGGCGACTTCACCCTGTCGATGCAGCTGCCCAACGGCAAGTTCGACCCCTACTACGTCGACGACGACCACCCCTACGCCGACGCCGACAACGACATCGTGCCCGGGGAGGCCTTGCTCGCACTGGCGATGCTCGCCGAGTACACCGGCGACCACGACAAGTGGCTGGCGCCGGTCCAGAAGTACTTCGACTACTACATGCCCTGGTGGGAGAGCCGGGTCACCCAGCGGCGCGACGACATGCCCTGGCCCAGCGACCACTACACGGACCAGACCCGGCTGGACCTGGTCCAGTTCGGCCCCTGGACCGTCATGGCGGCCAACAAGGTGCACGCGCTCACCGGCGACGAGCGGGTCGCGAACTTCGGCCTCGAGGTCGGTCGCTGGATGATCGAGAACTACATGTGGCGCAGCGAGAACGCCCCCTGGCCCGACTATGTCGGCGGCTACTACAAGATGCCGAACGAGCTGCCCGCGATGCAGGCCTTCTGCTACTCCGAGGGCACCGCTGCGGCCTACGCCCTGGCCCGGCGCTTCTCCCCCGAGGAGGCCCCGTTCTTCGAGCAGGCCACCCGGGAGTCGATGCGCTTCGCCCTGGTCATGCAGTTCGACCAGTGGTCCGGCTACCCCTTCAGCCGGGACGAGGTGGTCTACGGCGGCACCCGCTACGCCATGAACGAGACCAAGGTCCGGGTGGACTACGTGCACCACGCCCTGGACTCGGTCTACCACTACGTGCTCGAGGCCCGGAACGACCCGGAGCTGCCGGCGCACATGTACCACCGGCTCACCCCGGAGACGCCGACCATCGAGGTGTCGACGCCGACGTGGGTGACCGAGGCCAGGGACCCGGTGTGGATGGGCAGTGCGATGAAGGCGCTGCCGGCGGTGGTGCCGGAGGGCTAGCAGCGTGCGTTGAATCGGGGGTCGTGGAGCGTGCTCGTCCACGTGCACGGGGTGCGTGAAGTCGTCTGACGTGCCAGGTATCCTTATCATTAAGCTCTGACCCCTGTCCGCTCGCCGACCACACCCTGAGCGCGACACAACGGGCGCAGCCCGACGCCCCCTCGCCCCGAACCGGCCGTCGTGCCAGCCCTACTGCTGCTGAATGACCAGCAGAGCGGCTCGGGCGTTCCGCTCCAGCTCCGTCCAGCCCTGCGTGTGGGCTTCGCTGTTGAGCAGCATCAGCGGGATCCACAGGTCTGGTGAGCGCAGGTCCGTGAGGCCGCGCTCGGTGGACAGGTTCCACCACTGGCTCGCCGCCCGCTGGTCCCCGCGCACCGCCGCACAGGCCGCGCGGACCAGGCCCACGTAGACCCAGATCCAGTGCCGGGGCTGGGTCGCCAGCGCCTCGGCCGCCGCGCTGGCTTCGCGGTCGGCGTCCGAGAACTCCCGCGCGCCCAGGTCCAGGAGCGCCATGTTCAGGTGCCCCACCGCCTGGAGCACTTCGTAGCCCCGCAGCCGCGCCATGCGCGTGTAGCGGCTGTAGAGGGTGCGGGCGTCGGCGGCTCGGTCCTGGAAGCGGCAGACTTCGCCCAGGTTGTTCAGGCAGTTGAGCTGCATCCGGTAGTCGCCGCTGGTGGCGGCGATGCCCCGAGCGGTCTGGAAGGACTCCTGGGCCCGCTCCAGCTCGCGCTGCTCCAGCAGGAGCATGCCGGTGGTGTAGTGGGCCTGGGCGACGTTGCGGGTGTCGCCGCTGGCTCGGGCCGCCCAGGACAGGTCTTCGACCACCGGCTGGGCGTCGTCGGTGCGGCCCAGGAGCAGGAAGAGGCTCGCCAGTCCGCCCATCGCCAGCACCGCCTGGCGGTGCTCCTTGGGTCGAAAGGACAGCACGTCCCGGTAGGCCCGCTCGGCGCCGGCGGTGTCGTTGAGCTGGGTGCAGAGCAGGGCCTGGGCATAGGCCACGTCGGCCAGGCCATCGCTGTCCTGGTAGCGGTGGAAGACCCTGCGGGCCTCCTCGAGCAGCAGGCGAGCCCGGGAGACATCGCCCTGGGCCAGACAGGCCTGGGCCAGCACACTGCTGAGGTGGGCCTCGCCGAGGGGCAGGCCGCCCTTGAGGCCCAGGGCCTCGATCGCGAGGTCCCTCGCGGCGTCGGGCAGATCGGCCTCCAGGAGCGCCAGAGCCTTGAGCCGGCGGGCCTCCTGGCGGTGCTCGGCGCTGCCGCGCACGGCGCCGGCCCCGGCGGCGTCCGCCGCCGCCATGGCCAGGTCCGCCGCGCGGGCTGCCGCGCGAGCTCGCCCCTGGTCGAGCATGCCGCGCACGGCCCTGTTCAAGGGCGCGATGGCGTCGTTCGCCTTGCCCGCCCGCAGGCGGTGCAGTCCCAGAGGCAGGTCCACCGCCATGCCCGTGCGCTCGCCGAGCTTCTGCCAGGCGGCGGCCAGCTGGTCGTGGATCTCCGGGGCCTGGGGCAGGCCCAGGGCCAGGCGGCGGGCGGTGCGGGCGAGGGCGCCGTCCTCGAAGCGCAGCAGGCCGCCTTCTTCCTTGACCAGTCCCGTGGCGAGCAGGGCGTCCAGCCCCGTGGCGTTGACGTGGCGGATGATGCTGGTCGGCGGCGCCTCGCCGGCGATGGCCATCGCGGCCATCGCATGCTCCGCGGCCTTGGGGTCGGTGCAGCTGGCCACCGCCGAGTCCAGCCGGCGGTGGTAGAGCTCGTCGACGTTGGCCGGGAAGACGTCTTCCAGGGTCAGGCTCGGCGCGAGCTCGAAGTACATGCCGGGCCCAGGCGCCAGCACCCCGCGAGCGGCCCACTCCCGCAGCAGGATGCCCGCCAGGAGCGGAGCGCCTTCGAGCAGCCGGGCCAGGTCCTCCGCGAGCGCCGGCTCCAGCAACAGGGACTCGGCCATGAGCTGGCGGGTCTGGTCGACGGTGAGTCGCGGCACGCCGATCCGGACCGCGCCGGACTCCTGGAGCTCCTCGACCCGGCGCCTCAGGGCGTCGTTGTTGGCGAGGCTCTGGCTGTCCAGGGTCGCCAGGACCAGCACGGGCAGGGTGCCCACGGCGCCTTCGAGCAGGGCCTCTGCGATGGCCAGGCCGTCGCCCTCGGCTTCGGCGTGCTGGGCGTCCTCGAGCACCAGGCAGCTGCCGCCGCGCCAGGAGCGAGCCGCCAGGTGCTGGTAGAGGAAGGTCAGACCCAGGGCGCTGTTGGGCCGCCGCTCGCCCTGGAGCAGGTAGCCGCACCAGCGGGCCAGGGTGCCGGCGTCCTGGAGCACGGCGGTGAGCGCCGTGCCCCGGTCCCGGGCCAGCCACCGGGCCAGGCGACCCTGGAGGTCCAGGCGGGTGTCGTTCCAGGGCGCCAACAGGTCCCGGACCGCGCCGATGTAGCCGTCGTCGATGCCGGCCGGGTCGTGGTAGCGCAGCCGGCAGACCTCCATGAAGCCGCCCTCTTCCAGCGGCCGGGCCACCGAGTCCACCAGGCGGGACTTGCCCGCGCCGGACTCGCCGACCACGAGCACGACCCGAGGGCTCTGGGTGATCACGACCTCCCGGGCCGCTTGCCACAGCAGGTGCCGCGCCCTGTCCCGGGCGATCAGCGGGATGTCCCGCAGAGCGAACAGGGGGAGCGAGGCCCGGGCCTTGGCACCGCGGCCGGCCGCCGGCGGAGGGACACCGGGGATGGCGTCGGGGGCCACCTGGTTCCAGCGCAGGCTCATGCCCACGCCCGAGCGGCTGGACTGTTCGAAGACCTCGTGGGCCACCGGCAGGGTGGAGTGGGTCTCGGTGGCGACCACCGCGCCCTCACACTTGACCCCGCCCCCCTCTCCGCGGGTGAACTCGTGGCGGGCCTGGCGCAGGACGCGGCGCACGTCGGCGGCTCGGTCGTAGCGCTGGCGGGGCTCTGGATCGAGCAGGTTCTTCACCAGCTCCAGCAGCGTCTCCGGCAGGAAGAGCCCCGGCCTGGACTCCAGCATCGGGGGGGCTTCGAGGCGGGCCTTCAGCAGCTCCTTGCGGCCATCGCCCTTGTGGGGGCGCTTCCCGCTCAGGGCCTCGTACAGCATGATCCCGATGGCGTAGAGGTCGGTCCAGGGGCCGACCTCCTGGGGCCGGCCCTGGAGCTGCTCGGGCGCCATGTAGCTGGGGGTGCCACCCACCCGGCGCGCGTCCTTGGCCAGCTCCGAGATGTCGTCGGTGACGCCCAGGTCGGCGATCCAGGCCTCTGGGGTGCCTGCAGAGGTCGAGTAGAGCAGCACGTTGGCGGGCTTCAGGTCCTGGTGGACCAGGCCCCGGGCGTGCAGGGTGGCGAGCGCCAGGCACACCTGCTCCAGCAGCAGGAGCAGGCCCTGGAGCTCCACGCCCTGGGCCAGCAGGTCTCGGAGGTTGCCGCGGTCGGCGTGGGCCAGGGCCACGAAGGGGCGGCCGTCTTCCAGGGTGCCGTGGTCGTGGACCGGCACCACGTGCGGGTGGACCACCTGGGCCAGCAGGGCGACCTCCCGGGCGAAGCGGGCCCGGAAGCGAGCGTGCAGGGCCAGGTTGCGGCGGACCACCTTGACCGCCACGTCGGCGCCGAGCTCGACGTCGCGGGCCAGGTAGACGTGGCCGGTGGCGCCGTCGCCCAGGTGATCCCGGCACTTGTACCGGGCCGGCAGCTGCGGCAGGGAGACCTGGCGCTTGAAGCGGGCGCGGGGGTTCTTCTTGTCGCCGCGCCCCTGTCCGGGTGGTGCCATCGGCCGAAGGGTACCACCCG
Source organism: uncultured Enterobacterales bacterium (assembly GCA_964344945.1). Taxonomy (GTDB): domain Bacteria; phylum Myxococcota_A; class UBA796; order UBA796; family CAJQPC01; genus CAYFPX01. The sequence continues at coordinate 18,690 of CAYFPX010000128.1, forward strand.
GGGCCCGGTGGGCCGGCCACGGGCCCGACCCGTGACGAACAGGCGACGATGGTTGACGGGTCGAGAGGGGGTGCGTAGACGGGTGCCACAATGAATGAGCGCTCATTCAGAGCGGAGGAGGAACGATGTTCGACAAGTGGATCAGTGGCGTCAGCGAGGCCCCCGAGCGGCTCCGCACCCGCGGCACCCACCTGGTCGCGCGGGCCCGCCACCAGGCCTTCCTGGTGCGTACCGGCGGCCAGGAGCGGATCTGGACCCTGCACACCACGGCCCTGGCCGAGGTCGAGGACCTGCTGGGCCGCACCGCCGAGCTGCCGGTGGTCGGTCGCGTGACCATGCCGGTGGAGCGCCTGGTGGCCGATCGCCTCGAGGCGAGCCTGGCGGTGCCCCTGGCCGACTACGACGCCCTGAACGCCAAGACGGTGCGGGCCGTGGTCAAGGGCCTCGACCACCTGGGGCTGCTGCGGGTCCGCCGGTACGAGACCGAGCACAAGGCTCGCAAGACCGTGCTGGACGCGGTGGAGAAGGAGCTCGAGAAGCGGGCCGTGCTGTCCGATGTGATCGCCGCCTGAGCGGGACAGCTCAGCGGTACAGCCCCTCGATCACGGCGGCCTCCCGGCCCAACACCGCCCGGCGCTTGAGCTTGAGCGTCGGGGTGAGGTCGCCGCTCTCGGGGGTGAGCGCGCGGTCCAGGACCGCGTGCTTCTTGATCTGCTGGTAGCGGGCGAGGTCGGCGTTGGCGGCCTCGACCGCGCCGGCGAACAGGGGCGCCGGGTCGGGCTCGGCCACGCCGTGGGCCCGCTGCTGCTTGCGCCAGGCGGCCAGGGCCTCGAAGTCCGGTGCCAGCAGGGCCACCAGGTAGGGGCGCTCGCTGCCGATCACCACCGCCTTGTCCACGTAGGGGGAGCGCTCCAGCCGGTGCTCGATCGGCACGGGCGCGACGTTCTTGCCCCCGGCGGTGACCAGGATCTCCTTCTTGCGGTCGACGATGCGCAGGAAGCCGTCGTGGCTGAGCTCGCCCAGGTCCCCGGTGTGGAACCAGCCGTCCTGCAGGGCGGCGGCCGTGGCGGCCTGGTCGTGCAGGTAGCCCCGGAAGACGCCGGGCCCGCGGACCAGGACCTCGCCGTCGTCGGCCAGGCGCAGGTCCACCCCGGGCAGGGCCCGACCGACCGTGCCGAAGCGGAAGCCGTCGGGGCGGTTCGAGGTGGCCGGCGCAGAGGTCTCGGACAGGCCCCAGCCCTCGAGCACGTCGATGCCCATGCCGTGGAACCAGCGGGCGACGGCGGGGTCCAGGGCGGCGCCGCCGGACACCAACATGCGCAGCTCGCCCCCCAGGCGGGCCTTGACCTTGGAGAACACGAGCCGATCCGCCACTCGCCACTGGAGCCGCAGGGTCCAGGGCACCGACTGGCGGTGCTCGAGCAGGACGCTGCGCGCGGCACCCACCCGGAAGGCCCAGGCGAAGACCGCGGCGGCCCGCTCGCCCCGGTCCGCCGCGGTGGCCTCGGCCTTGTTCTTGATCTTCTCCAGCATGCGCGGCACGGTCGCCAGGACCGTGGGGCGGCCGACCTGGAGGGCCTCGGGCAGCCCCTCGAGGCCTTCGGCCCAGGTGCCCTCGATGTCCTCGACGAGGCCCCGGTAGAGCGCGAAGCGCTGGAGCACGTGGGCCAGGGGCAGGAAGACCACGCTGCGCTCCCCTGGCAGGGTCGGCAGGGCCTCGCGGCTCGCCTCGACCACCGCACAGAGGTTCGCGTGGCTGAGCACCACGCCCTTGGGGTCGCCGGTGGTGCCCGAGGTGTAGACGACGGTCGCGGTCTGCTCCGGACGCACGGCGGCCACCCGCTCGGCCAGGGCCGGCAGGTCCGGCGCTGGCCAGGGGAGGGCCTCGACCTCGGCGAAGGTGAGGACCCGCTCCAGCGCCGGGAGCTCCCCGGTCCGGGCCAGCAGGGCGTCCTTCAGCGCCGGGTCTTCGACCAGCGCCAGGGGAGCGCGACAGTGGCGCACCTGCCAGGCCACCTGCTCCGGGGTCAGGGTGGGGTAGACCCCCACCGTGATGCCGCCAAGGCACAGGTTGGCGAAGTCCAGCGCCATCCACTCGGGCCGGGTCTCGGCGACCACGACCAGGGGGACCCCGGGGCCGGCCCCGAGCCCCGCGAGCACCGGCACCAGCTGGCTCAGCTCTTGGTGGGACTCGCCCCAGGTCTTGGGGGTCCAGGTTCCGTCGACCCGTGACCGGTAGGCCACGGTGTCCGGGCTCCCGGTCACCCGGTCGAGCAGGAGCGCGGGGATGGTCGTCGTCACGGGTGGGATAGGCTCCGGTCCTCCCGCGTATCCCCCCGGCATGTCTGGTCCCAACGCCCCGTCTCTGCCTCAGGGCAACCCGCTCGCCCGCTTCGCCGCGGGCTTCCGCTTCCCCTTCGCCGGCGTGCGTCACGTGGTGGCCCACCCCCGGCTCTGGCCCTACGCCGTGGTGCCCGCGTTCCTGACGGTCGTGATGATCGGCGGCGCGGTCTGGCTGGCCTGGACCCGATCCCCCGAGCTCACCGGCACCCTGCTCACCCCGCCCGGGGTCGACGCCGCCCGACTCGCCGTCTTCGGCTGGACCCTGGCGATGATCGCGGTGGGCCTGGTGACCTTCGTGGTCGGCGCGGTGCTCTGCTATGCCCTGGGCACGCTGATCGCCGTGCCGTTCAACGACTTCCTCTCCCAGGCGGTCGAGGAGTCGGTCCTCGGCTCCCGCAACGAGCCGTTCACGATGGGGCTGTTCCTGAGCGACCTGCGCATGTCCCTGGGCCACAGCCTGCTCGGGGTGCTCGCCTGGCTGACGGCCATGGTGCCGGTGGTGCTGCTGAACCTGGTCCCCGTCGCCGGCACCCTGCTGGCCTCGGGCCTGGGTGCCCTGGTGACCGCCACCTTCCTCGCCCGGGAGATGCTCGATGGCCCGCTGTCCCGGGACCGCCTGCCCTTCGGCGTGAAGCTCGAAGTGCTCAAGCGGGACAAGGTGCTCACCCTCGGCTTCGGTGCCGGGACCGCCGCCCTGCTCTGGGTCCCGGGCCTGAACCTGGTCAGCATGCCCTGCGCGGTGGTGGGCGGGACCCTGCTGTACTGCCAGCTCAAGCGCGACGGTCGCCTGCCCGAGCCCCGCCAGCGGCGCTGAGGGTGCGGCTCCTGGTGACCGGGGGGTCCTCCTTCGTGGGGGCGCACTTCTGCCGCAGGGCGGCGGCCCGGCACACCGTGCTGGCGCTGCACCACCAGACCCCGCTGGCCCTGAACGGCGTGACCCCGGTGCGCTGCGACCTGCGCCACCCGGCCGCGGTGGCTCGGCTCCGGCGCCTCGAGGCCGACGCGGTGGTGCACCTGGCCTGCAAGGCCATCGGGCCCAAGGACCGCCTGGAGCGGGTGAATCGACGCCTCATGGACGTGGTCCTGGCCCTGGAGCTGCCGGTGGTCTACGCCTCGTCGACCGTGGTCCACTGGGACCAGGACACCACCTATGGCCGCTGCCGCAAGGACGACGAGGCCCGTCTGGCGGCCGGCGCCCTGCCCTGGGTCACGGTGCGCCCGGCGGCACCCTATGGCCCGCGGCTGCGGGAGCACCGCACGGGTCACACCGAGAGCTTCCACACCCTGGCGGACTTCGTCGGTCGGAGCCCGGTGGTGCCGGTGATGGGCGACGGCCAGGTCCTGCGCCAGCCGCTGCACGTGCACGACTTCGCCGACGCCATGCTGGCCTTGTTGGACGGCGAGCTGCCGAACGCCGCCTACGACGCGGGCGGCAGCGAGGTCCTGACCATGGACGCGGTCATCGACACCCTGGCCCGGGCCCTCGGCACCCGCCCCCGGAAGCTGCACCTGCCCGTGGGGCTGTTCCAGAGGCTGGCCGGGCTCGCCGGAGACCTGGACGAGGAGCTGCTGGCGGCCTTCGGGACCGACGACGCGGTGGACCACCGGGCCCTGCAGGACGCGACAGGCGTGCGGATGCGGCCGTTCTCGGAGGGGGCCCGGGATCTGCGCTGACGAGGGGGTCGTGTTGGGTGTTCGGACTCAGGTGATCCGGTCCATCACTCCCGCGAGCGCAGGACTTCGGTGACCTTGCCCAGGTTGTTCACCTGGAGCAGCACCGGCCCCTCGG
>CAYFPX010000129.1:0-17356 GCA_964344945.1 uncultured Enterobacterales bacterium
AGTCGCCGTCGACCTCGGCGTAGCCGTCGCCGTCGTCGTCGCCGTAGGTCGTGCCCTCGTCGGTCAGGCCGTTGCAGTCGTTGTCCAGGTAGTCGGGGCTCTCCGACAGGTGCGGCGAGACCTTGGGGTCCTCGTCGTCGCAGTCCAGGCCGCCGGCCGCGATGGCGGGCTCGCCGTCGCCGTCGACGTCCACCAGGTCGGCGCCGTCGCAGTCCTGGTCGATGCCGTCGTAGGGCACCTCATCGGCGCCCTCGTGGATGGTGCCGTCGCCGTCGTCGTCGAAGTTGACCGTGCCCTCGTCCTCGGTGCCGTCGCAGTCGTCGTCGATGCCGTTGGCGAGCTCGGTCGCACCGGGCCAGACCTCGGGGTCGAGGTCGTCGCAGTCGCTGCCGCCCACGGTCTCGCCGTCGAAGCCGTCACCGTCGGCGTCGATCAGGTCGGCGCCGTCGCAGTCCTGGTCCTTGTCGTCGTAGGGCACCTCGGGGGCGTCCGGGGAGACCGATGCGTCTGCGTCGTCGCAGTCGCCGGCGTGCTCCGTCCAGCCGTCGCCGTCGTCGTCGAAGGCGTCGGTGCCCTCGTCGTCCAGGCCGTTCTCCAGCTCGACCGCCTCCGGGTGGACGTCGGCGCGGGCGTCGTCGCAGTCCTCGTCGTCGCTCCAGCCGTCCTGGTCCTGGTCCAGCACCTCGGGCTCCGGCTCGGGCTGCACGTCGGGCGTGTCGTCCGGGTTGCAGGCGACGGTCAGGGCGAGGGCGGCGATCAGCGAGGTGAGGCGCATGGATGGCTCCGATCGAGGGGCGTCTTGCCTGGGCGCGATCTACAGGACCCCTCTGTGGGTCCGCCGAGCACTACGCCCCCGCTGACAAGGTGTGACACCCCCTCCCGAGGTAGATTGGGGGGCATGATGTGGCTCCTGCCCGTGCTCGTCGGCTGTGGCGCCGAGGAGGTCCCGGAGAACCCGGCCGCCGGCTCGGCGATGGCCGAGTCCCTGCGCCAGGCCGCCGCCGGCATCCCCGACGAGCCCGATCCCCAGGCCATGCCCGAGCGGCTCGCACGGGAGTCCGAGAAGCGCGTCGCCGCCACCGACGAGAACGACAGCGCCGCCTGCATGGAGGCCAAGACCGCCCGGGACAAGGTCAAGAAGCGGGTGACGTCGTTCTACGAGGACCGCATCCGCCCCGCCGAGGATCGGGCCTACCGGGCCCAGCTCGCCCTCGACGCGTGCCTCAAGGACCTGGGTGGCTGTGGCGCCGACCCCAACGAGTACAAGGGCGTGGCCCAGCGCCGGGACTCGGCGAACAAGGCCCTGGAGCGGGAGCTGGAGAGCGCCGGCACCCAGGAGGCGAAGCTCTTCCCGCTGAACCAGGAGGTCGCGCGAGCCTGCGGGCGCACCCGGGGCTGATCCGGCTGATCAGGCCAAGGGGTCTTCCCAGCGCACGCCCGGGAAGCGAGCGAAGTCGCTGTCGCGGCTGAACACCGTGAGGCCGTGGCCGATCGCGATCGCCGCGAGGTGGGCGTCGTGCACCAGGCCGGCGCGAGGACGTGCGGCCTCGAAGAGCTCTCCGAGGATGCGTTCGTGCTCGGTGGTCGGCCGCGGAATCCACACGATGGGGAGCGACATCCACTCCTCGATCTGAGCCCAGGCCTGTGCAGGGGTCAGCGGTTCGGGGAACACCCGAGCGTTCGTGCGCAGACGCAGGAAGGCCACCAGGCTCTCCCAGGGCAGCCCGACCTTGGCCGCGCCGTTGAGGACACCCTCGAGCCACGCCCTGGCGACTTCGTGCTCCGCCATCGCGGGCTCGTGCGCGTAGATGAGCAGGTTCGCGTCGACGAGAATCATCGCCAGTCGTCGCCCTCGGCCGCCGCCAGGGCCCCTGCGATGTCCTCCAGGGGGACCTTCGGCGCACCGCACCGGATCGGCGACAGGCGATAGCGGGGTCGCTCTTCCTCGGGCTCGTCGAGCCGATCCAGGCCCAGGCGGAGGGCCTGGTTCACCAGGTCCTTGAGCCGGATGTCGCCCCGCTCCAGTCGCTCCCGGATGAGCGCAGCGACGTCGTCTTCGAGGGTGAGCGTGGTTCGCATGATGATCGAGCATAGCCCGACTGATGTCTAAGCATCAATCCCGGTGCAGCGGCAGGGTCAGGCACCGCGGCCCGCCTCGACCCCGGCACAGCTCGGCGCCGTGGATGTGGATGGCATACCGCCTGCGGCTCTGCTCGAGCTTGTCGTAGTCCCCCCCGAAGTCCTCCTGGAACTCGGTGAGGAAGGCGTCGGCCGTGAGCACCCGGAAGCCGGCGCCGCTCATGGCCGCGGCGGTCCGCTCGTTGCGGGCGTAGCCGACCGCGACCCCCGGGCTCAGGGCGAAGTAGTTCGCGCCATCGCTCCACTGCTCCCGGCGCTCGTGGATCGGGTCGCCGCCGCCGCAGAGCACGGCCCGCATCGGGTAGCCCTCGGCGGCCAGGGCATCGAGCAGGTCGCCGTCCCACTCCTCGACTGCGACGTGCTCCCCCTGCCTGCGCAGCCGGATGATGTTGCCCTCCTCGGGGCTGCCCCGCTGGAGCAGGGGCCGGTAGACGACCGCGGTGTCCCAGTCCACCAGGGTGAACACCGTGTCCAGGTGCATGGCGCTGCGCTGCTTGGGCATCTCCACCACGAGCACCCGTGTGAAGCCCTCGCTGATCAGCTCGCGACTCAGGGCGATGATCATCGCCCAGCTGGTGCGCTCCGACGCGCCGATGAGCGCCAGGGAGTCGCTGATCACCAGCACGTCGCCGCCCTCGACGGTCAGGGGGAAGCTGCCTCCCTGGGACCGGACCCAGCGGCAGTGTCGGCTGATCTTGGCGCCGCTGAACCACGGGTGGTGCTCCGCCAGGGCCCAGGCCAGGATCGACTCCCGCCGCCGGGCCCGCATGCGGGCGTTGCCGACCACCAGCACGTTGCCGCAGAGCGCCGCCAGGTCCCGGGTGAAGATCAGGTTGGGCAGTGGGTTCATCCAGGTGATCGAGGCCGGCCCGCCCACGGCCAGGGCCCACAGCAGCTCCCGGGGGTCCATCTGCTCCAGCTGGTTGACCACCTTGTCGGCCAGATCCTCCAGCCGCGCCACGCGCTCGATCACCGCCTGGCGGGCGGTGGGCACCTCGAGCACCTCCTCGAGCATGTCGTCGAGCACGCCGACCTCGGCGGTGGTCTCCAGCACCCGAACCAGCTGGTCGTGCTCCCGCTGGGCGTCGGGCACGTGCACCAGGTCGTCGAAGAGCAGGTGGTCGGGGGAATTCGCGTGCAGGTGGCGGGGCTGCACGCGCTCCAGGGCGGCCCCGGGCCGCTTGACGACCACCCGGCGCAGTCGGGCCACCTCGCTGGCGACGTGGGGCATCGGTCCTCCTCGGCGGTGGTCCCGAGCCTATAGGATGCACCCTTGTCCCGGCTCCGCTGGCTCCGTCGCGCCGCGCTCCTCGCGGTTGTACCCGCCGGGCTCCTCGCGATCCCGGTGCTCGGAGAGCGAGCGGCCACCGAGCGCCTGGAGGAGGCCGGCTTCACCTGGGCTGCCGACAGCTGGTCCGCCGAAGGGTGGACGGTCCGGAAGCTCGCTCGGCCGGGCCTCACGGTCCGAGAGGCCCGCGTGGCCCCGGGCTGGCCCCTGCTCGTCGCGCTGGACGGGGTCGACCTGGACGTGCTCTCCCTCGGAGGCGGCGGGCGGGACCAGCTGGCCCGCGCCGGGGGCGCCAGCGGCCCCGCCTTGGCCTTGACCGACGTGACCCTGAGGGCGGGCCAGCACGTGCTGGCCGAGGGTCTCAGCGGCCAGCGCAGCGACGGGCGCCTCGACCTTGGCGGCGGCGGCACGGAGGTCCAGGTGGCCGCCGGCACGGTGAAGCTGCGCACCGCGGTCACCGATCCGGTACCCGAGCTCCGGGGCCGCCTCGAGATCCAGGCCCACCTGGGGCCCGCGGGCACCCTGACCGCCGAGGTGGTCGGCCGGGACCTGGTGCTCAAGCACCCGCTGCTGGCTCTACGCGGGCTGCGGCTCGGCGAGGTCCGCGCCACCCTGGAGCGGGTCGACGGCGACCGGGTCGCGGGGCCCCTGGTGGTCGACGGGCTGGCGCTGACCCTGAGCGGGGGGTGCGACCCGGACTGCGTGCTCACGGTGGACCTGCCCGAGACCCCGGTGGCGGAGGCCTTCGCCCCTCTTCAACCGCTGGTCCCAGAGCTCCGGCGGGCGGAGCGCATCGACGGGACCCTGGCCGGCTCGATCTCCCTGGTCCGCACCGAAGGCCTCTGGGGCATGACCGACGCGGCCCTCGAGCTCCAGGATCTGGCGGTGGCGGGTGCGGTCCAGGACCTGGACGTGCTGCGCTACGGTCCCTTCGCCTACCGGGTGCGCGATGCCGGCGGTGACCCCCTGGTACGGGAGGCCGGCGAGGGAACCCCGGACTGGGTCCCCCTGCAGCAGGTCTCTCCCTGGGTCGTGCCGGCGATCCAGGCCTCCGAGGACGCGGCCTTCGCCCGACACCGGGGCTACGACCCGGCCCAGCTGAGCGAAGCCCTGGCGGCGGATCTCCAGGCAGGCGCGGTGGTCCGCGGCGGCAGCACCTTGACCCAACAGCTGGCCAAGAACCTCTTCCTGAGCCCGGACCGGACCCTGGTCCGCAAGGTCCGGGAGCTGCTGCTGGCCGCCGAGCTGGACCGGGTGCTGGGCAAGTCTCGGGTGATGGAGCTCTACGTGAACGTGGTGGAGTGGGGCCCGGAGATCTGGGGGCTGCGCCAGGCCAGCGACCGCTACTTCCTCAAGCAGCCGTCGCGGCTGCAGCCCCACGAGGCGGCGTTCCTGGCGGCCATCCTGCCGGCGCCGCGGACCTTCTACAGTGACTGGTACCTGGCGGGGCGCGCCGGGCGGTACAAGGTCGGCAGCGTGCTCACGAACATGGCGGATCTGGGCGCGATGAGCCACCGACAGGCAGACCGCTGGTCCCGGGAGGCCCTCCGGTTCGTGCCCCCGCCCAGTGGGTCTCGGGACGAGTGATCCACAATCCGGTGGCCAGGATCCGGCGCACGGACGACGGGAGGAGACGAGATGGTTCGAGGCATGGCATTGGTGGCGGCGATCTGGGGAGTCGGCTGCACCGTGAGCACCACGGGGGATGACACGGGCGAGGTCTTCGGCTGCCCCGACTACACCGGGTTCGGCGTCGAGGCCTCGTGGGTCTGGTCGACCCCGGACGACGTCGCCGCCCAGTACGGCGCCTGGACCGAGAACGGTGCTTCGACCTGGCTGAACGACAGCGGCACAGAGGTCGAGCTGCTGGTCAGCACCGACTACGACGACGCGATCAACGAGTACAGCTACCTGGACGTGAGCCAGGACTGGCTCTGCGACAGCGACGGCGCCCACCTGGTCGCCTGGACCTCGATCTTCGTGGTCAAGCCCTGGGACGAAGACGCGATCGAGTCCATCACCGAGGTGGTCTACGACACCACCACCCCGTCCCTGCCGAGCACCGTGGTGGACGGCACCGTGTGGACCGCGAGCTGGTCCGGGACGCGCACCGTCGATGGCGCCGAGAGCGAGGACTCCGGGACCCAGGAGTACATGGCCTTGGAGCTGGACGACATCGAGACCCCCTTCGGGACCTATGGTGGGATCGTGGTCCAGCAGCGCGAGTCCGGCGGGGACTGGGCAGACCTGGCCTGGCGGAACAGCGACATCGGCCGCCTCAAGGACACCTACGTCACCCTCGACGACTACGTGCCCTTCGAGTAGCTCAGGTCGCGGTCGCGCCCCGCCCGACCCTCTGCACGAGCTTGCGCAGGCGGGCCAGGTCGATGGGCTTGCTGACGACCTGGGCGCGGGTGCCGACCAGCAGCTGGCGTGCGGTCTCGGTGGCTGCGCCGGCGGTGATGAACACCACGCGGTCCAGCCACCCCGGCCGGTGGTCCCGGAGCCAGGCCCAGATCTCCGGACCCGCGGGCGCGTCCATCATCACGTCGAGCAGCACGACGTCGTAGGCCTCCCCGGCCGCGAAGTGGTCCAGGGCCGCCTGGCCTTCGGTGAAGGTCGTGACGTCGCAGGTCCGGTCCAGTGCCAGGGACAGCGCCCGGCAGATCAGGGGCTCGTCGTCCACGAGGACGACCCGGAGCGGCCCGGTCGTGCCGGCGAGGACCGGACGCGGTGAGGCCACGTCGGCCGGGGGCCGGGGGAGGTGCCGGCGCAGTCGGTAGTGGCCGTCCGGGTTGGTGGTCGGAGCCAGCCGAGCACCCAGGTTGCGGATGGCGTGCCGCACGAGGCCCGGCAGCACCGGGGTCAGGGCCCGCAGGTGGGCCCGGCTCTCGATCTCCACCCAGGGACCGTCCGAGTCGTCTCCGGTGCGGACCTGGATGCGGTTGTGCGCAGGGTCCGGGCGCTCGAAGACGCGGCCGGCGATGACCAGCAGATCGACGAGCAGTCGGACCAGGGCGCCTTCGGGGACCAGGGTCGCCAGGTCCGGGCGACCGCGCTCCCAGTTCACCCGCGCGTGGTGCCGGAGCCGGTGCAGGGCCAGGCTCAAGGCGGTCTCCAGCGCCTGGGGCACCAGGACGCGACTGGGTGCCTGCTCCTCGGCCGCGGCGTAGGCCCGCAGGTCATCGACCACCTCGGTCACTCGGCGGACCCCGTCGAGGGCCTCGCGAACCCGGCTGCGGATGCCCGCCAGATCGGGTGTGGACTCCTCGCACTCCTCGGCCAGCCACTCCAGGCCGAGCAGGGCGTAGCTCAAGGGGTTGGCGGCGTCGTGGGCCACCCCCGCAGCCAGGGCGCCCAGGCTGGCCAGCCGCTCGCTCTCCTCGAGGGCTCGCTGCAGGCGCAGGCGCTCTCCGCCGTCCCGGACTCCGACCAACAGGGTCGGAGCGCCGCTGTGATCCATCGGCCGGGCCCAGAACTCCACCCAGCTGGTGCGGCCGCCGCTCGCCAGCAGCCGCAGGGCCACCGGTGGCAGGGCCTCACCCCGGGCCCGGGCGGCCGTGTGGCTGAGGTGGTCGGCCGCGCGCTCGCGGTCCTCGGCCAGCACGTGGTCCAGCAGCGGGCGCCCGACCAGGTCCGACATCCGCTTCAGCCCGAGGATCGCCAGCATCGCGGGGTTGGCGTGCACCACCCGGCCGTTGCGCAGCTCCACCTGGCCGTCACGGGCGGCGTCGATGAGGGCGCGGTAGCGCAGCTCGGAGGCGCGCAGCGCTCTGGCCAGGGCTTCGCCGTCCGTGGCGCCGGGCCGCACTCGGCCTGCGTCCCCCATGGTCACTCCGAGAAGGACCTCCAGGATGCGCCTCGCGCGGTCTCGTTGTCAACGCGGGGTGCCCGGCCCCTCCGACCCCTTCGCGCCCGCCGCCGTGGCGACTGCGACCCCGCCCCCGGATCCGGAATCCTGTGTCCATGGCTGAGCTCTCTCTGGCGGGTCTCCGTGTCCGGGTCTTCAAGGACCCGGTGAGCGCGAGCACCCACTTCGTGGGAGGGCTGGCGGCGTTCATCGGCGCGGTGGCCCTGGTGGTCGCAGCCGCACCGGACGGTTGGCTCCGCGCGCTCGGCATGGCGATCTACGGGCTCTCCCTGGTCGGCTTGCTCGGCGCCTCGGCGACCTACCACTTCTTCGACATCGGCGAGACCGGCAACCAGTGGCTTCGCCGCATCGATCACGCCGGGATCTACGCGCTGATCGGGGGCTCCTACGTGCCGCCGGTGCTGCACCTCCTCGAAGGCTCCTGGCGCATCGGCATGCTCGCGACGGTGGGGGTGATCGCCGTGCTGGGCATGGTGCTCAAGCTGCTGTGGCACGACTGGCCCGAGTGGCTGAGCGTCAGCCTGTACCTGGGCTTTGCCTACATGGTCTTCCTTCCCCTGGGGGAAGCCCTGCCGCGACTCACCGACGTGGCCCTCGCCTGGGCGGCGGCCGGCGGGGTCGCCTACACCGTCGGGGCCGGTGTGTACTACTGGGAGCGGCCGGATCCCTGGCCGGGCCGCTTCGGCCACCACGAGCTCTGGCACGTGTTTGTCCTGGTCGGCGCCGGCTGCCACTACGCGATGATGTGGACGCTGCTGGAGCTGCCCTGCAAGCCGCTGTGATCAGGCTCTGGCCCTGGCACCCGCCACCCGCTCGGCGACCAGGTCGCGGAGCTCCGCGATGGAGAAGGGCTTCCCCAGGCACGGCACCTGGGTGGCGTCCAGGAAGCTCCGGGTGCCGTCGCTGAAGGCGCCCCCGGTCATGAACACCACCCGGGCGGCGAGGTCCGGCCACTGGCGGTGCAGCAGGCCGTAGAGCTGCACACCGTCGAAGCCGGGCATCATGACGTCGCAGAGGACCAGGTCGAAGGAGCGGTCCTCTTCGAGCACCGTCAGGGCGTCCTCGGCGCTGGGGCAGACCAGGACCCGGTGGCCCGTGAGGATCCGGCGCACCACCCGCCCGATGCCCGGCTCGTCGTCGATCACGAGCACCCGTGCGGACTTCGGGGCGAGCCGGGGACCGGTGGGGACCTCCACGGGCCGGGCCGGAGTGCGACTGCGCGGCAGCAGCACCTCGATCTCGGTGCCCTTCCCCGGGGTGCTCGCCAGGCGGATGGTGCCGTCGTGGGCCTCGACCAGGCTGCGACAGATGCTGAGCCCGAGGCCCGTGCCCTCCCCGACCGGCTTGGTCGTGTAGAAGGGCCGCCAGACCTCTTCCAGCTGCTCCGGTGGGATGCCGGGGCCGTTGTCGCTGATCACCAGCCGGGCCCGGCCGTCGGCGTCCTCGCCGGTGGACAGGTGTAGGGCGCCCGGCGTGCCCCCGAAGGCCTGGAGGGCGTTGACGACCAGGTTCAGGACCACCTGGATGAGCTGGTTCTCGCTGGCGTCGACCGGGGGCGCCGGGTCCAGGGACAGGGTCAGGTGAGCGCGGTGCCGCACCTCGTTGCCCACGATGCGCAGGGCTGCCCGGACCACGTGGATCAGGTCGACATCGGGCCGGCGGGAGTCGTCCTCCCGGGAGTAGCCGCGGAAGCCCTGGACGATGCGGGCCATGCGGCGGGTGGCTTCGAGGCAGTCGGACACCAGGTCCGGCCAGTCGGAGGGGGCCGGCTGGGACTCGGCCAGCACCTCGAGGTTCGCCGAGAGCCAGGCCAGGGGGTTGTTGAGCTCGTGGGCGACCCCAGCGGCCATGGTGCCGACCGAGACCAGGCGGTCGGCCGAGCGCAGGGCCTGCTGGGCCTGCCACCGCGCGGTCACGTCGGCGGTGTAGAGGCGGAAGAGGCCCGGGGCGACCCGGGTGCAGGTCACGTGGTAGCGGCGGCCCTCGACGGCGAGGTCGGCCTGGAGTGCGTCGCCGTCGGCGCCCGCCTCGCGGTCGGCTCGCCGGACGAGGGCCACGAAGGGGTGGTCGCCGGACCAGTCCGCGGCGTCGGGGAAGGCGTGGCGGGCCGCCGGGTTGAGGAAGCCCACCTCACCCCCGGCGTTGAGCTCCATCACCGGCGACGGATTGAGGAGGGGAAAGGAGGCGAGCCGCTCCAGCTCGATGGCCAGGGCGCTCGGCTCGCCGGGGCCCGTCGGGGAGGCGCAGTCCGGCGGCAGGGTGATCCGGGCCGGCCGGAGCAGGTCGTACCGGGGCGCGGCCACCTCGACGAAGCCGTCGGCCGCGCAGGCGTGGGCCAGCGCCTGGGCCCCGGGATCCTGCCCCGAGACGAACAGGTCCCGCAGCCGCGCGGCCTCGTCGGCCGGCAGGGCCTGGGTGATGAGCAGGGCGTCGGAGGGGGTGGTGCCGGTGACGGCCAGGGCCTCGAGGCCGCCGGCGTCCCGGCCGAGGTGCTCGACCAGGCTGGCGCGCACCGCGCCGAAGGCGGGCTCACCGACATGCACCGAGGCGAGGTCCGCCTGGCCGCCGAGCACCGCGCGGAGGGCCGCCAGGTAGGAGCCGTGGAAGCGCTGGTCGCCGAAGAGCTCGTCGGGATCCAGGCCCTGGGCCCGGAGCCATCCCTTGGCCAGCAGGTGCCCTCCGGTGCTGCGGGAGTCGACCCAGGCGGCCCGGCGGCCCCGGAGCGACCCGAGGTCCAGGCCCTCACCGGCCCGGACCACCAGGGCGGAGGCGTAGCTCACCCGGCCCTTGCGGCGGGCTGCGAGCAGGTGACGGACCTGGCCCGCCAGCTGGGCGCAGAGCTGGGGTGGGGCCCAGGCGAGGTGGGCCTGGGCCATGCGGACGTGGGTGCCGAGCTCGTCGTAGCTGCCGGCCACCCGCACCAGCACCGGTCGACCCAGGCTCTCCCTGAGGGTGGTCTCCAGCAGCTCGCGGCGGACCGAGGCGCGCAGTTCGCCCAGCGAGGGCGGAAGCAGCAATTGGAGGGGGTCGAGCGTCACGAGGTGCCAAGGTTCAGTTTGTAATAATTTTGAGTATTGGTCCACAGGGAATCGAGATCTCCGGGCTAAGGGATGGCATGGCTGGATTCCTGTGCGAGAGGGATCCATGTTGGAGTTCGCCTGTGAGCCTGCCGACCCTGGACCCGCGCTACATCGCCTCCCGCCAGCGGCTCCAGGATCGCTACGCCAGCCTGAGCGGGCTGCCGGACGCCTCCCGCCTGGCGTACCTGCGGGGGCCGCTGGAGCGCTGGAGCCTGGAGCAGCTGGCCGCGACCTGGGCCGAGGCGCGGCCCGTGCCCGGTGCCCTCCCGGCCCAGAACAACGTCTACGTGCACGTGCCCTTCTGCAAGAGCATCTGCCGCTTCTGCAACTACGAGCGCCTCCGGCCGTCCAACCCGGACTGGCTGCGCGCCTACCTGGACCGGCTGCTCCACAGCCTCGAAGTCCTGGCGCCGGCGGTCGCGCAGCTGGAGTTCCACGCGCTGTACGTGGGGGGCGGCACGCCTTCGACCCTCCCCGCGGCCATGCTCGCGGAGCTCTTCGAGGCCCTGGACGGCCGCCTGCGCTGGCACCCCCAGGCCAGCCGGGAATTCGAATTCGATCCCGCCGTGATGAGCGCCCAGCGGCTCGACGTGCTCAAGGCCCACGGCGTCCAGCGGTACAGCTTCGGCATCCAGACCCTCGATCCCCGGGTCAACGCTGCCCACGATCGCGGGCCCCAGGGCATCGAGGTGATCGAGCGGCGCTTCGCCGAGCTCGCTGAGCGGGGCCTCGATGCGGTGTCCTGCGACTTCCTGCTGGGGCTCGCAGGGACCACGCCGGACCAGGTCTTCGGCGAGGTCGGCACGGTGCTCTCCCGCTTCCGGCCGCACTGGATCGACGTCTACCTGGTGACCCCGACCCACGCCTATGTCGACGCCCACTTCGACGGGTCCTTCGACGCGTTCTGGGCGCACCTCCGGCCCTTCCAGGAGCGGGCAGGCCAGGCCCTGGCCGGGCTGGCCGACAGCCACGACTACACCCTGGTCGCCGGCGACGGGCACCGGATGTGCCTGATGCGCAAGCAGGCGCCCAAGGCCCGCCAGTCCACCTACAGCTACAGCCAGCTGGTCAACGAGCAGCGCCGGCCCCTGAACCTGTTCGGGCTGGGGCCGTCGGCGCGGACGCAGATCTTCGGAGCCGCCCAGGTGCAGACCCGGGACCCCGGGCCCGCTCCGAGCGATCCGGGACCCGCCACCTACGAGGGCCACCGGGTCGACCTGGACGACGAGATCCGCACCTTCCTGGTCCACCACCTCCGGGATCAGCAGGCGGTGTCTCGCGAGCTCTTCGCGCGGATCTTCGGCCGGGACGTGGTCGACGCGGTGCCCCAGGCCCTCGCAGCGTGGCAGGCCAGGAGACTGGTCGAGGTCGACGACGGCGAGGTCCGGCTGGTGACCCAGGACCGGCTGGCACGGACCCGCAGCCTGCTGTGGCTGGTGCCCGAGGACAAGCTGGAGCACGAGGTGGCCCGGCGCGGACGGCTCGACCTGTCGCCGGTGGGGGTCGCGCGACTGGTGCACCCGGTGCCTCCGGGGCACGCCCTGGCGGGCGGTGTCCGCTACCTGGGCGCCGAGCAGGCCAGGATCCTGTTGAAGGCCGGGGGACGGGACTGCAGCGTGCGCGTCGCACCACCCCTGGCGGACGACGGCGCGGTGCGGCTCGTGCTCGACCGGGTGCCCCGCGACCTGGTGACCAGCGTGGCCCCGGCGGTCCGGCAGCTCACGGCGCTGGTGCGCCGGAACCACGCGGCGCTTCAGCACGAGAGCGACGCCCACGGGGTGTAGAGCACCCCGGTGAATGACCGCGCGGTTACATCTAGGGGTTTTCCCCGTCATGGACCACTGAAGGATCCCGGCGGGGATCCGAACCCCTCAGGGAGCCTGGGGAGGTGTCATGTCGGTCTGTCTCTTTCGCCCGCAGGAGGTCTCGGCCCACCTCTCGTCACTGCTCGCGTCCCAGCCGGACGCCATGCTCGTGGACCATCGGGGGCGCGCCATGGACGGGGTGCTCTGTGGTTCCGCTGAGCCCTTGCGCCTGGCGATGGCGCCACAACACCGGGTGATCGCCCCGGCCCCCGGCTACACGGTGCGCCTCGACGTGCCCCGGGACGGCGCGGTCACCGGCTTCTACACCCACGTGGTCGGCGAGGTCGCCGGTGTCTGGGCGCTGGCGACCCCGCGCGTGGTGCGG
Organism: uncultured Enterobacterales bacterium; assembly: GCA_964344945.1. Taxonomy (GTDB): domain Bacteria; phylum Myxococcota_A; class UBA796; order UBA796; family CAJQPC01; genus CAYFPX01. The sequence goes on from CAYFPX010000129.1 coordinate 12,569, forward strand.
CAGCGGGTCGAGCGGCGGCGCTCCGTGCGCGTGCCCCTGGCCGACCAGGAAGGGCTGGTGCTCCAGGTCGGCGGCGGCCACCGGCTGCCCGTGATCGACGTCTCGCCTGGAGGGCTCTCGTTCCGCTGCGATCTCGCCGCCCCGTGGGCCAGGATGCGCCGGTCCCAGACCGGCTTCGTGCTGGCGCCTGGGGTGGAGCCGGTGCCGGTGCGGCTGGTCATCCAGCACCTGCGGCTGGATCCAGGCGAGCGCCACACCCGCATCGCCGGCGCGTCGCTGACCGTGCTCGGCCAGGGGGCCGCCTGGTGGTGGGAGCTGCACGAAGCCATGCTGCGCGGGACGGCCGGGGAGGCCTGACTGGGTGTCTTCAAGTCCTCCCGTCGCTGGAATCGCGAGAGCTGCGCCCAGCTCGGTCCGGATTCGAGAACACCCAGTGACTGAGCCTGGTCAGCCCGGCGCACCGATGCGGAAGCGGCGCCTCTCCTGCATCGCTTCGAGGGCTCGCTGGAGGGTGGCCTCGGAAGGCTCCTGACCATCGGAGATCGCGGCGCCGGCCGGGGCGAAGACAGTCCTTGTCATGTCCGTCCTACGAGCGTGGCTCGCCATGGGTGACGGAAACTCCGGGCGAAGCACGGCCGGCCGGAGAGCTCGCGCTCCCCGGCCGGTGTGGCCTCAGGCTCGGTGGGGTCTCAGCGACCGGCCTCCGGGCAGACCTCGAACTTGAGCTGGTAGTAGTTCTCGGGGTTGCTGCTCGGGCTGCTGCAGTCACCGTCCCAGACCCACTCCGCGCCGACAGCGTCGAGGTTCGGGATGGCCCAGGTGCCCCAGCTGCTGGCGCAGGTGCTGGCCAGGATGGTGTCGTCGCTGACCCCGCCGCTCAGGCCGCCGGTCATCCAGCCGGAGGCGGGGGCGGTGTCGGTGGCGCTCCAGTCACCGTGGCCGGTCGGGTAGTCGACGCCGCCGGTCTCGACGTTGGCGACGAAGCCCACCAGGGAGCTGTAGAGGTCCTCGGCGACCACGCTGACCAGGTGGGTGCCCGAGGTGGCGACGGTGTTGTAGGTCTGGGTGGCAGTCCAGTCGGAGTCGGAGCCGAGCAGCGAGCCGTCCAGGTAGACCTCGTTGTAGTCATCGGCGGTGAGCTCGACGCTCACGTCGTACTCGCACTTCAGGCCCTCGTCCACGAGGCCGTCGAGGTCGTCGTCCTCGCAGTTGCACTCCTCCGGCGGGGTGAGCGCCTCGGGGCAGACCTCGATCTCGGTGACGAACCAGGCGTCGTCGTTGGTGGAGGTGTCGCTGCAGTCGCCAGGCCAGATCCACTCGGCGCCGTCGGCCTCGAGGTCCGCCGTGTAGTAGGTGCCCCAGGAGCAGGACGCACCGAGGGTGGAGTCGTCGGTGCCGCCCAGGATGCCCAGGTCGGTCTGCCAGCCGGAGGCCGGGGTCGTGCTGGTGGCGTACCAGGCGCCGGCGCCGGTGTTGTAGGTCGGGTCGACGACGTTGTTGATGCTGACCGTCGCGATCATGCCCTGCTGGACGTTGTGCACGTCCTTGGCCTTGACCGCCAGGTGGTGGGTGCCGGCGGTCATCAGCGCGAAGTGGTTCTCGACGGTCGTCCAGTCGAGGTCGAAGCCCATCACCACGCCGTCGGCGAAGGCGATGTGGGCGTCGTCGGCGGTGATGTCCAGGTCGACCTTGTAGTGGCACTTGGCGTCTTCATCGACCAGGCCGTCGCCGTCGTCGTCTTCGCAGTTGCAGGCCTCGCGCTTGGAGGTGTCGGCGTCTTCGGAGGATGCGGCCAGCTCCTCGGCCGTGGCTTCGGCCTCCATCATGCCGGTGTCGCCGGTGTCGCCGGTGTCGCCGGTGTCACGGCCGGTGTCGCCGCCGCCGGTGTCCTTGACCGCGTCGGTCGGGCGCTCCTTGGCGGTGGCGTCGTGGTCGCCTTCGACCGCCACGTCCGCGCCGGTGGCGCAGGCGATGAGGGTCAGGCTGGCGGTCAGGGAGAGGAGGGTGCGGGTCATGGGGTGCTCCTGCGTGTGAGCGGGTTCGTCAGTGATGAAGGGCACCCGGTCCAGAGAGTTGGTCAGAAAGTTGAAGCGCCTCCCTGGATCGGCCAGGGAGGCGCTTCGGGGTGGCCTGGGAGGGGGCCTCAGGGCGTGAGCAACAGCAGGGTCTTGCCGCTGTAGGACCCGTTCGTGTCGTCACCCGTCCCGCCGAGCAGCAGGTCGTCGAAGCCGTCGCCGTTCACGTCGCCCGCGTCCATGGTCATGCCCAGCAGGTCGTCGCGGCTGTCGCCTTCGAAGACATAGGAGGCGTCGGCCATGTCCAGGGCGCCGGTGGTGTGGCCGTCGGCGTTCAGGAACAGGTAGACCCGCCCGGACATGGCGCCGTTGGTCCCGGTCATGGCCATGTCGGCCATCATCCAGTCGTCGGCGCCGTCGCCGTCGACGTCGCCGGCGAAGGCCACGTCGGGGCTGTAGGTGAGCTTGCGCTGCTCGCTGTCGAAGGTGGCGTCGGCGTCGGCCAGGGAGACCAGGGTGTCGCTGGTGGCGCTGGCGCCCGTCACCAGCCAGATCCGGTTCTCCCAGTCCGGGTAGTCGTAGTAGCCGCCGAAGAGCAGATCGCTCAGGCCGTCGCCGTCCACGTCGCCGCCGCCGTCGACCTCGAAGCCGGCGAACTGCCGGTCGCCGTGGCCCTGGAGCACGTGGTCCGCGTCGTCGACGGTGAAGTGGCCGCCGGTGCCGAGGCTGCTGCCCAGGTACACGTAGAGCCGCCCGGCCATGTCACCGCCGGCGTCGTCATAGGGGGCGCTGAGGCCGATGTCCGCCAGGCCGTCGCCGTCGATGTCGCCCAGCTGCGCGACGTTGAAGCCCAGTCGGTACTTCTTGTCGTCCTCGCCCTCGAAGGTCCAGCGGGCGTCGGCACTGGTCGCGGCGCTGCCATCGGCCAGGTCCTGGCCGGCGACCAGCCAGCCGCCGCCGTCGTAGTCGTGCTCGGCGTCGGAGCCGACCAGCAGCTCGGCCAGGCCGTCGCCGTCGACGTCACCACCGGTGGCGGCGTAGCGGCCGAAGTCCTGGTCGACCTCGGTGCCGAGCACCGCGTGGTCCGCGGCGGACGCCTCGAGCTCGCCGCCGGCGGCCAGGGTCGACGCCAGGAAGACGAACGCGGCGCCGGCGTTCTCCGCCGCCGCGTCGTCGCCCCAGGCGGTCACGATCAGGTCGTCCAGGCCGTCGCCGTCCAGGTCGCCTGCGCCGCCCAGCTGCTGGCCGAAGTAGCTCTTCTCGGTGCGACCGTTCAGGACGGTGGTGGCGGCGTCGGACAGGGCGAGCTCACCGGACAGCCCGTCAGAGGTCGCGGCGGTGACCAGGAAGGCGGAGCCCGAGGCACTGTCGTCGTCGGCCTTGCCGTAGGCGCCGAGCACCATGTCCTCGCGACCGTCGCCGTCGACGTCGCCCACGAAGTGACTCACCTGGCCGCTGTAGGCCCTGCCAAAGTCTCCCAGAAACGCCACGGCCGCCTGGTCGGCGGCCGTGGTGGTCGTGTCGGGCCAGCCCGTGAAGCCGTCCGGCAACAGCACTTCGGCGGTGGCTGGGGGGCCGCTGTCGTCACCGTCGTTCGGGGTGGCGATGCAGGTCCAGGCCTGGCCGTCGGAGACGACGGCCGCGGGCACCGTGTCGCCTGGGTGCCAGGTCTTGGACTGCACACCGCTCCAGGGGGCGCCGTCCAACAGCCAGGTCACGCTCACCAGGACGGCGTCGCCGTCCAGGTCCGTGGCGGTCGAGGTCACCTCGCAGATCAGGTCGTCGGCGCCCGGGAGAGGGGCCTCCGGGAGGATCGTGACCCCCAGGCCGGTGGGGGGGCTGTTGACGATCTGGACGGCCTGGGGCTCCGAGGACGCCGGGTCGCCCTGACCGTCGCTCACCGTGGCGACCACCTGCCAGAGCTGGCCCTTGGCCGTGGCGCTGGCGGGCAGGACCGGGCCGTCGCTCGCGTCGCTGGAGGCGCCGTCGACGGTCCAGGTCCAGGTGGTGGTCAGGGCGTCGCCGTCTGGGTCGCTGGCGTCGGTGGTGACGGTGGCGACCAGGTCGTCGGTGGTGACGGGGGTGACGGGGGTCAGGGAGACCTCCGGGGCCGTGGGGGCCTGGTTCGCCGGGATCGTGTCGGTGTCGGTCGGGTCCAGGGTGTCGGTGGCGACGGTGTCGGTCGGGGTGTCGGCCGGGTCGTCGCTGCAGCCCACCAGCAGGGCGAGGAGGGTGAGGGACATGGGTGCTCCAGGGAGGGAAGGACGGACCCTGCGCGGGTCCTCCCTGGATCAAGGGCGGCCGGTTCGCGGAGTTGCGCACGACCGGGTTCGCTGACAGTGACCGATCGGTCAGTTATGGTGACGGCATGATGCCCGGTCTGCTCGTCGCCCTGCTCGCCTGCTCGAACAGCGCCACCGAGGACTCGGCCCTGCCGCCGCCGCCCGAGGAGCCGGAGACCTGCACGGGCGACGAGTTCTGCGATGCCTTCATGGCCTGCTACGCCTTCATGGGTCTCGACACCTGCGAGAGCTACTGGGACGACGGCCTCGGCAGCTGCGAGAACCTCGATGACCAGACCCGGACCGAATTCGAGACCTGCATGTGCGGCTGCTGGGTCACCACCGAGGAGCGGTCCTGCCTGAGCATGGGCAGCTGCTCGGACTGGTGCGTCTCGAACGTGTGCTCCTGGTTCGGGGACTGATCCTCAGCGGGCGGCGAACGGCGCCGTGAACGGGGTGGTGTCCGGGAAGTGCTCTGCGGGGTCCAGGTC
>CAYFPX010000129.1:17366-22621 GCA_964344945.1 uncultured Enterobacterales bacterium
GTCGAAGGTCTCGAGCAGGCCGGCGATGAGGTGGGCGGGGGTGAGGATCTCGCCGCCAGCGTCGGCTTCTCCGGTGGTGAGGTTCGTGGGCTGGGAGACCAGCACCTCGTCGGTGGCGCCCACCGCTCGCCCTCCCGCGACGCCGGCGCCGAAGAGCATCGCGCTCGTGTAGGGCCAGTGGTCCTTGCCCTGGGCGTTGTTGTAGACCGGGGTCCGACCCATCTCCGAGATCGCGAGCACGGTGGTGCGCTCGAGCAGGGACCCCCCCGCCGGGTGGTCGGTCTGGCTGAGCATCGCGGCCAGGCTGCCGAGCTCGTAGAACAGGTTCTCGAAGGCCTCGTCCTGGCTGGTGTGGTTGTTCTGGTGGCTGTCCCAGGTGGCCCGCTCCGGCAGGCTGCCCTCGACGATGATCGTGCTTGACAGGCCCATCGACAGGGCGGCGACACCGGCGACCAGCTGCTCCGGTACCGTGGGGTTGTCCGGCAGGGTGAGGGCCGAGATGGCCTCGTCCAGGGCCGCTCGGCGCTCCAGGCCGCGGCCGAAGGCGGCGTAGGCCTCGGCGGAGCCGGAGGCGCTCGCTGCCAGGTCGCTGGTGGTCTGCTGGAGGTAGGCCCGCGCCCGGGCTTCGGCGGCCGCGTCGACGCTGGTGCCCTGGGGCAGACTGCCGTCGACGGTGCCCAGCAGGGTCGGGCTGAGGGGGACCATCACCTCGCCCAGGGTGCCGGGGAAGCGCGGCCCGGACAGGACCAGGTGGGGCAGGGCCAGGCCACTGCCGATGCCCGCGGCGAGCATGGTGGGCAGGTCCGCGGCGTCCTGGCGGCGGGAGCCCGTGAGGATGTGGCGGGTGCACGCGGCGTGGCTGATCGAGCCCACCGCGAGGCCGTTGACGAAGGCCACCTCGTGGCCGTAGGTCTCCAGGAAGCTGCGGACCCCGGGCCGGCCCTCCGCGTCGGCGAAGGTGAGGTCGCCGACGGTGGCCTCGACGCTCTCGGGGTCGCTGTCCACCACGGTGGAGCCCACTCGGGGCTCGAAGACATAGGTGGGGTCCCAGCCGCCGTTGCTGAAGTGCACCACCAGGCAGCGGTCCTCTCCAGCGTGCGCGGTCCGAGGCCGCAGTCCGAGGGCCGCCGTGAGCACGCCGAGGCTGCCGAGGAACTGGCGCCGGTTCACGGGTCCACCGCCACGACCAGGATGGTCTCGACCCAGAGCCGGTCCGCCTGGAGCGGGAATTCGCTGAGGTTGGTGCCCACGCCGCCGGTGCTCACCTGCTGGAACTCGGTCAGCTCTGCCCCGAGGATCGACCACTGGCCCACGAAGCCCTCCACCTCGCTGAGCAGCCAGCCGTGCTCCTCGCCGCCGTCTTCGGTGAGCACCAGCTCCCAGGCGTCCGGGTCCAGGGCGTGGCCGTCGGTGGGCGGGTCGGTCTCCACGCTCCGGGTCCAGACCTGGTCCAGGGTGCCCGAGTCGTCGGGGGTCGACCAGGTCATGGTGCTCACCTGCTCGAGACCGGTGAGCAGCTCCAGGGGCGGGTCCCAGCTGACCTCCCGCGTGAGCTCGCCGTCGGCGTCGTAGTGCTCGTAGCCGAGGAACTGGGCCTCGACGGGTCGCGCCCGGTAGTGATCGGTGCGGAAGATCCCCTCCCGGTAGTCCGGGTTCGGGGGCTCGATGGTCCGGGTCACGGAGATGAAGTCTCCGCCGTCGTGCTCGGTGTCGATGAAGGCGCTGTAGCCCATGATCAGGGCCTCGCTGGAGGCACCGGTGGGCAGGGGGTTCTCCTCGCCGGGCAGGCCGCAGTCGAGCCAGGCGGAGAGCAGGTCCCGTTCTTCGGCGCGGGGTCCCCCCGCCGGCGGCATGTCGAAGGTCTCCAGGGTGCGCACGCGGATGCGCTCGGCCCAGGTCCGCGTGCCCTCGAGGGTGTCGAAGTCCACCCCCTCCGGGGCGCCCTTGCGGGCTTCGCCGGTGGCCGTGCTGGCGTGGCAGGCGGTGCAGTAGGTCAGCAGGAAGGCCTGGCCAGCGCCGTTCCAGGTGAGGTGGTCGCCACAGGGCTCGCCGGTGTCGGTCGGGGTCGCGGCCGTGCCGGAGCTCGGGGGCGGCGGCAGGTCGTCGCCGGAGCAGGCCAGCAGCAGCAGGGGGAGCCAGGGCATCAGTAGAGCACCTGGGCCGGGTGGCGCAGGAGCACCGCCAGGACCTCGGCCACGGCCGTGTCCGGGGAGTCGGTGCCGCCGGCGTCTTGCCAGAGAGCGACGAGGGCGTCGACTTCGGCGCTGTCGGTGGCGACCGGTCGGGAGAGGAAGCGGCCGTGCCAGGCGGCGGCGACGCCTCGCAGGGCGGCCTCGTCGGTGGGGATCCCGTCGGGCAGCAGCGCCGGGGCGTCCCGGGCCAGGTCTGCCGCCAGGGCCGGCTCGACCGCCTGGCGCGCGGTCCACTCCAGCAGGACCTGCACGCCCACGGCGGGGCTCTTGTTGCGGAACAGGACCGTGTCGTCGTCGGTCCCGCCGCCGAGCAGGCGGTGCTCCTCGGACCAGGTCAGGGGCATGAGCCCCACCTCCGCGGCCTCGGCGTCGCCCCAGGCCAGGGCCTCGGTGAGGGACGAGCCCAGCTGCTCCACCCGCAGCAGCCGCCCGTCGTCGGCCCGGTAGTCCGGGTCCTCGATCAGCTCGGCCACCAGGGCCTTGGTGTCCAGGTCCAGGCTGGCGAAGCGCTGGCCCAGGCGCAGCCGCTGGGCCGCGCTGGGGGCCGCACCGACCAGCCCTTCGTAGAAGCGCCCGGCGGCGCAGGCGACGAAGCGGGGGTCCGCGGCGACCATGCGTCCCAGGTCCCCGACGTCGGCGCCCGGCGTGCCGTAGTAGGCGGGGTGGACCCGGGCGGCGAACCAGTCCGCCTTGTGCTGGGACCAGCGCAGGTACTGGTCGTTGGTCAGCTCGTCGGAGCGCTGGGCGAAGCCGCCGAAGAAGGCCGCCAGCGGGTCCAGGGCGGCGTGGCAGGTCAGGCAGCTGGGCTGCTCGGCGACCGCTCGCTCCACGTCGGCCAGGTCCTCCGCGTTCACCGCGAAGGTGAAGTCCCCATCGCGTTCCAGGAAGTCGGCGCACAACAACAGGCGGGCGAGGGAGTTGGCCCGGGTGCGGTTCAGGTTGACGGCGTCGGCGGTGTAGCGGAGCCACAGGGTGTTGGTGCTGAGCAGCCCGGCGGCAGGTCGGCCGTCCTCGTAGGGCACCCAGGCCCAGCCCTCGCCGGTGTGGTCCAGGCTGTAGAGCGCGGCCAGCTCGGGGTTGGCCCGGGTCTCGTCGGCGGTGACGATGTCGGAGAAGGGTCGCTCCTCGGCGATCACCGTCGCGACCAGGTCAAGGGGCTCCCAGCCGACGGCCCGCCAGGTCTCGAAGGCCAGGTCGCCGAAGCGGTCGTAGTCGTCGGCCCAGACGGCGGTGTGCAGGGTCTCGTTCCACAGCCAGGCCATGCGCTCGGGGAAGCGCGGGTCGTCGAGCCAGGTCGCGGCGAGCTCCGGGACGGTGCTTGAGCCGCTCTGGATCGCCTGGAGATCCTCTGCGCTGGGGCGTACGCCGCGGAGGTCAAGGCTCGCCCGGGCGAGCCAGGCGATGTCGTCGATCAGGCCAGCCTCGCCGGTCGGGTCCACCGTGGACTCACCGCCCGAGTCCGACACCGCGCCGTCCGTGCAGGCGAGGGGCAGCAGGGCGGCCAGGAGCAGGAGGGGCATGAGGGCGCACTCTACCCGGGGGTTCCCCTCGGGATGCCCCTCGTCGCCTTGTTGCGGCTCCTGGTCGACGCGGCGGCGGCCGAGGGCGTGAGCGCGGTGCCCGAGCTCCCCGCGGCCCAGGGCTTCACCAGCGCCGACGTCGGCGTCACCAACCTCAACTTCGCCGGCTTCGGCGTCACCGAGACCGGGTCCAGCGGCACCAAGCTCCAGGTGGACCTGACCCTGGGCGGCCTGGGCTGCTCGGTGAGCGGCTGCCCGGACTCGGGCGACAGCGCCACCCAGATCTCCTACAGCCAGCCCCTGGTCGACGGCGGCCCCTGCTCCGGTGACAGCGGCGGCCCGGCGTTCATCGATCGCAGCGGCACCACCTACATGGCGGGCCTGACCAGCTACGGCGACGCCAACTGCCGGATCTACGGCGTGAGCACCCGGGCCGATGCCTTCGAGGCCGAGATCCTCGCCTTCGCCGGCCCGGTCAGCGACACCGGCGGCGGCGACACCGGCGACAGCGTCGCCAAGCCCCTCTTCGGACTGTGCAACAGCGACTGCGAGGCGATGGACTGCGACAGCGAAGCGGCCCACGCCAACGGCTGCGACAGCGTGCTCGAGAACTACCTCGACAAGAGCGGTGGCGCCTTCCCCCCTTGCGCCAACACGGACGAGCCGGAGATCGACATCTCCGAGCTGGCCATCGAGCAGCTGAACAGCATCCAGGTACCGGGCGTCCAGTAGGGTCGCTACGCCGGCCCGTCGGTGACGGCGAGGTCGATGTCCAGCATGGCGTCGCCGTCGAAGACATAGCGCCCGTCGACGGTGCGGCCGGCGAGCACGTGGGGCAGCCAGTGCCGGTCGTCGGCCCACATCTCGTCGTAGGGGATGGCCTCCAGCGGGGTCCACAGAGGCACCGCTTCGTCCGTCTCGGCGGGCTCGCCCTCGCAGTCGCTGGCGACGAAGACATGGCAGTGCAGGGTGTAGCCGTCGATGAACTGGAAGCGGTGCTCCCCGTGCCAGCGCACGCCGGTGGCGGTGACGCGCAGCTCTTCCTGGACCTCCCGCACCGCGCACTGCGCGAGGGTCTCGCCGGGCTCGACCCGGCCCCCGGGGCCGTTGATCTTGCCGGCGCCGAGGCCGCGCTTCTTGCGGATGAGCAGGACCTGGCCTCCTCGCACCACGAACAGCAGCGTGGCCAGGTCCCGGGCCCGCCAGGTGCTCCAGTCGATGTCGGCGACGGTCATGGGCCGTCTCTATCCGGGCAGCCCCGGGGTGAACGTTCGCCCCCGGGGGCAGCCCTGGGGTCAACGTTCGTCGGCCGACGGTTGAGCACCCAGGAAGCGGACGAATTCCCCAAGGTCGGACGATCGTCGGCCTTCAGGCCCGTCCTGAGGCCGTGTATCGGCAACAAGCGAACGTTCACCCCGGGGCTGCCCGGGGGGACGAACGTTCACCCCGGGGCTGCCCGGTCCCGAAGGAGGGCGGCCCGCCGGCCTGCGGCCCGACCGGCCGACAGACGCTGACGCGTCGGTCGACCTGACCAACCACGCGC
>CAYFPX010000130.1:0-22569 GCA_964344945.1 uncultured Enterobacterales bacterium
GGGAGGCGGGGGGTGGGGAGGCTGAGCGAGGGAGCCCGGAGCCCGGAGCCTGTACCCAGCCTCAACCACGAGCCAGGGCCAGGGAGGCGCACGGGCCGGCGTCCTCGTCCGCTGATCGGCAGCCCCCGGGTGAATGTCACCCCCCGGAGGGCAGCCCCGGGGTGATTGTCACTCCTGGGAGGCACTCTGGCCCGATCGGGCTCCCTGAGGCCCCGGACTCCGCCTCATCAGCGACCCGGGCGGCCTGACCCTGACATTCACCCGGGGGCTGCCCCGTCGGGGGTGACATTCACCCGGGGGCTGCCCCGGCCGAAGTTGACCACCCTCACCGAAGATGCGTGTGTTCTGCCCGTTGCCGACCCGGCGTTGTGACGGACATGGCCGGTGCGGCGGATGCCGATGGCCTCCTGGGCTTCTTGGCCCGTGAGGTTCTCGAGACGGAGGGCTCGGAGGCTCTCGGCCTGGTCCGCTTGGGCTTCGTGACGGCGTGGAGCGGCGACCGAAGGCATCTCGCCTGCTCCCAGCCGTTCGCCGGTCGAGCCCTCCCGTCCCAAGTGGACGAGTCACGTCCCACGTCAGACGTCCCACGAGACCCGTGCACGTGCACGAGCACGCCTCACGACCCCCGTTTCACCGCCTAGTGTCCTGTCTCAGGAGTTCGTGAGGCAATCACGCAGCCATCGCCGCGGCTGGTGGTCTGCTCGAGCGGCCGGTGTGGCCGAGTCACATCAACGCGAGAGCGGGCCGCCAGGCGTGGCGAGGGCAAGTGAGTGTCCACGAACTTCTGAGACAGGACACTAGTCCTCTCGCGTCTTCGTCCCTCGCACCAACCGCCGCTCCACGATCCGCCGCTGGCGGTCCTTGTAGAGATCGTGGGCGTTCTCGCCGTCCTCGTTGGCGAAGGCGGTCTCCTTGTCCAGGACCTGGAACTCCACCATCACGAACACCATGCGACCCAGCAGGTACGGGTGGTCGGGGAAGGGGTGCTCTTCGTCGAGGCGGACCGGGAAGTCGACGATGAAGTTGATGGTGCGGTAGCTGTTGCCGCTGAACGGGTTGTTGTCGGCGATCCACTCGCTGGCCCTTGACCGCAGGCGCTGCAGGTCGCCGGCGAGCGAGGCGTACTCGGCGATCTCCTTGAGCGTGCGCCGGAAGTTGACCAGGTTGTTGTGGCTCTGGCCGGGGATCGCGTAGTTGAACGGGAAGAGCGTGCGGCAGAGGTGGGCCATGAGCGGCACGATCTCGCCGGGCTCCTCGACCACGATCCGGAACCGGAGCTTGTCGAAGACCGTCGCCGCGATGGTGTCCCGCTTGGCCAGCAGCTTGGTGATGACCGAATTCCGGGTCTTCCGGCTGCCGTAGAAGGCGTGCAGCGGGAAGCCCCGCTGCCGCAGGCCGTCGGCGTACTCGATGATGCGCTTCTCGGCGCGGTCCAGGAGCTGGGCCTCGCTGATGGGGGTCTGGAACTTCAGGTCCGCCGCCTCCATGTGGTTGATCACGTGCATCAGCTTGAGCGTGGTGCAGGCGAGCATCTGGCGGCGCCGGAAGCGCCCCGTGAAGGTCGAGGCCTCGACGAAGACGTCCCGCACGTCCGCCGGGACGCGCAGGTCGTCCGGGAAGCGCAGGTCCAGGTTCTCCTCCAGGTAGTTCACCGACTGGTTGAACACGAACCGCAGCCGCTCCTGGTCCGCCGGGTCCGCGGGGTCCATCAGGTTCAGCCGGAGGTAGTCGTTCACCTCGGACCGGTTGGTGAAGCTCAGCCGGTGCCAGTCGATGACCGAGCTGCCCTGGAGGATGAGGCGCACGGCCTCCAGGTCGAGCAGCTCCAGCCGCCGTGCGCCGAAGCGCGGCAGGACCGAGGTGTCGACGTTGAGGATGTCCCTGGCCACGCCGGACCTCTAACCCCGGTTCGCGTGTCCAGGTGGCCTTGCTGGGGGGTGGGCCCATCGATAAGGGCCGTGGCCCGTCAGAGGGAGGTCGTCCGGTGCACAAGCAGAACAACCTGATGTTCGCGCTGGGGCTGCTCAGCTTGCTGGGCGGCATGCTCGGCGGCGCCCTCATGCAGAGCCCGGCCGTCGCGGGTGGCGGCGTGCTCGTGGGCCTCGGCCTGCTCCTGGGGGATCCCGCCACGCGCTGGGCGTTCGTGCTGCTCGGCCGCGCCAGCCTGGTGACCCTGCAGAACCTCTTCCTGCTCCTGCCGCTGCTGCTGCTCGTCGGCGGACTCGGCAGTGTCATCGCCTGGCAGGTGGGGGGGCTGGCCCTGGAGCACCTGGTCAAGCCCGGCGCGGGCCAGCAGGCCCAGCTCCTGACCAGCGAGCTCACCAAGCTCGGCGTGCTGACCGTCTGGGGCATCCTCAGCGCCCCCCTGCTCGACGCCGTGGCCATCTACGCCTGGCGCAACCGGGACGGCAAGCGCAGCTTCGGCGGAGCCGTCAACTACGCGCTGAACCGCTTCGGCCGCATGTTCGGCCCCCACGCCTTGTCCTTCACCGGCATCAGCCTGGGCATGTCGGTCATCATCCCCGGCATCATGTTCGGCCTGTGGTGGGCCTGGGTCGACGCCATCACCGCGACCCGCGACCGCACCCTCGATCCACTGCTGCGCAGCCTGGGCCGCGACCCGGACTCCCGAAGTCCGCTGCAGTGGTCCCGGGTGCTGTCCCGCGGCCACCGCCTCATGATCGTGCGGACCTGGCTGCCCTACAGCATCTGGTACGTGCCCGCCGCGATGTACCTGGTCTACCAGGCCGAGGGCGCCGGCTGGCACTGGGTCCTGGTCTTCGGCACCGGCAACATGCTCCTCCTCACCGTGCTGGAGATGGCCATGGTCGGCCTGTTCGAAGACCGGCTCCGGCTGCTCGCGGCCCAGGCCGAGGAGCGCGGCATCGGCGTGGAGCACGCCGCCGAGAGCGACGTCGGCGCACCCGCTCAGTGAGCGGGCCCTGGCTGGGAGACCTGCCCGGTCTCCTCGGGCCGGGACAGGTGCTCACCGGCGTGCCGGAAGGCGCGGCGGGCCTGGTGCTGGCCCGGCTGGCCACCGCTGAGGAGACCCCGCTCTGGATCGTCGTGTCCGACGACCGAGAGGCCCGGCGCCTCGCCGCCGAGCTGCGCTTCCACGCGCCGGACCTCGACGTCCGCCTGCTGCCCGCCGACGATGTCCGCCCCTACGACGGCCTGTCTCCCCACCCGGACCTGCCGCGCACCCGGATCGCGACCCTGGCCGCCGCGCGGGCCCCTGGGGCGATCCTGACCACCGGCCCGGCCCTGCTGCAGCGGGTGCTGCCCCCCGAGGTGCTCACCGGTGGCCCGACCCTCGTGGTGGGCGACACGCGGGACCCGGCCGAGCTGGCGCGGGAGCTGGCCGACCTGGGCTACCTCGGAGTGGGCCGGGTAGAGGACCCCGGCACCTTCAGCCGGCGCGGAGACCTGCTCGACCTGTGGCCCCCCGGCGAGCCGCGACCGCTGCGCCTCGACTTCTTCGACGACGACCTCGAGGACCTGCGCACCTTCGATCCGAGCAGCCAGCGCGTCCTGGACATGCGCAGCGCGGTCCGGGTCCTGCCGGCGCGGGAGGAGGTCATGACCGAAGCTGCGGTGGCTCGGGCCTCGGGGGAGCTCCGGGAGCACGTGGCCCGCCTCGGGCGCGGCACAGACGTGCGCCGACAGGTCCTGGCCGATCTCAAGAGCGGGATCCGCTTCTCGGGGGTCGACGCCTGGCTTCCGGCCCTCCACCCCCTGGTGTCGGCGTGGACCTATGGCACGGGAGCGCGGTGGGTCGTGATCGATCGGGACCGGGTGCTGGCGCAGGCGCGGGCCCAGCGGACCAGCGCCGAGCGTCGCTTCGACGCCCTGCCAGAGGACGAGCAGCCCCTGGTGCCACCGAGTGATCGCTACACCACGCCCGACGCCCTGGCCGCGGCGCTCCGCGGCGCCGCCGAGCTGGCACCTCTGGGACTGGACGACGCCGTGGACGCGGGCCTCCAGGACAACGCCGCGCTGCGGGTTGGGGCGGCCGCATCGCTCGGACCGATCGTCCAGACCCTGCGGGAGCGCCTGGACGTGGGCTGGCGGGTCGGGCTGGTCGTGGACTCGCAGCTCCGCGCCGAGCGCATCGGGGCCCTGCTGCTGCCCCACCACCTCGTGCCCCGGCGCCACGACGACCCCGATCCGGAGACCTGGCCGCCGGGCCAGCTCATCCAGGTGGTCGGCGACCTGCCCCGCGGGTTCACGGCCCCCGCCGATCGCCTCACCGTGGTGACCGCCGACGAGATCTTCGGCGAGAAGCTCCGCGTGCGTGGCACCCGCCAGCGCTCGGTGGGCCAGGCCGCTCGGGAGGCCGCCGTCACCACCTTCGCCCAGCTCAAGGAGGGCGATCTGGTGGTGCATCGCCTGCACGGCATCGGCGAGTACCGCGGGCTCAAGCGGGTCCAGCTGGAGCTCGCCGAGCAGGACATGGTCCAGCTCCAGTACCGCAACGGGCGCATGTACCTGCCCGTCACCCGGCTCGACGCCCTGTCTCGCTACCACCTGGGAGAAGGCGGCAAGGCGCCGAAGCTCGACCGGCTCGGAGGCGACACCTGGCAGGCGAGGAAGGCGCGCGTCAAGGACGCCGTGCTCGAGCTGGCCCACCAGCTGCTGTCCCAGGAGGCCGCCCGGCGGACCCGCACCGGCCACGCCTACCGGGGGCTGTCCGAGCGGTACCGCCGCTTCGCCGACGCCTTCCCCTACACCGAGACCCCCGACCAGGCCCAGGCCATCGCGTCGGTCCTGGACGACCTCGAGCGCGGCGAGCCCATGGACCGGCTGGTGGTGGGCGACGTGGGCTTCGGCAAGACCGAGGTCGCCCTGCGGGCCGCGATGCGCGTCGCCGACGAAGGCCGCCAGGTGGTGCTGCTCTGCCCCACCACCGTGCTCGCCTACCAGCACCACCGGACCTTCACCGAGCGCTTCTCGCCCTTCGGGGTGCGCGTGGGACTCCTGTCCCGCTTCACCTCGGGCGCCGACAAGAAGGCCCTGCTGTCCGAGCTGAGGGCGGGCCAGGTCCAGGTGGTGATCGGCACCACCAGCCTGCTCGGCCGGACCGTGCGCTTCGCCGACCTGGGGCTCGTGGTCATCGACGAAGAGCACCGCTTCGGGGTCAAGCAGAAGGCCCGCCTGCGAGCCCTGCGCCAGGAGGTGGACGTCCTGGCGCTGTCGGCCACCCCCATCCCCCGCTCGATGTACATGGCCGTCACCGGGCTGCGGACCTTCTCGGTCATCACCACCCCGCCCCGAGACCGCCTGCCCGTGCGCACCGCCGTGGGGCGCTTCGGGGAGGGGCGGATCCGCGAGGATCTGCTGCGGGAGCTCCAGCGCGGTGGCCAGGCGTTCTTCGTGCACAACCGCATCCGGACCATCGATGAGACCGCCGAGACCGTGCGACAGGCCTGCCCCGAGGCCAGGGTCGCGGTCGCCCACGGCGGGCTGGACGCCCGGGCCCTCGAGCAGGTCCTGGTGGGCTTCGTCGAGCGCCGCTTTGACGTGCTGGTGTGCACCGCCATCATCGAGTCCGGCGTGGACATGCCCTCGGTCAACACGATCCTGGTCGACCACGCGGAGAGGTTCGGGCTGGCCCAGCTCTACCAGCTGCGGGGGCGGGTCGGCCGCTCCCACGTGCGGGGCTACTGCACCCTGCTCGTGCACGAGGAGAACCCCCTGACCCGCAAGGCCACCAAGCGCCTGCGGGTGCTCCAGGAGCACACCGAGCTGGGCTCCGGCTTCGCCGTCGCCACGGCGGATCTCGACCTGCGTGGTGCCGGCGACCTGTTGGGGGAGCGCCAGCACGGCAACATCCAGGCGGTCGGCTTCGAGACCTACGTGGCGCTGCTCGAGGAGGCGATCGCCGAGGCCCGGGGGCGGGTCCACCGGGAACAGCTCGACCCCGAGGTGAACGTGCCCCGGCCCACCCTGCTGCCCGAGACCTGGATCCCGTCCATCGAAGACCGCCTGTTCACCTACAAGGCCCTGGCGACCGCCCGCAGCGCCACCCAGATCCGCAACCTGCTCGACGCCGCCCAGGCCCAGCACGGCACCGCCCCGGTCGAGGCCCTGGACCTGGGGCGGCTGCTCGAGGTGCGCCTGCGCTGTCGTGAGCTGGGCATCGCGCGCTGCGACTGGCTCAAGGTGCGGGTCGTGCTCGAGCTCGCGCCGCAGTCGGAGCTCACCCTGCCCCCCCTGCGGCAGCTGGCCGTCGCCCAGCCCCGGCGCTTCGCGATCACCCAGTCCCACCCGGTCCGCTTCGAGTGCCGCTTCACGCCCCAGGAGGCTGAGCAGCCCTTCGTGGTGCTCCACTGGCTGATGGGCCAGCTGGACGCCAGCGTCGGCGTCCACTGAGCCCCAGAGCCAGGACCCCCCACAGCCAGCCCCCGGTGCCCGCTGTGCTGGCGCACCCACACCGCGACGTCGCCGTGGGCGGTGGGGGTGGGGCCTCGACCCGGGGCGGCGGCGGAGCCGGGGGATCCGTCAGCACCGCCAGGTTGTGGCGGTCCACCGGCGTGAGTCGCGCGTCGGTGTAGCGGTCGTCCGGTTGGTACCAGCTCTGCCCCTCCAGCACCTCCAGGTGGTCCGGCGCGGGCGACCGTCGACCGCGGTGGGCCTTCACCCCGTCTTGCAGCAGACGCCGATCGGCGGGGCCATAGGCCCGGGCCTCGGGATCGGGGATCTCGTGGTCGAGCCGCTGGAGGCGCCAGACCGCCAGGGCCCGGGTGAGCCGGGCTGACTCCTCGGCCTCCGCGGCCCGGGCGATCAACACCTCCGAGGCGGTCCCGTCCCCCGCCAGGCAGGTGTAGGCCCGCCGGGAGCCCCGACTCACCAGCTCGGTCAGCCAGGCCTCGCGGCCGTCGCTGCAGTCGAAGTCCTGGGTCCAGGCCAGCCCGACCCCCAGCGCGAGCGCGATCAAGCCCGCTCGACCGCGGCCTGCCAGCGGGCCAGGGTGGCCGCCAGGTCGTCCTGGGTGAGGGAGGCCTCGAAGGCCCGGTCCTGGGCCCAGGCCTCGGAGACCGCGGCCGGGCTCTCCCAGACCCCCACCGCCAGGCCCGCCAGGAAGGCGGAGCCCAGGGCCGTGGTCTCCAGCTGGGTCGGCCGGACGCAGCGGGTGCCGAGCACGTCGGCCTGGAACTGCATGAGCAGGTCGTTTCGGGCGGCTCCGCCGTCGACCCGCAGCTCCGTGAGCGGCCGGCCCAGGTCCGCGCTCATCGCCCGCAGGATGTCCCCGATCTGCAGGGCGATGCCCTCGAGCACGGCCCGACACACGTGGGCCTTCGTCGTGCCGCCGGTCACACCCGACAAGAGCCCTCGGGCGTCCGGGCGCCAGTGGGGCGCCCCGAGCCCGGCCAGGGCCGGCACGAAGGTCACGCCGCCGCTGTCCGGCACCGACGCCGCCAGGCCTTCGATCTCGGCCGCCGTGGTGAGGATGCCCAGGCCGTCGCGCAGCCACTGGACCGCCGCGCCAGCGATGAAGGCCGAGCCCTCCAGCGCGTAGCTCACGTCGCCGCCGACCCGCCAGGCCACGGTCGTGAGCATGCCGTTGTCCGAGTAGACCTTGTCCGCGCCGGTGTTCAGCAGCACGAAGGCGCCGGTGCCGTAGGTGCACTTGGCCATGCCCTGGGCGAAGCAGGCCTGGCCGAAGAGCGCGCCTTGCTGGTCGCCGATCACGCCCGCCACGGGGATCCCGTCGGGCAGGAAGCCCACGCCCCGGGTCTCGCCGTAGACCTCTGAGCTGTCGCCGATCCGGGGCAGGCAGGCCCGGGGCACCCCCAGGATGTCCAGCAGCTCCGGATCCCAGTCCAGGCTCTCCAGGTCCATCATGAGCGTGCGGCTGGCGTTGGAGGGATCGGTGATGTGCGCGCCGCACAGGCGCCAGGTCAGCCAGCTGTCGATGGTGCCGAACAGGGCCTGCCCTGCCGCGGCCTGCTCCCGCGCCCCAGCGACGTTGTCCAGGACCCAGGCCGCCTTGGTCCCCGAGAAGTACGGGTCGAGCACCAGGCCCGTGCCCTGCTTGAAGCGCGCCTCCAGGCCGTCGTCCTCGAGCTGCTGACAGCGGTCCGCCGTGCGCCTGTCCTGCCACACCAGGGCCCGGTGCAAGGGCGCCCCCGTGTCCTTGTCCCAGAACACGCTGGTCTCGCGCTGGTTGGTGATCCCGATGGCCGCCAGCCGCTCGGCGTCCACGCCGGCCTTGGCCAGGGCACCCGTCACGGCCCCTTCGATCGAGGCCCAGATCTCGCCCACGTCGTGCTCGACGTGGCCGGGCTGGGGGTAGTGGTTCGGGAATTCCACGTTGTGGGTGGCCAGGACCCGCAGGTCCCTGTCCAGCAGCAGACCGGTGCTGCCAGTGGTTCCCTGGTCGATGGCCAGGACGAGGTCGCGCATCACGGCTCCATGGAGGGGAGGGGAGGGGTCCCGCTATCCCCTCCTTCAAGGCCGGTACAGGGCCTCGAGCTCCTCGCAGGTCGCGGTGCGGGCCACCTCCCGCATCTCCGCGCAGCTCGCCAGGGCCTGATCCCGCTGGAGCTCGCTGAGGTCCCGGCGCATGACCTCCCAGTCCTCCTGGCACTGCTGGCGCCAGTCGAGCTCGCCGGTGGCCCCCAGCTCGGCCCAGTCGACGTCGTCCAGGCAGGCGTCGAGCTCCCGGGCCGCGATGCGACAGGTGGCCTCGCAGTCGTCTTCGAAGGGGCCGAAGGCCCCCAAGCCGCCACAGGCGGTGAGGGTGATGGCAGCGAGAGAGGTGGCCAGGGACAGAATCGAACTGCCGACACGCGGATTTTCAATCCGCTGCTCTACCAACTGAGCTACCTGGCCCGGACTCTCCGCTGTCAAACCATTCCGCGCCTCAGCGAGCAGTCTCGGGGAGGGGTTCTACCAGTGCGGTCGACGGCTTCAGCATCAGCTTCCACAGCAGTGGGGCAAGGCTCGACCGGGGTGCATCGGCAGCGGAACGCCCGGCGTTTAACGGGAGCGGCGACCCTGTCAATGGACCGGCTCACTCGTACTCGATCGCCCTGACCGAGATCCCCAGCCGCTTCATTCGGTAGTTCAGGTTGGACCGGGAGATCCCGAGTCGCCGGGCCGCCCTCGCCTGGACCCCCTGGGCGTCCTTGAGCGCCTGGATCAGCACCCGCCGCTCGTACTCCCGCAGGGCCGCCTGCACGGTCATGCCCTCTGGGAGGATCGCCTCGTCGGGCCGGTCGAGCGAGGGTGCCTCCGTGAGCTTGACCCCGGTGAGCTCCTCGCCCCGGGTCAGGATGACCGCGCGCTCGATCACGTGCTGGAGCTCCCGCACGTTGCCCGGCCAGCCGTACTGGGTCAGCCGCTCCATCGTGGCCATCGACACCTTGGGCACCGGCCGGCCGAATTCCTGGCAGTAGTGGGCCAGGAAGTGGTCCACGAGCAGCGGGATGTCGTCGCGCCGGTCCTTCAGCGGCGGGACCTGGATGGTGAAGACGTTGAGGCGGTAGAACAGGTCCTCCCGAAAGTTGCCCTCGGCCACCTCCTGTCGCAGCTCCCGGTTGGTCGCCGCGATCACCCGGACGTCCACCCGCAGGGTCTCCTGTCCGCCGACCCTCTGGAATTCCCCGGACTCGAGCACCCGCAGCAGCTTCACCTGGGTGGCCGGGGTGATCTCCCCGATCTCGTCGAGGAAGAGCGTGCCCCCGTGGGCCTGCTCGAACTTGCCCCGGTGCTGGCGCACGGCGCTGGTGAAGGCGCCCTTCTCGTGGCCGAAGAGCTCGCTCTCCAGCAGGGCCTCGGGCAGCGCCGCGCAGTTCACCCGCACGAAGGCCGACGCCTGCCGGGGGCTCCGGTAGTGCAGGGCGTGGGCGATGAGCTCCTTGCCGGTCCCGGTCGGTCCCTGGATCAGCACCCGGGCGTTGGTGTCCGCCACGGCCGCGATGAGCTCGTAGACCTCGACCATCGCCGGGGTGGCCCCGATGATCTTCTCGAAGCCGTACTTGTCGGAGACCTCCTGGCGCAGGTGGACCAGCTCGGCGAGCAGGGCCTTCTCGTCGAGCGCCCGCTGGACGATCAGGAGCAGCTCGTCCTTGGACACCGGCTTGATGATGTAGTCGTCGGCGCCGATCTTCATCGCCTGCACCGCGTCCTTGACCGAGCCGTAGCCCGTCATCACCACCACGCGGACCTCGGGCCACTGGTCCTTCACCCGGGCCAGCAGCTCCATGCCCGTGTGGCCAGGCATCGCCACGTCGGTGATGACCAGGTCCATCGGGCGGGCATCGAGGGCCGCCAGGGCCTCCTCCGCCGAGCTCGCCAGGGTGACGTCGTGCCCGCTCTTGCGGAGGTTGATCTCCAGGCTGTGGCGGACGGCCCGGTCGTCGTCCACGACCAGCAGCCGCGGCGCCGGGTCTCCCATCACTTCACCTCGAGCTGCCAGGGCTGCAGCATGAGCAGCCGCTCGTCGACCAGGGGCAGGTAGCCCGCGGCCTCGCGGAGCTCCTCGGGCAGCGCCACGCCCGGGTCCAGCGCCGTGCGGATGGCCTGGGGCAGATACACCCCGTTCAGGCCGCCCCCGCCGCCGTAGCTGATCAGCGTGACCTCGTCGTCCGGGCCCAGGCCAGCCATCTCCCGGGCCGCGAAGAGGGCGTCCTGGAAGCCTCCGAGCTCGTCGACCAGGCCCACGTCCTGGGCGGCCTGGCCGGACCACACCCGGCCCCGAGCCACGGCCTCCACCTCTTCTTCGGTCAGGCCGCGTCCTTCGGCGACCCGCGCCTTGAACTGGCGGTAGGTCTCCCCGATCATCCGGTCCAGGGCGGCGTACTCCACCGGGTCGAAGGGCCGGCTGCTCGTGAACATGCCGGCGTTGCGCCCGCGGGTGTAGCTGTGGTGGGTGATGCCGAGGGTGTCGTAGGCGTCGGCGAAATTCATCTTGCCGCCGTAGACGCCGATCGAGCCCGTCACCGTGGTCGGCTCGGCGAAGATCAGGTCGGCGCCACAGGCCACGTAGTACCCGCCAGAGGCCGCTGTGCCGCCCATGCTCACCACCACGGGCTTGCCCTCGCGCTGGACCAGCTCGACCGCACGGAGGATCTCGTCGGAGGCGAAGGCCGAGCCGCCAGGGGAGTCCACCCGGAGGACCACGGCGCGGACGCGCCGGTCCCGCGCGGCTTCGCGCAGCTGTCGCACCACGGTGTCCGAGCCGGTGGAGGCGCCCTGGATCAGGCCACCCGTCGAGGACTCCCCGCTCACGATCGCGCCGGTCACGTACACCACCGCGAGCTCGTGTGGGCTGTCCCACCCGGGGGTGTCCGGGAACAGGCCGTAGTCCTCCGCCAGATCGAACCCACTGGCGAAGAGGCCATCGACGGAGTCTTCGAGCTGGTCCGGGTAGATCAGCGCGTCCACGAGCCCCAGGTCCAGGGCCTCGGCCGCGGTGTAGGGGCCCCCATCGACGAACTCGCCGAGCTCTTCGGGGGTGAAGCGCCGCCCGCGGCTGGTGTCCGCGAGCAGGTTCTCGTAGAGGTCGTCGAGCAGGGCCTCCATCTGCTCCCGTGCGGGGGCCGAGGGCTCGGTGCGGGTGTTCGACTCGGTGGCCGACTTGTACTCGCCGCGCCAGGCGAACTCCTGCTCCACGCCGACCAGGTCCATCGCGCCCTTGAGGTACTGCACCTCGGCGCTCAGGCCGACCAGGTCCAGCTCGCCAGCCGGGTGCAGGTAGATCCGGTCCGTGCCCGCCGCGATCATGTACGCCGCGTTGCCGGCGCCAGCGCCCATGTAGGCCACCACCGGGCGGCCTCCAGCCCGCACGCGCTCGATGGCCGCGCGCAGCTCCTGGACCTGGGCCAGGGAGAAGGGCGTCGGCCCCAGCTCCACCACCACGCCCTTCACGCTGCGGTCCTCGGCGGCCTTGTCCAGTCGATCGAGCAGCTGGAGGTAGGTCTCGGTCGGCGCCGCGAGCAGGCCTTCGCTGGCCTGGTAGGGGTGTGGCTCGGTGAGGTCCACCACCGGGACCTGCTTGCGGGGGCTGAAGAGCCACTCCTCGGCGTCGCTGGTCGCCAGCCAGGCCGAGGCCGACGACAGGCTGTCCCCGGCGAACCCACCGATGCTCGAGCTGCCCAGGAAGACCTCCAGGCCGAGCCCCAGCTGCAGGCCGTCGAGGCCGTCGTCGAGATCGAGGTTCCAGTCCGCCTGGCCGTGCACGACCAGGCCGTCTCGCGGGTGGATGCGCAACGTGCTGCGCAGGGTGCGCCGCTCGTCCAGCCCTTCGATCGATGGGTCGACGGCCTGGTACTCGAGGCCGAGCATCACCAGGTCTCCGCGGGGTCGCACCACCGCGCCCAGGCCGTAGGTGCCGTAGGCGGCGAGGTCCGGGGACGGGCTGCCCAGGTTGCGGCCCACCGCCGCCAGCCCCAGCCAGGGCAGGGGACGGGCACTGAGGCCCACGTCCCAGCTCAGGAAAGCGGGCGACTCCCCGCCCGGTAGGTTCCACGACGCTGCGATCCCGGCGCGCAGGTTCTCGGGGAGCTGGAGTGCCAGCGCTCCTCGTAGGGCCCACCAGGCCGGTTCGCCGCTCGGCCGACGGTGGTGGAGCGACAGCCCCAGGCCACCGGCGGCGGTGGACAGCACGAATTGCTGGCCGGAGCGATCCAGTCCCTGCCGGTAGTAGAGCGCGAGTCCGGCGTCGGGGTCGTAGCCGAGGTTGGCCGGGTTGACCCAGGTGGCGCCGGCGCCGTCTTCTCCCGCGAGCGCGGCGCTGGGCGGGGTGTAGCCGGCGGGGTCCGGCACGGCGGCGTCCGCGGGGGGGCTGGCCAGGGCGGCCACCAGGATCAGCGGCATGGATCTCCCGTGAGGTGGGCTACGATAGTCGACGTGGGTGTTGACACGACAAGACCTGGGCTCGAAGCGATCGACGGACTGGCGATCCGACCGCAGCGCCACGCGCCGTGGTGGCCCCGGGGAGGCCAGGGACACGGCCTCACTGTGACGAACCTTTACAGGTCCGGCACGGTCCTGCCGACACAGACGAGCACACCTGGCCGCAAGATGGCAATGACGCCCGGTGTCCTGCCCTGTGGGCGGGAGGACGAGCGCGAGCTGGAGGTCTCATGAAGCGGTGGCTGATCGGACTGGCGCTCCTGACCATGGCCGCCCTGGCCGCGCCGCTCCAGGCCGCCGACGCGCCGCCGGCCGACACCGCCGTGGAGCCACCGGCCTCCGGCGTCGAGGTCCAGGTCGACGCCGAGCGCGAGCCGCTGCCCGTGCGCCCGGCCCCGGCCCCGAGCCTCGACCCCCTGCTCGGTCCCCTGACCGACGATCGCCTCTTCCAGGACGCCGACGTCGCCCTGCAGGTCGTGTCCCTGCGCACCGGCGAGGAGGTCTACGGCTACCAGGCGGATCGCGGCATGGTCCCAGCCTCCACCATGAAGATCGTCACGGCCGCCGGTGCGCTGAGGACCCTGGGCCCCAGCTACCGGTTCACCACCCGCGTCCTCACCGACGGCGAGCTCCGGCCCGACGGCGTGCTCGACGGCAACCTCTACGTCCAGGGCGGCGGCGACCCGACCCTGGTGATCGAGAAGCTCTGGAAGCTGGTCTACGACCTGCGCCTCAACGGCGTCTCCCGGATCGAAGGCGACGTGATCTTCGACGACACCTTCCTCGATCGCGCGTGGGCCACCGCGGGCTGGGACAAGCCGCGGGACGTCGCCCGGGGGCCCTCGTACTTCGCGCACGTGGGCGCGCTCGCGCTGAATTTCGACACGGTGGCGGTGGTCGTGCGGCCGGGTCCGGAGGCCGGGGACCCGGCCTCGGTCGTGCTCGAGACCGAGGCTCCGGGCGTCGTCCAGATCGACAACCGGGTCACCACCAGGTCCAGCGGCCGGCGGACCGTCAAGCTGGAGCGCGAGGTCACCGGTCGTTCCATGGTCCTGGTGCTGACCGGCTCGGTGCCGCTGTCGGCCAGGGCCGTGCGCTACTACCGCACCGTCCCCGACCCGACCGCCTACTTCACGGCCGCCTTCGCCAGCCAGCTCCGGTCGCAGGGCATCGCGGTGGGCGGGAGCTTCGTCGACGGCGAGGTCCCGGAAGGCAGCCTGGAGCTGCTCTCCCTCAAGTCCCCCCCCCTGGCAGCGATTCTGATGGACATGAACAAGTACTCCTCGAATTTCATCGCGGAGCAGGTCCTCAAGACCATGGGCGCCGAGGTGACCGGCGAGCAGGGCTCGACCGCTGGCGGGCTGGCCGTGCTCGAGGACTACCTGGTGTCCCTGGGCATCCCCCGGGAGGAGTTCAAGCTGGTCAACGGCTCCGGTCTGACCCGGACGGCTCGCCTGCGCCCCACGCACCTCACCGCGGTCCTGGCGGACATGGCGGGAGATCCCCGGGTCGGTCACGAATTCATGGCGTCGTTGGCCATCGGGGGCCGCGACGGCACGCTGTGGGCCCGCTTCACCGAGGACGACGAGGTGGATCGGGTCCGCGGCAAGACCGGCACCCTGGACGGCGTGCACTGCCTCGCCGGCACGGTCGAGGCCGCCGACGGGGAGCTCTACGCCTTCGCCTACCTGGTCAACGAGCTGCCGGGCTCGATCGCCCGCGCTCGCAAGGTCGCGGATCGGTTCTGCGGTGCACTCTGTGAGCTCGACGGCGGGTCCGCCGGCGGGGACGCGGCCGCCGCCGGGGTGCCGTGATGGGCCCTCACTTGGTATACAAGGCGCCTGCGCCGCTCGGTGGGGAGACCTCTGCGCCGAGCCAGGAGATGGAGCGAATTCCATGATCGGACGTGCCACATGGGGCTGGGGACTGCTGCTGCTGGTGGGGGCGCCGCTGGCGCTCCTGGCCGACGCGGACGCCCAGGATTCCGTCGAGGAACCCGCGGAAGCGACCCCCGAGGAGTCCGGTGAAGCTGCGGAGCCCGAGTCCAACGACCCGGACTTCAACCGCCAGCTACTCACCGTCGAGGAAGACACCAACGCCCTCAAGGAGCGGGTCTTTCGGGCCAAGGCCACCCTGCAGCTCCTCAAGGAGATCGTCATCCAGGGCTCCACCAGCGGCTCGCGCGCCGTGGTGTGGCACTTCAACGAGCTGGGTGGCGCCTACTCCCTGGAGTCCATCAGCTACTACCTGGACGGCCAGTCCATCTTCAGCCGCACCGACCCCTCCGGCGAGCTCGACAAGGAAGGCGAGCTCAAGCTGTGGGACGGCGCGGGGCCCCCGGGCAACCACAACCTCACGGTCACGGCGGTCGTGCGGGGCAACGGCTTCGGCGTCTTCAAGTACGTCGATGGCTACACCTTCAAGGTCCAGAGCTCGTACGCCTTCGCCGCCGAGGACGGCCACGTGTCCAACCTCCGCGTCATCCTCGACGAACCGCCCGGCCTGGGGAGGTCCTTCGCCGATGGACCCCGGGTGTTCTACGAGCTGAAGACCGTGCGCCAGTCCGCCGAGGAGTAGATGAACCTGCTGGGACTGCTGAGCCTCGCCGCGGTCACCTGGGCCGCCGGCCCCGGGTCCGCCGAGGACCTGGATCGACTGGATGCGCGCATCGGAGACCTCGAGGGCACGGTGCGCGCCATCTCCGAGGACCTGACCACCCGCCGGGGCCTGATGGGCAACCGGGAGGCCCAGGAACGCTACGAAGACGCCGTCTACGCCTACCTCGTGGGCGACTACGACCGCGCCGCGCGGGAGTTCTTCACCCTCGTCGAGTCCGGCTCCCTCCGGGACCCGGGGCTGGCCGCAGACGCCAGCTGGTACCTGGCGGAGTGCCTCTTCGAGATGGGCAACCTGGTGCTCGCGGAAGAGGTCTACGGCGCCCTCATCGACGCCGGCCCGACCCACGTCTTCTTCGCCGACGCCGTCCGTCGCCAGCTCGAGCTGTTCAGCCTGATCGGCGAGGCCGATGCCTTCTACTCGCTCTACAACACCTGGATCCTGACCGGGCGGGTCGAGCCCACCGACAACATCAAGTACACGCTGGCGAAGTCCTTCTACCTCCAGGGCGACAACGCCCGGGCCAAGTCGCTCTTCAGCGAGATCGCGCCCGACAGCGGCTGGTACGCCAAGGCCCGCTACTTCTACGGCACGGTGCTGGTGGTCGAGGGCAGCTACACCGACGCCATCCCCGAGTTCGAGAAGGCCTGCGAGATCAGCATCTCCAGCGCCGAGGACCGGGCGGTCGTCGACCTGGCCCAGCTGGCCCTCGGGCGCCTCTACTACGAGACCGGCGACTTCGCGCGATCCAGCACCTTCTACCAGCGCATCGGCCGAGACTCCGCCCACTTCGACGACGCGCTGTACGAGGTGGTCTGGACCTTCATCAAGCAGGAGGACTACCAGTCCGCCCTGGAGGCGGTGGAGATCTTCCTGCTGGCCTACCCGGAGCACCGCTACACGGCGCAGCTCAAGCTCGTCCAGGGCCACCTGCACCGCAAGCTGGAGGAGTACGAGGCCGCCCTCAACCGGTACGAGGCCATCGTCGAGGAGTACACCCCGATCGCCGACACCATCGAGGATCTGGCCGAGGCCGGAGACGTCGACTGGTTCGGGCGCCTCGAGGAGATGGAGGCCGGGACCTTCGACGAGGGCAACGTGCCCCGGTACGCCCTCGAGCTCCTGGTCTCCAAGGAAGACGTCGGCCGCAGCCTCGACGTCTACCGGGACCTCGAGCAGCAGATGGCCGATCTGGAAGAAGCCCAGCAGCTGATCATCGAGATCCAGCAGGCCCTGGACCTCGGGTCGGGCGCACTCGGGTCCTTCCAGCAGGACCGCCGGGAGCTTCGCCTGGCGAACAACGAGTCCCTGCGGGTGAAGCAGGACCTGCTCGAGTCCGAGGAAGCCTGGCTGCTGGCCAACCTGCCCTCCCAGTACCGCCCCGAGGTGCGCAGCCTCCAGGACCGGCGCGAGAACCTGCGGGACGGCGTGGTCAGCGAGCAGGACGGAGAGGCCCTCAAGGACGACAAGCTCGCGGTCTACGAAGAGCAGGTCCTCGCGGTGCAGCAGCGGGCCTTCCGCCTCGAGCAGCTGGTCCGGGACCTCCAGGCCCAGGCCCACGGCGTCATCGAGTTCGTGGACAGCGACGAGGCGGAGCTCACCGAGGTGGAGAAGCTCCAGGTCAAGGCAGACGCCCGGTCGCTCATCGACCAGCTCGAGGCCCTGGGCAGGGACCTCCAGGAGGTCCAGTCCGACGCCACCCGGCGGGGCATCATGTACCCCCTGGAGCAGCAGCTCACCCGCGAGGCCGAGACCAACCAGTCCGACGTGGCGGCGGAGTTCGAGCGGCTTCGCGAGGGCTACAGCGCCTACCGCCGCAAGGTCGAGGGCGACGATCCGACCCTGGCCCGCATCGACGACATGTGGCAGCGGATCGACGAGCTCGATGGGCTGATCGGGCACGCCGGCATGGCGATGACCTCCCTCGAGCGCAAGGAGCTCGGCACGGTGCGCAAGCGCCTCGAACAGGAGAGCGGCGAAGTCGACGTCCTGGCGGTCGATCTGGAAGGTTCCCTGAACGCCGCCCGCGATCTGACGTCTGACATCACACAGGCCGGCTTCTCCTGGCTGGCCGGTGTCTTCGGAGACTCGGTGATGGGCGCGGACATGGGCATCGTCGACGTCTACTGGGTGCGCAAGTCCTCCGTCTCGGCCGAGCGCGACCGCGTCATCGAGGAGCGCCAGGAGCTCCTGTTGGAGCTCAGCGAGAACTTCGCCCGCATCCGCCAGGGCCTGGAGGAGTGATGCGCACCCCCCGCCTCACCCTGCTGCTGGCCCTGCTGCCCCTCGCCCTCGTCGACGGGCCGGCCCTCGCCCAGGACACCAGCCCCGCCGCCGGCAGCGGCCTGGTCGGGACCGAGCGCGTCAGCGGGTACGACGCCGACGAGCACGACGCCTGGAAGGCCGTCAACGAGCGCTTCGAGGAGCGCGCCCGGGAGTTCACCCAGGACGTCCGCGCCATCGTCGACAGCCGGGAGGCCGAGGAGCGCGCTCGGATCAACGAGGGCTACCAGGCCATGCAGACCGAGCTCGAGGAGAGCGAGGTCCAGCTGCGCGGCATGGCCATCCGGCGCTTCGAGGACTTCCTCGCCAAGTACCCGGACGCCGAGTACTCCCCCCACGTCATGTTCCGCCTCGCCGACCTCTACACCGAGGTCGCCAAGGAAGACTGGCTCATCGCCGCCGACGAGTTCGCGGCCCTCGAGGAGACCATCGAGGACCCGATGGAGCTCATGGAGCTCGAAGAGCCGCTCATCGACTACGCCAAGGCGATGGTGCTCTACGAGCGCATCCTCGCGGATCACCCGGAGTACGAGTACACCGGCGCCGCCTGGTACATGCTCGGCTACTGCTACTTCGATCCGCTGAGCGAGCAGGCCGACCTGGACCGTGCCAAGGAGGCCTTCCAGGAGCTGGTCGACAAGCACCCGGACAGCCGGCCCGCCGTGCACGGCGCCATGCACCTGGGGGAGTACCACTTCGACAACGTCGATCTCGAGCTGGCCATCCCGTACTACGAGAAGGTCGTGGCCGCGGGCGAGGACCACGAGCTCTACGACAAGGGCGTCTACAAGCTCGCCTGGTCCTACTACAAGCTCTCCGAGTACGACCAGGCGCTGCAGCTCTTCACGGACCTGCTCGACTGGAGCGAAGAGGTCTACCTGCAGTCCGGCAAGACCTCGGACCTGCGGCCCGAGGCCGTCAAGTACATGGCCTTCTCCTTCTCGGACCTGGCCGACGCCGACTTCGACGGGCGCACGCCGGTCCAGGTCGCCGAAGCCTGGTTCACCCAGGTGGGCGCTCGGGAGTACGAAGACGACGTCTTCCGTGCCCTGGCCGAGGTGCTCGAGCAGCAGGCCCGCTTCGAGGACGCCATCGAAGCCCTGGAGTACTACCAGGACCGCTGGCCCCTGGACCCGGACAACCCCACCCTCCAGCTCAAGGTCGCCCAGCTCCACGAGAGCAAGGCCATCCCGGACCTCGAGGCCGCCGGTCGCGCCCGCACCGTGCTGACCGAGCGCTACAACCCGGACAGCGCCTGGTGGCAGGCCAACCGGAACGACCCGGACGCCCTGGCCGTCGCCGAGCGCTTCATCGAGCAGTCGCTGGCCGACGTCGCCATCGAGTACCACATCCGCGCCCAGGAGACCCAGACCCGCGAGGACTTCGAGGCCGCGGCCGACAAGTACCGCGAGTACCTGTCCCGGTTCCCCTTCGCCAACGACTACTACGAGATCCAGTGGTACCTGGCGGACACCCTCTACAACGCCCAGCGCTACGAGGAAGCGCGGCGGGAGTACGAGCGGCTGATCGGCGCCGAGGGCCACCCCTACAAGGAAGGCTCCCAGTGGATGCTGGTGCAGGTGTGGCGCCAGGTCGTGGTCGACACCTACGGCGGCTACGAGGAGCGCCCCCCCGGCGCCGTCCTGGAGAAGAAGGTCCCCACCAAGGACGGCGGCGAGCGCGAGGTCTACCTGCTCACCCCCGAGCACGAGGCCATGATCGCGGCCATGGACCTGGTCAAGGGCGAGCGGTTCGAGGACCCGGGCTTTGCCCCGGCCCTCGACGAAGCCCGGGCCCAGCTCTACTACATCCCGGCCCTGATCCTGGTGAACTTCGGCCGCTACGAGGAAGCCCGCCCGCGTCTGGAAGACGTCATCGATCGCTTCCCGCACAAGGACGAGGGCGCCTGGGCCGCCAACGAGCTGGTGGGCACCTAC
Organism: uncultured Enterobacterales bacterium; assembly: GCA_964344945.1. GTDB lineage: Bacteria > Myxococcota_A > UBA796 > UBA796 > CAJQPC01 > CAYFPX01. The sequence goes on from CAYFPX010000130.1 coordinate 19,698, forward strand.
CAGGCCGAGGGCGACTACGCGAAGATCCGCGAGCTCACCAGCCAGTTCCGGCGCATGCAGCTCGGCGAGAGCCAGGACGTCGCTGACTCCTCTCAGGAGATCTACGGCACCCTCGAGGAGCAGTCCGCCTTCAAGCTCGCCCTGAGCCTGGTCGAGCAGGGAGACCGGGCAGCGGCCGCCGAAGCCTTCATGGACTTCATGGCGGAGTTCCCGGACAGCGACAACCGCAACCTCGCCCTGTACAACGCCGCCAACAGCTACGACATCATCGGGGGCAAGGCCAAGGCGCTGGAGCTGTTCGAGAAGTACCTGGCCGAGTACCCCAAGGACGAGCGCTCCAAGGGCCTCTACTACCGGATCGCCGACAACTACTCCCAGGTCCTCGATCTGGAGACGGCCATCAAGTACTACGAGGACCTCGCGCGGTACTTCCCGGACTACGTCGACGCCCCGGACGCCTTGTTCACCGCGAGCTTCCTGCGCTCCGGCATCGGCGACTACGAGGGCTCCGCCAAGGGCTACGAGAGGTACGTCGCCAAGTACCCGGACCGCGACGACGTCGAGTACGTCTACTGGATGTCCACCAAGCAGTGGAAGGAGATCGGCAAGAGCCAGGCCGAGGCCAGCTACAAGCGCTATCTCCAGAAGTTCGGCGGCATCAACCCCGACCACACCCTCGAGGCCAAGTACTTCCTGGCCGAGCGGACCGAGGAGCGGGGCCGGGCCAAGGCCACCGACAAGGCCTGGGACGACTTCCTCCAGACCTACGCGGACCTGGCGGCCCAGGGACCGATCGGACCCAAGGCGCGGAACCTGGCGGCGGGCATCGCCTTCCGGGATCTGTGGGCCCGGTACGAGACCTTCGCCGCCGAGGGCTACCCCTCTCCCAAGAAGCTCGAGGACCCGGAGACGGTCACCACCCTGCTGGACACGCTCTCCACCGAGATCAAGGCCATCGAGCAGCAGGCCATCGACCTCATCACCACCTACCAGGACTTCGAGTACACCTCGGCCGCCCTGTTCGTCCAGGGCGCGACCTACTGGGATCACGCCGAGTACCTCTACAACTGGCCCATCCCCGAGGACTGGGACTGGGAGCTGGTGGACATCTACCGGGAGCAGATCGACAGCTTCGCGGAGCCCGTCCAGGTCAAGGCCATCGCCCGCCTGGAGGCCAACCTGCAGAAGTCCAAGGACGAGAAGCGCAGCTCCGAGTGGATCGACAAGACCGTGGCGATGCTCAACGACATCAGCCCGAGCGAGTACCCCCTCGAGAAGCCCGAGGTGCAGGGCGGGGTCGACCCGGTCGTGCTGCCCGACGTCGGCGCCAAGGTCGTCCCCCAGGACGGAGGTGAGCCGTGATGCACCTCATCGCGCTGCTGGCGCTGCCCCCTTCGCTGGCGCAGTCCGGCGACCAGCCCTGGTCCGGCGAGCCCGCCTCCGAGCCCGCCGCGGCCGAGCCCGCGGCCGCCGAGCCCGCCGCGACCGGCACGCCGGCAGAGCAGGCCGTCGAGAAGATCAACCTGGCGGTCAGCAAGCTGAACAGCAAGACCACCGCCGAGGCTCGCAAGGCGCTGACCCTGCTCGACGAGGCCTCGGCCCTCGATCCCGAGCAGGCCTGGGCCTGGTACAACAAGGGCGTCGCCCACCAGATCCTCAGCGAGGAGTCTCGCGCCCGCCAGGCCTGGCTCCGCGCCACGGACATCGATCCGACCCTGGGCGATGCCTGGCTCCAGATGGGCCTGCTCAGCCTCGCGTCCGGAGAGCACGATCGGGCGCTCACCAGCTTCCGCGCCGGGCTGCGCTCCGACGAGGACAACATGGACCTCCGGGTGGCCCAGGCCTCGGTCCTGAGAGAGCTGGACCGGCTGGACGAAGCCGAGCAGGCGGCCAAGGAAGGCCTGCGCCTCAACGCCAACCACGCCGATCTCTACAACGTCCTGGGCGTCATCTACATCGACAAGGGCGAGCTGCCCCTCGCCGAATTCATCCTGGACAAGGCCGTCCGAGACGTGCCGGGCGCGGCCCAGCACGCGGACATCCAGACCAACCTCGGCCGCGTGCTGGCCCTCCAGGGCTACGAGTACGACGCCCAGGTCAAGTACCAGGAGGCCCTGAAGCTCGACCCGGACAACGTCGCCGCGCTCATGTACCTGTCGAAGCGCTACACGGACAACCGGAACTTCTCCGACGCCGTGCCGCTGCTCGAGCGAGCCCGTGGTCTCGCCCAGCTCGACGCCAGCATCACCCTGAACCTGGGCGTCGCCTACCGGGGCGTCGGGCGCTTCGAAGACGCCCAGAAGATGTACGAGGAGACCCTGCGCCTCGCGCCGGAGGATCCCGGTCCCTACCTGAACCTCGGCATCCTGCTGGGCGACTACGTCAAGGACTACGACGGCGCCGTCGACGCCTACCAGGCCTACATCGACAGCGGAGGCGGCGATCCCGAGACCATCGAGGGCTACATCAAGGCCACCAAGAAGGAGCAGAAGAAGGTCAAGCGCCTCGAAGAGCGCCGCAAGAAGGCCGACGCCGACCGCAAGGCCAAGGAAGACCGCGAGCGCCTGATCGCCGAGGAAGAAGCCCGCAAGGCCGAGGAGGAGGCCGCCGAGGAAGCGGCCGCGCCCGGCCCGGCGGCCCCGGTGGCCGAGCCCCCGTCCGAGGGCGAGGGGACCGGCGCGCCGGACGAGGGCGCCGGGGGCGCCGAGCCCGACGCCGGAGGATCCGGGAGTGAGACCGGCGACGCCGGCACGACCGAGCCCACGCCTGCGGCCCCCGCCGAAGAGCCCGCACCGGCCGCGCCTGTCGAGGAGCCCCCCGCCGAGGAGCCCCCCGCCGAGGCGGAGGAGGCGTCCCCCGCAGAGGCGGAGCC
>CAYFPX010000131.1:0-5680 GCA_964344945.1 uncultured Enterobacterales bacterium
CGTCCCTGGACCTGGCGCTGGGGGACCCACGGGCGGCCCGTCCCAGCATCGAGCGGGCGGTCCAGCTGTTCGAGGCGACCCACGGCGCCGAGCACCCGGAGCTCGGGGCCTTCCTGACCGCCCAGGGCGCCGTGCTCCTGGCCCTCGGGGAGCACGACGCCGCGAGCGCTGCCCTGGCCCGCTCCGTGGCGGTGGCCGAGGCGTCCTGGGGCCCCGCCAGCCCCTCGGTGGGCGACGCCCTCAACGCCTGGGGGGCCCTGCTGCTGGCGGAGGGCCGGAACGCCGAGGCCCTCGCGGTGCTCGGGCGCGCCCGCACGGTCCTGGAGGATGCCCTCGGCGCCGGCCACGTCGACACCACGGGGGTGCTGAACAACCTCGCCTACGGCCTGAGCGAGCAGGGTCGCTACGTCGAGGCCCGGGCGCACTACGAGCAGGCCCTGGCCATCGAGGAGGCCGCCTACGGTCCGGACCACCCGGAGCCGGCCCAGGTCCTGCACAACCTGGGCATCCTGCTCCACGAGCAGGGGGACGCCGTGGAGGCCAAGCGGCTCTACCGCGAGAGCCTCGCCCGCAAGGAGCGGGCCTTCGGGCCGGTGCACCCCGGCATCGCCACCACCCTCGACAAGCTCGCGGACCTGGCGGGCTGGCAAGGGGACCTCGCGGGGGCCCACGCCGCGGCCTCGCGCTCCCTGGCGATCCGAGAGCAGACTCTCGGGACCGGCCACCCGGATGTCGGCCACTCCCACGTCCAGCTCGCCATGATCGCCCAGCGACAGGGGGACCTGGCCGCGGCGAGCGCGGGCTATGCGCGGGCCCAGGCGATCTGGGAGGAGGCCGGGCTGGGGGGCACGGACATGGCCACGCGCGTGCGGGTGCTGCAGGCCGGGGTCGCCTTCGCCGAGCACCGGGTGCCGGAGGCGGTGACCCTGCTGGAGCGAGCGCTCGCCGAAGCCGAGACGCGGAGCGCACCCGGAGAGCCGACCCGGGTCTGGATCGAGCACCGGCTGGCCCAGGCCTTGGCGGCCCAGGGCGAGCTGGACCGGGCCCGGGGGCTGGTCGCGCGCACCCTCGCGGCCAGCGAGGCCACCCTGGCCCCGGTGCTCGCGCGGGGCAGCGAGCGGGCGCGGCTGGCGCTGGTGCGCAGCCAGCGCCAGAGCCTGGACCTGTACCTCTCGCTGCACGATCGGTCCGAGGACACGATCACGGCCTACGGTCGCGTGCTGCGTTGGAAGGGGCTGGCGACGCGCTCGCTGGTGGCCCAGCAGGCGGGCCTGCGGGACGTGGCGGAGCCGGAGCTCCAGGCGCAGCTGGCCGAGCTTGCGGTCGTCCGCGAGGAGCTGGCGAGGCGGACCTGGGCGGGCGAGGGTGAGGACCTGGTGGCCCTGACCCGGCAGAAGGAGGGGCTGGAGCGCGCCCTCGCCGAAGCCAGCGCCGAGGTGGGCGAGGGGCTGGCGGTGCTCGAGGCGTCGGTCGAGGCCGTGTGTGAGGCCCTGCCCTCCGGCGGCGCCCTGGTGGACGTGCTGCGCTACGACCGGGCGATCCTCGGACCGGGCACCCTGCACGACGAAGCCCACCTGGTCGCCTTCGTGCTCCGGCAAGGCGACTGCGGCAAGGTCCACCGGATCCCCCTGGGTCCGGCCGCCCCCGTCGAGGCCGCGATCACGCGACACCGGGGACTGCTGGCCAGCGCTGCGCTCACCTCGCGCTCGGACAAGGCCGGCGAGACCGTGCGCACCCTGCTGTGGGATCCGCTGGTGGCGGCGGTGGGCCCGGCGGATCCGGTGCTCCTCGTGCCCGACGGCGCGGTCGCGACCGTGCCCTTCGGGGCCCTGCCCCGGGACGGGCGCTACCTGCTGGAGGACCGCCAGCTGCACTACCTGGAGACCGCCCAGGATCTGCTCGCCACGGGGGCCTCGGCGCCGGCTGGCAAGGGGGCCCTGGTGGTCGGCGGGGTGGCCTACGACGCAGGCGGTGTCGCCTCCGCAGGCGCTGCGCCCGCCGAGACCCGGGCGGCGGCCTGCCTGGCGGAGCTGGCGCCCCTGCCGGCGACGGCCGACGAGGCCCAGGCCGTGAGCCGTCGGCTCCGGCGGGGCGCCGTGGTCCTGTCGGGCCACGAGGCGACCGAGGCACGGGTCGCTCGGGAGGCGGCGGGCAAGCGGGTGGTGCACCTGGCCACCCACGGCTTCTTCGCCGGCGAGCAGTGCCGCAGCGCCCTGGTCTCCGCAGGCCAGGACGACGCGGTGCTGGGGCTCAACCCGATGCTGCTGAGCGGTCTCGCCCTGGCCGGGGCCAACGACGGCGGCCTCGACGGCGCCGACGGCGTGTGGACCGCCGAGGAGATCGCGTCCCTGGACCTCGCCGGCACCGAGCTGGTGGTGCTCTCGGCCTGCGACACGGCCCTGGGCACCCTGGAGGCGGGCGAGGGGGTGCTCGGCCTGCGCCGGGCCTTCACCCTGACCGGGGCTGGCACCACCGTCATGAGCCTCTGGCCTGTCGACGACCGGGCCACCGCTGCGCTCATGGCCCACCTCTACGACGGCCTGCGGGGCCGGTCTGCGCCCGAGGCGCTGCGCGAGGCCCAGCTCGCCCTGCTCGCAGAGAACCGCGCCGCGGGCGAGGCGCGCCCGGAGACCTGGGCCGCCTTCATCGCCTCCGGCGGCGCCTGGTGAGGTCCTGGCCCTGGCCGGTGTGGGTCCTGCTCCTGGCGGGGGTGTGCGGCGGGCTGGTCGAGGCCGGGCTGCGCACGGGCGGGTTCGTCCAGGCCCTGGACCACCGCCTCGAGACCGCCTGGTTCCGCCTCGCCGGTCCGAGAGCCCCCGAGGCGCCCGTGGTGGTCATCGCCGTGGACGACGCGACCCTGGCCGAGGTCCGGGACCCCTTCACCTTCTGGGGTCCGCACTTCGCGGCGGCCATCACCCGCCTCCAGGTCCAAGGCGCCACCGCCGTGGGCATCGACTTCCTGCTCGAGGAGAGCGCCGAGGGCTGGTTTGCCCGCAACGGCCTGGGAGAGCTCGGGGTCAGCCGGACCCTCGACGCCCCGCTGAGGGCCGCCCTCCATGGGGGTGGCATCGTGCTGGCGGCGAGCCACGAGGTCCGGACCGACGGCGCGGTGGTGCACCAGCTGCCCCACGAGGCGTACCGCGCGGTGCTCCAGCAGCCCCTGGCACAGCTCGCCCTGACCGATCTGCCCCTGGATGGGGACCAGGTGGTCCGGCGCTTCCGACCGGTCGTGTTCGACGTCCGGGACCGGCCTGGCCTGTCCTTTGCGCTGGCGTTGGCGCTCCAGCACCACGGACTGGCGGAGGACGGCGGCCCCTGGACCCTGGGCGGTCGGACCGTCGGCCCCGAGGCGTCCGTGGAGCTGGTCTTCGCCGGCCCGGGGGGCACGGTGCCGAGCCTCTCCCTTGGCCGGCTCCTGGACCCGGCGCCCCTGTCCGCCGACCAGGCGGCAGCCCTCCAGGGTGCGGTGGCCCTGATCGGCCCGACCTTCGGCAGCAGCGGCGACTGGTTCGTCACCCCCTTCACCGGCTCGCGAGACCAGGGCATGCGCGGGGTCGAGGTGCACGCCAACGCGGTCGCCACCCTGCTCAGCGGGGCCCGCCTGGTCCGCCTGGGGCCCGGGCAGCGCCTGGCGCTCTTCCTGCTCACCGGGGGCCTGCTGGGTGCGGTGCTGTTCCGCAGCCAGACCCGCGGCGGCCTGCTCGCCGCGGGTCTGCACACCGCCGCCTGGCCCCTGGTGGGGCTCCTGGCCTGGGCGACGTCCGGGGTGCTGCTCCCCGCGGCCTCGGCGGCCCTGGTCGGGCTCGGGGTCTTCGGCGGGGCGGCCGTGGTGCGCTACGCCGACGAGCAGCGCAAGCGCAGCTTCCTGAGCGGGCTCTTCAGCCGCTACGTCAGCGAGCGGGTCCTCGGGGTGCTGCTGGAGGAGCCGGACGCCCTGGGGCTGGGCGGCGTGCGGCGGGAGGTCACGGTGCTCTTCACGGACATGAAGGGCTTCACCACCATCTCCGAGCGGCTGGAGCCCGAGGAGGTGCTGGAGATGATCAACGCCTTCTTCGAGCGGGCCTGCCCGCCCATCCTGGCGCACCAGGGCGAGATCAACACCTACCTGGGCGACGCCGTCATGGCCCACTGGAACGCGCCCCTGGACGACCCGGACCACGCTCGGAACGCCTGCCTGGCGGCCCTGGACATCGCCGAGGAGGCCGTGCGCTTCCAGGGCTGGCTCCAGGCCCGCTTTCCCGACCGTGGGCTGCCGGTCTTCGACATCGGCGTGGGCGTGCACTCCGGCCCGGCGGTGGCCGGCAACGTCGGGATCGAGGCTCGCACCGAGTACTCGGTCATCGGCGACACCGTGAACACGGCGGCCCGCATCGAGGGCCTGACCCGGGACACCGGCTGCCGCGTGCTGATCAGCGCGGCCACCCGGGAGCGAGCCGGCGCGGGCCTGCGGTGTGGCCGCGAGGCTGCGCTCGAGGTGAAGGGACGGGAGGCGCCGGTCCAGGTCTTCGAGCTGCTGGGCGTCGACGACGCCTGAGGGGCCGGGCTACACCGTGGGCATGCAGTTCCTGCTCTGGCTGAGCCTCGCCTTCGCCGGTCCCGCGGTCGACGCGGGGCTCTCCACCCAGGTCGAGGGCCAGGTCCAGCTCCAGGCCGATGGCGCCGAGGCCCCCCTGGTGCCGTTCAGCAAGGTGCGGGTGGGCGACGTGCTGGTGCTCGGGCCAGGGGCCAAGGTCGAGCTGGTGTGGTTCTCCAGCGGGCGGCGGGAGCACTGGACCGGCCCGGCGGAGCTGGTCGTGGGCGAGCAGGGCTCCCAGGCCCGCTCCGGCGGCCCGCCCCGGGTCCAGGAGACCGATGCGGCCGTGGGCGAGCAGCTGCAGACCCTGCCGGTGCTCATCGCTCGGGCGGAGCGGGACCGGGCGGGTCAGGCCGTCGTGCGCAGCGGCGCCGACGAGGTCGACCCCCGGACCCTGCTCGACGACGAGGAGCTCGCCGCCGTCGAAGCCGCCCGGGCCCGCTACGAGAAGCTCCGGGAGGTCTTCGACCCGCGGGACGTGCTGCCGGAGATCTACTACGCCACCGTCCTGCGGACCTACGGCCTGCACGCCGAGGCCGACGCCGTGCTCGTCGACGCCCGGCAGCGGTGTGAGCTCTGCGACCTGCCGCCGCTGTCGACGGAGACGAGGTGAGCCCAGGTCAGTTCGCCCCCGGATCCCGCAGCCGCTCCCGCACCTCCTTCCGGTACGTCCGCAGCGCTTCCTCCAGCGCGTCCTTGCCCCAGCGGCCCTCCAGGGAGTCCAGGATCATCACCAGGGGGCGACCCGCGGCCTTGCCCAAGCGGTCCTCGAGGGTGCCCTTGCAGGTGAGCAGGATGGCCAGCACCCCGGCCCGGTCCTCGAGGGCCTCGCGGCACTCGGCGAGCAGCAGGCAGCTGAAGAGGTAGAGCACGGGGTCGTCGCCCTCGAGGGAGGCCTGGCGGCCCTGCTCGGCCTGGGCGGCCGCCTGTGCGTGCTTGCCCCCACGGGCCAGCTCGGCGGCCCGGGTGATGTTCGCCACCGCGGCCGGGCCCTTCAGGCCCAGGCCCTGGGCCTCTTCGAGCAGCTCGTGCAGGGGCTCGACCGAGGCGTCGCGGCGGGTCTGGGCGGTGTAGGCCCGACGAAGCAGGCGTATCCGCAGCAGCGTG
>CAYFPX010000131.1:5690-6973 GCA_964344945.1 uncultured Enterobacterales bacterium
AGCGTGTGCGGGTCACCCGACTCGAGGGCGAGCTCGACGGCCTCATCGAAGCGTGTGAGGGCCTTGTGGGGCAGACCGGCCAGGTGATGCAGGCTGGCCTGGTTCACCTTGGTGTTGGCGAGCGCAGTCAGATCACCAGTCCGCCGGTAGCACTCTTCCAGGAACGCGTAGGAAGAGGCGGCGACGGCCGCTGCTCCGGAGGCCCGTGCCGTTCCGGCGCGGTGCTCGTGGACCTGTGCGTACAACGCGTCGTCGCCAGACCGGAAGGCGTGCGCGTCGGCCCTGGCGTAGGCCTGCATCGATGCTTCGAACTGACTCTCCTGCCCGGCGAGCAACCGGGCGATCAGGAGCGAAGCCCGTGCGGCGCCGATCCAGTCCTGGAGCACCTCGCAGGAATGTGCGGCGTCCTTCAGGTCGGTCATCGCCTCCTGCTGGCGACCCTGGTCGAGTCGGACATTCGCCCGGCGAACCAGGAGATCGGCCAGCTTGATGTGGTCGTCGGAGTAGCGGGCTGCGGCGAGCATGCTGTCGAGCTTGACCAGGGCGGCTGGGTCGTAGGTCGTCATCACTGCCACGTTATCGCGAGATGCAGTGAACCGGAGGTGGGTGTGGCATGGTCAGAGACGCTCGGTAGCGAACCACTGCTCAGGGTCTCGTGGAGCTCGCTTCCAGCCGCCGCTCAGGGTCTCCGCGACCCGTCCGTCCGCCTTCCGGCCGGGGTCCAACTCGCCAGGACCTTCCGGGCCCGGCCCCCAGGCCTCGTGGGCAAGCTGGCCCTTGGTGCCTTCGTCCTGATCACGAGTCCGCTGCTGGTTCGCGAGCCGGCCTGGCTGGGGGGCGTGGTGCTCATCGTGTGGTTCCTGGCGGCCGTCTGGTGGGCCTGGGCTCGCCGGCAGGCGAAGCGTGCTGCCCTGGACAGCTGGCGGCATGGCTGGTTCCTGGGCCCGGACTGGGTGTTGATCGCAGAGGGAACTCGCCTGAGCTGGATCCCAGTGGCGTCGGTCCAATGGGTCGAGCTGACCGAGACTGGAGGGTCCACAGCAGGCTGGGTGAACGTCCAGGGACCGGACGGGTCGGACGAGGGTCAGGTGTGGTCGGAGGGTTCAGAGTCCGTCCCCAAGGGCATGGTGCTCCGGGTGCAACGAGGCTCAGACAGGTTCGTCAGCCTCACCTCGGGACGCGTCACCTCCCCCAACGAGCAGCACCGGGCGAAGATCTGGGCGATGTCCCGAGGTCTCATGAAGGCCGAGGTCCTCGGGAGGCTTGGCAAGGGTGAATTCGAA
>CAYFPX010000131.1:7010-22508 GCA_964344945.1 uncultured Enterobacterales bacterium
GCGACCGTTGCCCGTCGGCGTCCATCTGGTGGCATTCGGAGTGCCCGCCCGCCCGACGGCAGCCGATTACTTCGGCTTGTTGCCTGCGTCGTTGGTTCCCTTTGCCTTTGCCGGCTTGTTGACCTGGGCTTCGCTCGGGCACTTCGACTCCCTGCTGGTCAGCATGGCCGGGCTCGTGCTAGCCGCCGGCGTTGTGTACTTTGCCGCAGAGGCCGTGTGGACGATCCTGGCCGGCAAGATCCGAGGCGATGCCCTGGAGGCGGGCCGGTACAGGCACGGCATATTCCTCTGTGATCAGGGCCTGTTGCTGCGTTGGCGGCGCACGGCGACCTGGCTGCCGATCGGCTGCATCCAGCAGTTCACAGAGAGTCGATCCCGGATGGAGCTGGACGACATGCGCAGGCGTGGTGTTTCGAACACCAAGGACCGTTGGCTCGCGCTGCTCTGGAAGTCCGGCGCCGAGAGCGGCACGGCAATCTACCCGTGCCGTCTGCCCCTACCGGTCTTTGAGCGCCTTCGCGGCTGGTTCCGCGATCGGGGCATCAAGCGTACCCCTCTGCAGAGGTGACCCTGGGACCTGCTACTTCTGGCTCAGCTTGAGGACGTCGGCGTAGTCGCCCATGCCCTTGATGCGGGTGGTCTCGTGAACGGACGTCCAGCCGCCCGCCTCCTGGACGTGGCCGTCGTGGACCAGCTCGAGGCGTTCCTGTTCCTGGGCCAGCAGCGTGAGCCGTTCCGCAGCCTGCTGGCGCGTGGACGTCATCTCCTCCACACCTTCCGTGGCTGAGGCCTCCTTCACGCTGGCATCAGCCTGGATGGCCGAGAGCTGCGTCGCTGCGGCCTGGTCGGTGCCCTGGGTCGCGGTGGTGGCTTCCTTCATGGCTGTCACTGCGGATTGAGCTTCTTCGGCGCCCTGGGTCCCCTGTGCAGTCGCATCGACACTCGCCGAGCTGGCTTCGCCGAGCTGATTGATGCCGTCCTTGGCCTCCTGGCCGCCGGGCAGGATGCGAGTGGGCACGATGTTCAGCATGTCCAGGAACCTGCCCACGATTCCGCCTGTCTTGCCAGCTCCCTCGCCGGCCTTGCCCGAGCCTTCCTGCATCTGACCCTGGGCTTCCTGGGCCTGGGCTGTGGCCTCGTCTTGCTTGGCCTTGCGTTCTTCGAGTGCGGCCTGGTGGTTGTCCACGGCTGTCAAGTTCTGGTCGGCGACCTGCTGGACGCCCTGCATCTCCGAGATCTCCGAGTGCCCTGCTCCGATGAGCTCGTCCATCACCGCCGCCTGTTGGGAGAGCTCGTACTCCTCGCCTTCCAGCTCCTCCCAGGCGGCCGCGCTGCCGTCGACCTCGTCCGGACAGTGGATCGGGATGGCAGGCAGGGAGTCGCCGACGCCGGTCACGAAACGCTCGAACCAGTCCGTGTTGTCGGTCTGGTTCATCGCCTGGCCTCCCTGATTGCCGACCCAGTCGATCTCCTTTTCGTCCATCGTGTTCTGCCACAGCCCGAGTGGTCCGCCCGCCTCTTCCTTGTCAGTGGCGTTGGACTGGACCCGCTTGATGAGCGCTCGGTCGTGGCGTCGCTTCATGCCGTGGACCGCACTCGGACCTTTGCCCGCCATGGCTTGGAAGATGTCGTGCTGCTCAGCCTTCTGTTCCTCGGCGAGGATGGCGTCCACGCCCTTGCCGCCCGCAGGCTTGGTCGCGCCCAGGTGCTCCATCTCGATGCGCTCGTTGTCGGACTGCTGAGCACGTCGGTCGCTGAGCTCCGACATGCGCGACTGCTTGTCGAAGCTGCTCTGGGCCGAGTCGACCGAACTCTGTGCGGCTTCGACCGGCTTGCGGGCGAGCTGCAATTCCGCCTGACCCTCGGCGTGGTAGGCCCTGGCCTCTGCCACATCCGCCGTGGCCTGGGTGACGCGGGCTCGTGCCGCCGTGATCTGGCCGTCCACGGCGGCCTGCCGCTGCTTGGTGGCTGGGTCGTCTCCGGCCAGCAAGGCCCGGCGCTGCCGCAGGTCACCCAGCTGGGTCTGAGCCAGTGCCAGGTCCTCTTCGTAGGACGCCTGGAGCGCCTTCCGCGTCCTCACCTCATCCGATTTCGCGCTGATCGTGGCCGCACTGTCCTGCTCGGCCTTTCGCAGGGCTGCCTGGGCGTCGTCCAGGTCCTGCTGAGCTCGGTCTCGCTTCGCCCGCCGATCGGCGGCCATCTTCGCGTGCGCCTCGTCCTTCTCCTGAAAGTACGGGGTCCACTTGGTGTGGCTGTCGTCCTGGGCCCGCGCCTTGACACCATGCCCGTCCTTGTCGGCCTGCTGCTTGTAGAAGTCCTCGCGCGCGTTGGTGCTGTGGAAGACGTTGGCGCCGGCGTGCTCCATGTCGGCCAGCTTCTGAGCTGTGGTGTTGACCGGACCGTCCTCGCCACCGCGCTTGTAGTCCCCCCTGCCGAAGAAGGCGTCCTCGGCCTTGGCGGCGTTGCCGCGGGCCGACTTGGCACTGTCCACGGCGCCCTTGGAGGCATGGCCCAGCCCCTTCTCGTGCGCGACGTTGCCCGTGACGACGTCCAGCGCCTTGAACCAGCCGCTGGGGTCGTCCTTCTTCTCTTCGCGTCGCTTGTAGGGGGTGTCCGGCTTGCTGGCCGGGTCCCGCCCGCTCATCTTGTTGGCGGCGCGCTGCCGCAGATTCCCGCCAGCACGGGTCGTGTAGGTGGCCGTGAAGCCCTTGGTGTTGTCCTCCAGGCTCTTGCCGGACGCGAGGAGGTCCTCCGGATCGGCGTCGCTCACCGCGATCTCGGTGGCCCGCATGCCGACCAGCCCGAGCTGGAGCAGGCTGAGGATCAGATATGCAATGCCGGAGATGGCGGAGAGCGAGGTCGCCCAGGACGTGCACAGCGCGACGAAGGGGAGGAGTGCCGGGCAGATGAAGCTGGCCAGGAATCCCACGCCTGCGATGATCCAGCAGATGTTGGTGAGCAGGCCGATCACGCCGACGGCGCCCGAGAGCAGGTTCACCGTGCCTTCGACCTTGTCCCAGGCATCGCCGTTGATGATCTGGTCGAAGCCCTTGGAGAACTTGCCGAAGGTCGCCTGGGACTGCGCTTGGAGCCACGCCTCGGGGTCATAGGCGATCTGGGCGAGCTCGACGAAGCCGGAGATGTACGGGATCTTCGTCGCCGCCACATTGACGGCCGAGTCCATCAGGACGTTGATGGCACCGGCCTCGACGCCTGCGAGGAAACCGCCTCCCAGTGCGTCCCCGATCAGGGCGGCGCGGTCCACCTCGAAGTTCTGTGAGCACTGCCCCGGGTTCTTGAACGCGTCGTGCCAGCTCACCTCGTTGTCCCACCTGGACAGCGGATCCGTCGCCTTGCAGATCTGGAACGGCGGCATCGCCGAGGAGTCAGCCTGGACACACATGCCTCCGGCCGCCGCAGGACCCGCCGCCGTGGCTGCAGGACCTTCCCCCTTGACCTCTTCCTTTGCCGCGGCCTCGCCACCCTCGGCCGCAGGGTCACCCTGCGCACCAGCCCCATCCTCCTTCGCCGGTCCCGCAGCGGCGTGGGCGTTGTCGATCTCCTCCTGGACCTCGTCGTCGCTCAGCTCGCGCTCTTCGTCGCCCTCCTGGGTGGCCGGGGCGGCGGTGCTCGTCGCGGCCTGGGGGACGTCGGTGGCCGGAGCGAGGTCCTGGCCGGTCCCCGTGCCGGTCCCGGTCATCATGTCCTGGGCCATCGCATTGCCGGCACCCTCGTGCCCCGCGATGTCAGCCAGCTGACCCTGCTGTGCACCCCCGTCCAGGTCCAGGTCGACGCCGGGTTGCGCCGCGGCCTTCGCTGCCTCGCCCGATCCCGTCGCGGTGGCGGTCGAAGTGACCGGAGGCTTCTCGGACTTTCCCACGTGTGCTCCCGGTGCACAGGCCCACCTTGAGGTACCACGCAGACCGGCGCTTCCGCAACGATCCAGGCCACTTCCGGCGACGTCCGCAGGCCCCCCGGACCGCGCCTCAGCTCAGCGCCAACAGCGCCGGCGCAGCCGCCCGAACCCACGCCTCGGTGGGCACGATCAACGAGTCCGTGTGGGTCCCCGCGGTGAACGCCACCACCGGACCCGCCAGGATGGCCTCGTCGGCCACCAGCCGCAGCGGCAGGACCGGCTCCCCGAAGGGCGGCACCTGGCCCGGGCGCAGGCCCAGGGCCGCGAGCTCCTCGGCCCGGGCGAAGCGGAGCTTCTGGGCCCGCAGGACCCGGCGCACGTGGCGGTTGTCCATCGCCTGATCCGCCCGCAGGGCGATCACGGTGAGCTCCTTGCGCACCTTCATCACCAGGGCCTTGACCCCCGCGGAGACCGGCAGCCCCCGGGCGGCCGCCAGGGCCTCGGTGGTCGTCGCAGTGGCATGCACCCGGTGCTCCACCGGCGCGTCCACCGCCGCCAGGGCGGCGAGGGTCCGCTCCAGCAGCTCGCGGTTCTCGGCCACACCGGCCTCTATCGCTTCAGCCGCTCCTCGACGTGCCGGCGGAACTCGTCGAGCCGGAAGGGCTTGTGGATGCGGTGGTTCGGCACGCTGGCGAGGAAGGCCTGCACCTCGGGCAACACCGAGCCTCCGGTGACCAGCACGACCCGATCCTCGAGCCCTGGCCGGAGTCGGCGGATCTCCTGGAAGACGTCCATGCCGGTCAGCTCCGGCATCATGAGATCGCAGAAGATGACGTCGTAGTCGTGGGCCTGGATCAGCCGCAGGGCTTCGTAGCCGTTGGTGCAGGTGGTGAGGTCGTGCTCGGTGAGGGCGGTGCGCAGCACGTCCAGGATCAGGGGCTCGTCGTCGATGGCGAGTAGCCTGGCCCGAGTGCCCGACCGCTGGGGCTGCGGTGACGCGCTCGAGACCGAGTCCGTGTCGGGGACCCAGCGGCGCAGGTGCACCCGAAAGCAGGTCCCGCCGTTCACCCGGGGCTCCACCGTGATGCCGTCTCCGTGGCGCCGGGCGAGCTGGTGGGCGATGGCGAGGCCCAGTGTGGGCATGCCCTGTTCGTCGACCTGGCTGTAGGGGTCGAACAGGTCGGCCAGGACCTCTCTGTCGACCGCGGGGCCGTCGTGCCAGACCTCGACCGTCACGCGGGAGCGGCTGCCGGCCACCTCGCGCACGCTGATGCCGTGCTGGTCGCGGCCGCCCGGCGGCAGCGCCTTCACCGCCCGGGTCAGCAGGGGCAGGAAGATCTGCCCCAGGTCCTTGCGGGTGCCGGAGACCTCGGTGGTGCCGACCTCCAGGTGGAAGCTCGCCCGCTGGTCCAGCTCGTGGGCGAGCATCTCCTGGCAGTGGCTCAGGGTCTCCTCCAGGCTCACCGGGCCCGGGGGCTCCTGGGGCACGAGCACGAAGCTGCGCAGGTCGCCGATGACCCGGGCGATGCGTCGCGCCCCGTCGAGGGCGTCCTGGATGACGGCGTGGAGCCGACCGTCGGTCGGTGCGGTGGCCTGGGCCGCAAGGTCCAGGTTCGCCAGCAGGTAGGTGAGGGGATTGCTGACCTCGTGGGCCACTCCGGCCGCCAGGTTGCCGACCGCCACCAGGCGTTCGCCGTCCCGCACCCGGGCCTCCAGATCCAGGCGGGCGGTGACATCCCGCTTCACCGCGACCAGGTGGGTGATGCTTCCGGCCTCGTCCAGCACCGGAGACACCGTGGCGTCCTGGTGGATCAGGCGGCCTGACTTGGCCTTGCTCACGATCCGCCCCGTCCAGGGCTCGCCGCTCATCACCTGGTCCCAGAGGCCTTCGTAGAATTCGTCCGAGTGGATGCCGGAGCGCAGCAGCGCCGCAGGCGTGTTGCCGATGGCCTCTTCGCGGGAGTACCCGGTCACCCGCTCGAAGGCGCTGTTCACGTACTGGAGCCGGCCGTCGGCCGTGCAGATCTCCACGATCTCCGCCACCTGGTCCACAGCGGACAGCACGAGCTCCAAGGTCTGCTGCATAGAAGGTCGCCGGCGTGGGGGCAGGCAGGCAGGGGGGGCACGTCTTGTGCCCGTGCGCCCTCACGCCCTCTGAGTCTATCCCTGCCAGGAGCGGCCAGCCCGACGTCACCCACCTCGAGCGCTCCGTCACCGTCACGGCCTCGGGCGCCGACGTGGCCGCCTTCACCACCGACCTGAAGAAGGTCGACGAGTGGAGCCCCTGGACCGGCAAGGACCCGAACCTGGTCCAGGAGTACAGCGAGACCACCGCTGGTGTCGGTGCCTGGAACACCTGGAGCGGCAACGACGACGTCGGCTCCGGCAAGATGACCCTCGCCAGCATCGAGGACGGCAAGGTCGTCACCGACCTGGCGTTCTACACGCCCTTCGAGGGCGAGGCGACGGCCACGATCAGCTGGACCACCGAGGGAGACCAGACCGCCGTCACCTGGGCCTACGACGCCGACGCCGACATGATGATGAAGGTCATGCAGGTCTTCATGGACATGGAGCAGATGCTCGGTCCCGACTACGAGAAGGGCCTGAGCATGCTCAAGCCCCTGGTCGAGCAGGCCGCCAAGGATCGCCTCGCCGCCGAGGAGGCCGCGAAGCTCGCCGCCGCCGCGGAGGCCGCGGCCGAAGAGGCGACGGCCGAAGCCACGGAGTAGCCCCGTCCTACAGCGCTCGGCGGTCCCAGCGATCGCCGTCCCACGCCACGATCTGCAGGCCATCCTCCAGGGCGAGGATGGCCTGCAGGTGCTTCGCGCCGGTGCCAGCGCAGCTCGGGGCCGGCTCCCCTGGCGCCACGGTGCAGACCCGGGCCTCGCCGTCCTGCCAGGCGCCGTAGACCACGCCACCGTCGACGACCTGGGGGGTCAGCTGCGGCAGGGGAGCGGGCTCGAAGAGCGTGGTCTGCGGTCCCCAGGACTCGCCGTCGTCGGCGCTCGTGGTGAGCACCAGGGCGCTGCGGGTCTCGCCGTGCCCGAGCGCCGCGAGGATCAGGGCGCCGTCTTCGGCGCGGCCCAGGGCAGGCCGCTCCAGGGTCCAGGGGTCCTCCGGGGACTCGAGCGCCAGGACGACGGGCGACCCCCAGCCCTCGTCCGGGTGGTGGTCGATCCGGTGGAGGGTGCGGGCGTCGCGGTCGTCGGCCCCGGCGTCGCCAGCGGCGAAGACGATCCGCAGCCCGTCGTCCAGGGCGATCCCCGCGGGACCGGTGGGGAAGGACCGGGAGAGCTCGACGGTGGAGGTCGTCCACTCCGCGCCGTCCCAGGTCGCCAGCCACAGGCCGATGGGGTTGGTGCTGTTGCCCGCGGCGGCGCCGGTGGGGTTGTCCGCGGCCAGGACCCGCAGGCCCCCTTGCCCGTCCGGCAGGAGCTGAGGCTGGCTGGACGCGAGGGTGGCAGTCCATGGCACGGCCAGGTCTCGCCAGGTGCCGTCGCTCAGCTGTCCGCAGCGGTGGACCCAGGGCTCCTCGGTGCCGTCGGGGTCTGGCGTCAGGGAGCGGGTGCAGAGCCAGGTGGTGTCGCCGTCGGCGGCCACCGCCGCGTCCGAGACGGCCAGGGGTTCCCCCAGGGGGACCTCGACGCCGGCGAGGGTCAGACGGAAGCGCACGCTGGGGTCGCCGGTGTGGTGGAGCTCGGCCACCGCATCCCCGGCGCCCGCTGCGGAGACCAGCCCGGCGGGCTCCTCCGGCAAGCTGCGGTCGAAGGCCTCGGCGACGATCCGGCCTCGCCCGTGGGGCAGGGCCACGCCCAGCAGGGCGGCGATGGTGGCGGCGGTGTCCTCGAGACCGAGCGGCCTGCTCACGGTGGTCCCAGCCCGTACGTCCGGGCCGAGCACCAGCCAGGGCACGCTGCGACAGCCGCGACAGCTGTCGCCGTGGTGGCGCCACGGAGGGCTGGTGTCGGCCTCGGTGTGGCGGCCGTGGTCGGCCAGCAGGAAGAGCCAGGTCTGGCCGGCGTAGCCCTCGGTCTGCTGCAGCCAGTCCCAGAACGAGACCAGGCGGCTGTCCAGCTCCCGCAGGTTGTCGGCGTAGTCCGGCAGCTCGCCGTTGTGGGTCAGGCGATCGGTCTGGTGCAGGTTGGCCACGGTCAGCACCGGCTGGTGGGCCACCAGCTCCTCCCGCAGTGCCTCGAAGACCTGCTCGTCGTCGCGGACGCCCTTCTCGCCGCCGGAGTCGCCGCGGCTCTCCCCGACCAGGCGCCAGCGCGCGGTGCAGTCCAGGCCATAGGCCGGGTGGCGGCTGGCCGCCGAGCCTTCGATGAGTGCGGTGTTGCCCGTCAGCAGGACCCGGGACTGCGCCAGGCCCAGGTCCCGGCGCACGACCTCGGTCAGCTGGGGGTGGTCTGGGCGGTAGGACCCGACGCCGTGGTCGTTGCCGTAGTTCGCGTAGGGCCCGTGCTGTCCGCTGAGGAGCACGGTGTGCGCCGGGGCGGTCACGGTGACCCCCCACGAGCCCGCGTCGGTGGCCAGCGCGCCCCGGGGCACGAGCTCCTGCCAGACCTGGGGCATCAGGTCCTCGGCGGTGCCCTCACCCAGGGTGCTGGTGCCGTCGCCAAAGGAGTCCTCGGCCCGCACGCCGTCGAGCACCAGGACCACGACCCTGGGGGTGCTGTCCACCGGCTCGGAGCCGGCGCAGCCGAGCAGCAGGGGCAGGATCGCCGGGTGCACCCGGACAACCTTAGCCGCCGGGGAAACCGCCGGCCCAGGCGGGCATCAGGAGGGGGTCTTCCGGGAGATCGCCATGGTGCGCCTGTGTGCCCTCGCCCTGCTGCTGACCGTCGGCTGCGGCGACGACACCCCCTCCACCAGGACCGACACCGGGGCCACAGCCGACACCGGGACCGCGCCGGAGAGCGACTCGGGCGCGCCGGAGGCGGAGACCGGCGCTCCCACCGGGGAGACCGGTGACTCGTCGGACACCCAGGACACGGTCGACACCCAGGACACCGACACCAGCGAGCCCCGCGACACCGGGCCCTTCGACGGCGACGGCGACGGCTTCACCACCGTCGACGGCGACTGCGACGACAGCGACGCGACCGTGTACCCGGGGGCCGAGGAGACCTGGTACGACGGCGTCGACAGCGACTGTTCCGGCGACGACGACAACGACGCCGACGCCGACGGCGACCCGGTGGACGAGGACTGCGACGACGCCGATCCGAGCGTCGGACCGAGCGCCAGCGAGGTCTGGTACGACGGCGTCGACCAGGACTGCGACGGCAACGACACCGACCAGGACACCGATGGCCACGAAGCCGAGGGCGTGGGCGGTGACGACTGCGACGACACCGACGCGAGCGTCAACCCGGGCGCCGACGAGGCGGTGTACGACGGCGTGGACCAGAACTGTGATCCGTCCGACGAGTACGACGGCGACGGCGACGGCCACGACAGCAGCGCCTACGCCGGAGACGACTGCGACGACGCCGACGCCAGCGTGTACCCGGGGGCGGCGGACACCTGGTACGACGGGATCGACAGCGACTGCGCCGGGGACGATGACTACGACGCCGACGGCGACGGCGACCCTTCCGATGCCCACACCGGCACCGACTGCGACGACACCGACGCCAGCGTCTACGCCGGCGCGTCGGAGACCTGGTACGACGGCGTGGACGCCGACTGTGCGGGGGACAGCGACTACGACGCCGACGGCGACGGTCACGACAGCCCCGCCGGCGGAGGGGGGGACTGCGACGACACCGACAGCACCGTGAACCCGGACGCCACGGAGATCGACGGCGATGGGGTCGACAACGACTGCGACGGGGTCGCGGACATCCCCACCCCGGACGACGGCGACGGCGACGGCTTCGACGGCCCTCACGTGGGCGGCAGCGACTGCGACGACGCCGACGCCAGCGTGTACCCGGGGGCGGCCGACACCTGGTACGACGGCATCGACTCGGACTGCGCGGGTGACAGTGACTACGACGCCGACGTCGATGGCTTCGACAGCGACGCCTTCTCGGGCGGCAGCGACTGCGACGACACCGACAGCAGCGTGTTCCCCGGGGCCCTCGATGTCTGGTACGACGGCGTGGACAGCGACTGCGCCGGCGACGACGACTACGACGCCGACGGCGACGGGGACCCCTCGGACGCCCACACCGGCAGCGACTGTGACGACACCGACGCGACCGTCTACAGCGGCGCGTCGGAGACCTGGTACGACGGGATCGACTCCGACTGCGCCGGGGACAGCGACCTCGACGCCGACGGCGACGGGTACGACAGCGCGGACCACGGGGGAGACGACTGCGACGACACCTCGGCGTCGGTCCATCCCGGCGCCAGCGACACCTGGTACGACGGCCTCGACGCCGACTGTGCCGGCGACAGCGACTACGACGCCGACGGCGACGGCTACGACTCCGCGGACTACGCCGGCGGGTCCGACTGCGACGACACCGCGGACTTCGTCTTTCCGGGCGCCACGGAGACCTGGTATGACGGCGTCGACGCCGACTGCTCCGGCGGCTCCGACGACGACGCCGATGGCGACGGCCACGACAGCGACAGCCACGGCGGCGACGACTGCGACGACACCGACGCCTCGATCAGTCCCTCGGCCACAGAGGTCGACGGCGACGGCATCGACTCCGACTGCGACGGCTCAGACGACGCCTCGCTCTGTGCGGGCCGCACCATGGGCACCAACGTCGGCGAGTGCGGCGAGGACTTCGAGCTCCAGGACTCGACGGGAGCCTGGGACGCGCTGTGGAACTACTACGGCGACGTGATCCTGCTGGACCTGTCGGCCGGGTGGTGACCGACCTGTCAGTCCCGGGCCGGTGACTTGCAGACTCTCCACGACGACTACAGCGCTTCGGGCCTCACGGTGATCACCGTGATGTACGAGGACAGCGCCCACAACCCCGCCGACGTGAGCTTCGCGGCGACCTGGGCCAGCACCTATGGCCTGACCCACCCGGTGTGGGCGGACCCGCTCTACACGGCGCACGGCCTGTACTTCCAGGGAAGCCAGCCGAGCTACGTGATCTTCGACCGCGACATGACCATCCAGTACACCGGGAAGGGCACGTCGGTCTCCACGCTGGAGAGCGAGCTCACCAAGCACCTGTAGACCGACCCCGAGCGGAGTATCCCCTGGAGGGCCGGCCGCAGCCCTGGCCCTGGAGGCTCCGATGCTCACGACCCTGCTTCCCTGGCTGCTGACCGCCCCGGCGGTCGCCGGCCCCAGGCGCCAGGTCAAGAAGGCCTTCTCCGCCTGGGTGGCGGCCAGCCATGCCTTCGACCCCGTCGCGGTCGCCGGGTCCTACCACCCCGACGCGGTGGTCCGTGCGTCCCGCACCCGGGCCGACGGCGGCCTGGAGCAGTTCTCCCTGGACGGCCAGCAGCTCCAGGAGATCCTGCCGAAGCTCATGGTGACGGCCCGGGAGCTCGACGACCGGGACACCTTCGCCGACGTTCGCTTCACCGCGGAGGCCGGTGGCTGGCGGGTCGACGGCTCGGCGCTCCAGCGTGACGCCTGGCAGTGGCTGCCGGGTCGAGGCAGTCCGAACCAGCCACTACAAGTGCTACGACGACTCCGGCTGGTCCCAGCTCTGGACCCCAGGGGACGACGGCGTCTGGCGCATCCAGGAGGAGCGTCTCAACACCCGGGAGCTGTCGACCTGCCCGGGCGCGGGCACACCCCTGGCACAGGTCCTGGAGATCCAGCGCCGGGCCCTGGGGGACCAGGTGCCGATCCGGATCGACGAGATCACGACCATGACCGGCGTCGAGGTGGTCGGAGAGAGCCTGGTCTACCGGGTGACCCTGGGGATGGCGGCCGCGGACCTGGACCTGGCGGCCTTCGGTGGCGCCTTCAGCGCCATCGCCACCCAGAACTCCTGCGTCGCCCGGGACACCCGGCTGGTGCTGGACCTGGGCGGCACCCTGGTGGTGATGGTCTCGGATCCGGGCGGGGCGCCGATCACCGAGGCGCGCACCCAGCTGTCCGACTGCGAGGGAGCTGTCACGCCGGGGTTGTGACAGGCATATGGCAGAGCGGCTGCTGTTCCCCCGGTCCCTCTGGCTAAGCTGTCCGCCTGCGTCCCTCCCTCCTCGCACCGTGCCTGCTTCCGCTGGTCGCCTCGGCTGGCTGCGGTGGCGTGGTGCTCGACGTGGAGCCCACCGGGGACACCGACGTGTGCACCACCTGGTACCCGGACCTCGACGGCGACGGCTTCGGCGACCCGGATCTGCCCACCGAGGCCTGCCAGGCCCACGACGGCTTCGTCACCAACGACCTGGACTGCGACGACGACGACGACGCGGTGAGCCCCGCCGCGCCCGAGGTCTGCAACGGCCTCGACGACGACTGCAACGGCGAGATCGACGAGGGCTTCGACCTGGACCAGGACGGCCACCTCTCACAGAGCTGCCCCACCGGCGGCGACTGCGACGACGACGACCCCCTGGTGCACCCCGAGGCCGAGGAGATCTGCGAAGACGGCGTGGACAACGACTGCGTCGGCGGCGACAAGAGCTGCGGCGGCGCCACCTGGGAGGGGGAGCGCGAGCTGGGCGACGGCGACCTCAAGCTCTGGGCCGAGACCTACGGCTTCGACGCCGGCCGGCGCATGGACAGCCTGGACCTGGACGGCGACGGGGACGAGGAGTTCGCCGTCAGCGCCATGTGGGCCAACGGCTACAAGGGCGGCGCGTACGTGGTGGACGGTCCGGTGGACGCGAACGGGTCCCTGGACGAGACCGGGGTCTGGTTCCCCGGCGACAGCGGCGCCTACGAAGGCGCCCGCGCCCTGGCGCTGGCCGAGGGCACCGGCGACGGCCTGGGCGACATGCTCATGGGGGGACCCGACTCCCCCGGCTACGACGTGGTCGTGATGTTCGGCCCCCTCACCGAGACGGTGACCTGGTCCGAGGCGCCGCTCCGCTTCACCTGCCAGGCGGCGATCGAGTGCGGCCACGGCTCGGACTTCGCCGATGTCGACGGCGACGGGGTGGCCGACGCGGTGATCGGCGCCGGCGAGCAGACCCACGGTGGCGCCTCGAGCGGCTCGCTGTACGTGGTCTACGGCCCGCTCAGTGCAGGCACCCACGATCTGGACACCGTGGCCGACGCCGAGTTCATCGGGCAGTCCGCCGGCATCGAGACCGGGCGCGTGGTCAGCGCGGGTGGCGATCTGGACGGCGACGGCATCGGCGACATGCTCGCCAGCGCCTCCTACGACTCGGAGTCCGGGTACTACGCCGGCGCGGTGTTCGTGAACCTGGGGCCCGCCGAAGGCGTGAAGGACATGGACCAAGCCGACGGCAAGCTCATGGGCGAGCACAACTACGACTACGCCGGCGAGATCATCGGCATGGGCGACCTCGACGGCGACGGCCTCTCCGATGCGGTCGTGGCGGCCTATGTCGCGGACAACAACGCCGGTGCGGTCTACGTGGTCTACGGCCCCGCCACGGGCCAGATGCGCCTGGACACCGCCGACGTCAAGATCCGCGGCGGTCGCGGCGACAACCTCGGCACGGCGGTGGCCGCCAAGGACATCGACGGCGATGAGATCGGCGACCTGCTGATCGGCGCCAGCGGGGACAGCGACAACGGCAACCAGGCCGGCGCCGCCCACCTGTTCCTGGGGCCACTCCAAGGCACCATCGCCCTCGAGGACGCCCAGGTGAGGGTCACCGGCGAGCGTTCCCGGAACCAGGCCGGCGGGGGGGTCTGGCAGGCCGACACCGACGGCGACGGCTTCGGCGAGCTGCTGATCGGAGCGCCGGGAGAGTCGACCGGTGGCAGTGCGGCGGGGGCTGTCTACCTGCTGTACCCGGAGTAGGAGCCCGTAGCGCGTCGCTCCCGCCTGCGGCCGGCTCGGGTGAGTGGGCCTCGGCGCTGTCGCGCCTCGACGGTGGTCGGTGATCAGTGATCAGGGTGTCGGCGGCCGGCTCGGCGCATGGAGAGACCGGGGGTCTGGAGTGGCATGCCAGGCACCGCCAAGGGGGACGGCCGGAGGTCCCCACCGATCACCGATCACCGATCACCGCCGAGGCGCGGCCGCATGGGTCCAGTTCGCTACCCGGCGAGGCGCATCGCGGACCGCGCCCAGGGCGGCACGCTCCAGGCCTCGACCAGCAGCTCTCGGGACGAGGTCCTCACGACCATCGCCTCGAGCTGGACCGTGATGCCCGTGGGGAGCTGGACCACCACGGCCAGGGGCGCGTGCTCCGACAGCCCGACGACCGGCGCCAGGCGGAGCCGCAGCGCGGAGCCGTTGGGCCGCACGGTGCGCGCCACCTGGTCCCAGCCGCGGAAGGGCACGAGCAGGCTCGGAGGATCCCCGGGAGCGAACAGCGCCTGGGCGACCTCGGGGGCCGGCTCGGACGCCGGGGGAGCCGCGTGACGCGGGCTGCGGCGGCCCGCGGGCACGGTGCTGCCCAAGCTCCGGCCGGCGCTGCTGGTGGTGCTGTCGGAGTCGCCACCGCGACGGCGGTGGAGCTCGGGCAGCGCCGCCGCGATCCGAGCCTGGTCGCCGGCGCCGGTCCGGTAGCAGCACACGTGCAGGGCGCCGATGCCGCAGGGGTTGTCCGAGCCGGTGTGCACGGAGTCCACCTGGAGCTGCAGGCTCACGGGGGTGCCCTCGGCCGTCAGCGCGACCAGCGCCTCGATGCGCCCGTGCACCCCGAGCCGCCGGCCGGCCAGGACCACGACGCGGTGTTCGTCCAGCCAGGTGACGGTGGCGCTGCGCTGCCCCCCGTCGCAGTTCAGCTGCGCGTCGAGCATGCGCCGCATGCGCCGGTTGCGTCCTCCCCAGGCCTTGGACACCGTGGTCCTCCTTCGGTACGTCCGCCCCGGGATCGGCCTGGAGGGGGGCTTGCTGAAGGCGGAGGTGCCCGGCGCGGTCAAGGGGCCCTCGACCGTGCCAGAATGCCGCGGTGTCGATGACCCTGGCGATCGCGCTGCTCGGGCTGGCCTGCACGTCGGGAGAGTGCACGGGCGAGACCTGCGACAGCGGCACCGCGCCGGCCAGCTGTGACGTGGCCGTGGACAGCGTGAGCACCAGCCCGGTCGACCGCTCCCCACAGGTGCGGGATCTCACGGTGTCCATGACCGCTCGTGCCGATCTGGCCGTCACCTGCAGCCAGGGCGGGGGCGACCCCGAGACCCTGCTCTTCGAGGTGGCCGGGGTGACCGACACCGAGCTGCTGCTGGCCGGGCTGATGCCCGAGTCCACCTACCGCTGCACGGCCACGCCCGTCTGCGGCGAGCTCACGGGCGAGGCACGGGACTTCTCCTTCGACACCGACCAGCGCACCGGCGCCTTTCCCGAGCTCTCCGTCACCGGCGATCCCGGACAGCGCTTCTTCCTGGTGAACCACGCCCGGTTCTGCGACAAGAGCATGCCCATGAGGCTGTTGCTGGTCGACGCCGCCGGGCAGATCCGCTGGAGCTTCGACGACATCCCCGGGGCGGTCTCGGTGAGCATCGGCCACCAGTACCTGGGCGACGGCGTGTTCTTCTGGGGGGGCGGCGAGAGCGAGCAGGGAGATCCGACCCTGGTGGACCTGCGCCAGCAGATCGTCCAGACCTTTGCCTGGGAGGGGTC
>CAYFPX010000132.1:0-3274 GCA_964344945.1 uncultured Enterobacterales bacterium
CAAGGACGCCGATCTGATAGAGGGCCAGTTCTGGAACCCAGGCGGGCTGAGCTATGCGGTCGCCGGCATCCAGGCTGGCGCTCAGCAGCTCTACAAGGTGCGCCAGACCGCCCAGAAGATCACCGGGCGGGACCGCAGCCTGGCCCTGTAGTCCTCCAGGCTGACGGGGGTTCCCCTCGCGCCTTGGACTATTCGGACTAAACTGCCAAAAGTGCGCAGAGTTACGCGGGGTTGGCGAGAATTCTTCGATCCGATCCGTCGATGATCCGAGTACAGTGCCGGAGGGGTCGCCCTTCCGACCCCGGGTGGCAAAGACATCGGAGTCCAGGATGGCGCACGTGGGTCACGCACCAGTGGTGTTGGGAGTCTTCGCTCTGGCCCTCACCGGCTGTCGGGCCGATCTCGACGCCGAGGGTCTCGGGTACGAGGCGTCCGCCAAGGCCAGTGTGTGCGGTGTCGGGGGGGACTACAGCGCGATCGGCGACGCCATCGCGGCGGCCAGCGACGGCGACACCATCGAGGTCTGCCCGGGCACCTACAACGAAGACCTGGTGTTCTCCGAGCTCACGGTCACGCTGGTCTCGACCGGCGGCGCCAGCGTCACCGTCATCGACGGCTCCGGCAGCGGCCCGGTCATCGACATCTCCGGCCGTCGGGACACGGTCACCATCGAGGGCTTCACCATCCAGGGGGGCTACAGCCTGGACAAGGGTGCCGGCGTGCACTGCCGGTCGAGCGCCGTGGTGCTCACGGACAACACCATCCGGGCCAACACGGGCTACCGGGGCGCGGGCTTCTACGAGCACTACTGCGACGTCGAGGGCGACGGCAACACCCTCACGCTGAACTCGGCCATCGACCGGGGCGGCGGTGCCTACTTCAACCGCGGCACCGGCACCTGGACCAACAACACCATCCACGACAACAGCGCCCGTCGTGGGGGCGGCAGCTACCACTCCAAGGCCAACAACATCGCCTTCTCCGGCAACACCTGGTCGGACAACTCCGCCACCCAGTACGGCGGCGCGGCCTACGCCAGCGGCGAGCCGGACATCCAGGGCAACACCTTCGATGGCAACACGGGCAGCAGCTACGGGGGCGGACTCTACCTCTACAAGCCGACCGGCGGCACCATCGACTCGAACACCTTCACCAGCAACCTGGGCTACGGCGACGGCGGTGCCCTGTACTGCCGCTGGTGCGACGTCGACATCACCAACAACACCTTCGACGGCAACGTCTCCTACGACGACGGTGGCGCAGCCCGGCTGCACCGGGGCACGGCGTACTTCTCCGGCAACACGGTCATCAACAACCAGGCGAGTGACGACGGCGGTGGCATCAAGTCCTGTCACGGCTACAGCGAATTCGCCGACAACTGGTTCGAGGGCAACTACGCGGGAGATCAGGGCGGCGGCCAGGAGATCGACAACGAGGGCGGCGACGTCAGCGGCTCCACGTACATCAACAACACCGCCAACCACGGCGGTGGGCTGCACATGTGGGACAACCTGGAGGTCCAGTACGTCACGGACATCGTGTCGTCTGGCAACACCGTGTCCCGCTGGGGCGGCGGGGTCGAGATCGAGGACAACCCGTACACGATCGAGATCTCCAACTCGGTGATCAGTGACAACTCGGCGGAAGACGGCGGCGGCATCTCGGTGACCCGGTACGCGCTGCTCGATCTCTACAACGTGGTGATCAGCGGAAACTCCTCAAACGATGACGGCGGCGCCCTGTTCGTGCGCAAGGACTCGACCGGGAACCTGTACAACAACGTCTTCTCGGACAACCACGCCGGCGGCGGCGGGGTCCTGGACATGGACGACACCGCAGGCATGCGCCTCGTCAACAACATCGTCAGCCACAACACCGGCGGCGACGGCATCCGCGCCCGTGGCACCCTGCCCGACTACATCGCCTACAACAACGTCTGGAACAACGGCGACGACAACTACAACAGCACCCTCGGGGACCACACCGGCATCCAGGGCAACATCTCCGAAGACCCGCAGTTCAGCGACGCGGCCAACGACGACTACACGCTGGCCAGCGGCAGCCCGTGCATCGACGCGGGGTCGCCGAGCTGGACGGACCCGGACGGCAGCCAGAGCGACATGGGGGCGTACGGCGGGCCGGGCGGTGCATGGTAGGCCGCAGGCGCGACGGTGGCGGTCTTGTTCTCCGCCCTGGCGGCCTGCTTTGTCCTGTCGGACGCCGACTGGGGCACAGCGCCCGTCGAAGACAGCTCCGTTGACTCCGAGGAGACCACGGACTCCGTCGACTCCGGGGGAACCACCCGAGCGGGTCGTGCCGGCCGGCGAACCGTCCGACAGGGGTGTCGACAGGTCGCCGACACACCGGGCGGGTTCGAGCTCATCTCACTGAGATCACTCGGGTTCTGATCTGGCACTTCGCTTGCTCAACGGCTCGGGCGTCGCACTGAAGCGACCCCATCCGGAGCAAGACCATGCTGACCACCCTCGCCCTTCTCCTCCCCATCATCGCCTGCGACACCGGTTCCTCCGAGGACGCCGACGCCTCCGCCGGCACCACCGTCGACGACCCCACCCGCTACGTCGAGTCCAACGAGGAGCTCGAGGCGCTGATGGCGACCGTCGAGGAGCTCACCGACCGCGTCGAGGAGCTCGAGGCCGAGGCCTCCGGCCACGCCACCCAGGAGTGGGTCGAGTCCCAGGGCTACGCCAGCGAGACCGACGTGGTCGCGCTGACCGCCGAGGTCGACGCCCTGGAGAGCGACGTGGCCGAGCGCGACACCCGCGAGAGCGACACCGACGACCTGGTCGCCGAGCTCAGCACCCGCATGACCGGCGCCGAGAACGACATCGGCGCGCTGCAGGCCCAGGACAACGACCTGATCGGCGAGTTCGCCGCGATCGACGCGACCGTGAAGGCGCAGGCGAGCGAGATTGAGGCGGTCGAGGGCAGTGTGGACGCGGTGTCTGCTGCGGCGGCCGTCAACGCTGCTGACATCAGCACCCTGAGTGGCGAGATCAACGCCCTCCAGAGCGGCGAGAGTGACGCCATCGCCGCGCTCGAGCAGTCCATCACGGACGCCGAGGCCAGCGCCAGCGAGGCCATCGCCGCGCTCGGCGATGAGCTTGCTGCTCACGAGACCAGCGCCAGCGACGCCTTCGAGGCCATCGAGCAGAGCGTCGTCGACATGTCCGAGGAGATCACCGCGCGGTTCGACGTGGTGGCGGCCGAGCAGGTCGTGCAGGACGAGATGATCGCCGGCATCGAGGCCGAG
>CAYFPX010000132.1:3374-14608 GCA_964344945.1 uncultured Enterobacterales bacterium
GTCGGGCTGGTGACCAGCGACATCGCGGCCCTCGAGAGCGCCGACGAGACCTTCGCGGCCGAGCAGTCCGCCCAGGACGACGCCATCGCCGGCATCGAGGCCGAGGTCGGGCTGGTGACCAGCGACATCGCGGCCCTCGAGAGCGCCGACGAGACCTTCGGCGTCGAGCTGACGGCCGTGTCCGAGGCGCTCTACTCGGCGCAGTCCGAGGTGGAGGCGAATGGTGCCCGCATCGACGCTGCCGAGACCGACATCGCGGCCAACGACAGCCAGATCGACACCAACGCCGGCTCGATCGTCGACAACGCCAGCGCCATCGCGTCCATCGAGGAGCAGGCGGCTCAATTCGGTCCTGCGCTCGACGAGCTCGACGTCCGGATCAGCGGCAACGAGGCGGACATCGCCACCAACGCGACGGTCATCGAGGCCCAGGCCATCGACATCGGTACCCTGAGCGCCCAGGACGCAACCTTCGACGAGGCCCTGGACGCACTGGAGACCCAGGTCACCAAGGGCTTCAACAAGCTCGAAGCCGAGGTCGACGGCGTGGCGGAGTTCATGCGGTACATCTCGGTGGACACGGCGAGCGACGCGGTGAAGTTCGTCGGCGCCAACGTGTTCATCCAGTCCGGCAGCGGCACGACCTACGAGGGCACCGTCGAAGGCGGCTTCTCGTCTGGCCTCGGCAACCTCATCGTCGGCTACAACGCTACCGAGGAAGCCCGCAAGCGGACCGGCGCCCACAACCTCATCGTCGGCGACGACCACTCGTACACGGGTGACGGTGGCATCGCAGCCGGGTACGGCCACACCATCAGCGGGTACGGCACGGTGGCCATCGGAGGCATCGGCAACACCGCCTCGGCCGACAGCGCCACCGTCGTCGGTGGGGATGAGAATGTCGTCGAAGGCGACGAGGCCGTCATCATCGGTGGCTACCAGAACCTGAGCACCGGGATGAACGCAGTGACCGTCGGCGGCTACGTCAACGATGCTACCGGCGACTTCAGCGCGGTCATCGGTGGCCGGGATGGCCTGGCGGGCGGCCGGACGTCGCTGGTCGTCGGCGGCGACGGAGTGGAGACCACCGCGATCTACGAAGTGGCCATCGGCCAGTAGCTACCGCAAGGTCTCCACCGTCAACCCATACAGCCCGGCGGCATACCCGATGCCGTCGGGCAGTGGGCCCTCCTCGACGGCTTCCCGGTACACCGGGGAGCCGTCGACGTTCGTCCAGGCCTCGCCGCAGTCGGCCTCGAAGGACAGGCCGTAGCTGATCTCGTAGGCCGTGTCGGGGCTGTAGGCGCTGGTCATCACGTACCCCCCCATCAGGTACGGCTCCCAGGCGCCGAAGTCGTCGACCACGCTGCGCAGGTAGTCCTCGACCCGCCAGGCCTCGCCGAGGCCGAAGCCCCAGCTGTGCTGCTCGACGAGCTGGCGCAGGTCGTTGGTGCCCCACAGGTCGGCCGCGATGGGCGGGCAGTCGGTGTAGCCGTCGCGCAGCACCAGGTCCCAGGCGTCGAAGAGCAGACCGCCGGTGTCCGTCCACCAGGTCTGCGTGGACCGCTCGGACTCGGACAGGTCGTAGTAGATCGCGCAGCTCTCCTCCGCGCCCTCGCTGAAGAAGTCCAGGGTCAGGTAGCTGCTGACCGGCTCGCCCTGCCAGAGCATGTCCTGAAGGAGCTCGTCGCCCACCGTGGCGACGAAGGAGATCAACAGCCAGTACGGCTCCCAGGGCGCCTGGTCCCCCAGCGGCCCGCCGTCGTAGAGCGGCTGAATCGGGTACTCCAGGCAGGCCTCGGGCTCGTCGGTCGGCGGGTCCGTGTCGGGGGTCCCGCCGGTGTCCCCGGTGGGGGCCTCACCGGTGTCGGAGGTCGCCAGGCCGGTGTCGCCCGACACGTCCGTGCCCTCCCCGATCACCAGGGCATCGCTCACGCAGGCCAGCAGCAGCAAGGACACGGACATGGGCACTCCCGGGCGAGAGCCTGCCTCATGCTACGCCCTCACTGCCCTGGAGTGTGACCCGACAGCACCGCTTGTGAAGGGCGGAGCCCCACAGAGAACAACACCACGTCGCCGCTCTGGTACGGGGCCTCCACCTCGACCACCTCGACAGGCGCCACCAGGCCCTGGAATTCGGGCACCGGCAGCAGGGAGAGGGCCTCGTCGAGGCCCGCCAGCACCGCGGCTTCGATCGCCGGACCGAGCTGATCCGCCAGGCCGTCCTCCGAAGGCCGCACGGGCAGGGCGTGCCTCGCCAGGGTCAGCCTGAGACGCTCGAGCGCAGCGTCGGCCTCCAGCGCCCCGTCGGTCTCGCCCAGCAACAGCTCGAAGGCCGGGTCAACGGCGTCGATCCAGAACACCGCCAGCTCCACGGACGGGTCAGCAGGCTCGTGAAGGACCAGCTCCAGGCTGGCGATGTCGAGCAGCAAGGGGTCATCGCCCTCGACGTCCCCGGGCACCATCGTGAGCACTGGCGGCAGGGTCCAGCGCAGCGCGGCCTCGACCTCGACCCCCGAGAACTCGGTCAGCGCCACCGGCCGGGCCAGGACGTCGGTCATCGCCGCGGCCGCCCACACCTGGTTCACGGCCCCCACCGACACCGCGATGCGGGCGTCGATCGGTGTGCCCCACCAGCTGACGCCGGTGTCCGGCCAGGGCACGGCCTCGGGCGCATAGACCGGCAGGCCGTTGAGGTCCCAGGGCTCCAGGGGCTCGGCGGCGGTGTCGTAGAAGGCGACGAGGCCCTGGGGGGCCTCCCAGTCGGTGGGATCGGCCCGCAGCTCGACCAGCTCGGTGAGCTCGGCCTCCACCGCGACAGCCTCCGCCTCCTCGTCGGCGCTGCTCAGCTCCCAGCTCGCCAGCAGGCTCTCCAGGCCCGCCGACAGCTGGGTGGGGTCGGGCAGGCCGGCGTCCCAGGCGCTGTCCAGCAGGGCGGCCGCGGTCGACCCCACCGAGGCGACCAGCGCCGCCACCGGTTCCGCCAGCACCGGGTGCCCGCACAGGGCGTCCGCCTCCGGGTCGAGCCAGGCGTCCCAGAGCGCGCTCTCGCTCGCATCCTGCTGCTCGCTCACGAGCCCGAAGCCGACCGGATCAGGCCCCAGCCCCAGCCCCACGCTGCTGCCCCCGGCCACCTCGGCCGACACCGGCAGCTCCCGACAGGTCGCCTGCTCCTCGGGCACCGCCAGGGGCTGCACGACACCGCAGGGGCCCTCCTCGTAGACCCCGTCCTTGTAGACCAGCCAAGCATCGAGGGCGACGTCGACCCGGCCCCGGGGCGCCAGGTGCCAGGCCTCGGCCTCGACGCCGTCGTCGGCGGTGGACAGCCCCACCGCATGGCCCGCCGTCCACAGGTCCACCAGGGTGGCGTCCAGCCCTTCGACGCAGACCGCCAGGTCCGCCCGGGTGCCCAGGGTCGGCCGCAGCTCGTAGCCGTGGGCCACCACCGCGGCCTGCCAGGCTCCGACAGCCGACACGTCGAGGGCCCGCTTGCACGCGGGCACGGTCGCCGCGGCTCCCAGGGTCGCTGCGATCTCTGGCGCCAGCCACGCCTGGAGGGCGAACGGCAGCTCGTCCAGGGGCACGCAGGTCCCGGGCGGCAGGTCCGCACCGCCTGCCGCCACGCCATCGCCGACCACCTCGGCGAGCAGCGAGTCGAAGGCCCGGAGCGGCGCCGCCGGCAGCTCCGCGACGAGGGGCGCCTCGAGCTGCGCCAGACCCTCCGCCGTCAGACCCACCGCAAGCCCATCGACCAGGACCTCGTCGGGTTCCAGCAGGGGCTCGGCGTCGCTCTCCCAGTCCCTCAGGTCCACCAGGGTCACCCGCTGCCTGTCCAGGGGCTCCTGGGCCCAGACCCCGTCGACCGGGCCCCAGACGTCGAGCTGCAGCACCCGGAAGTGCTGCTCCGCGACCACCGGGTCGACGTCTCCGCTGCCTGCGACCGTCCGGCGCAGGGGCAGGACATCGACCGTGGCGCCGCCGCGACCGACGCCCGCTTCGTCGGTCAGCACCACGACCGTGTCCTGGGCGCCGTTGATGTGCACCGCGTAGGTGGTGAGCGGCTCGCCAGCGACCTGCAGGTCAAGCTCGAGCTGGTCCCGACGCAGCGGCTCCCCAGGACTCGGCGAGACCACCCGCAGCTCGGCCCCTTCGGCGGAGCCGATGGACAGCGCGGCGAACAGACAGACGGCGAGCATCCCTACCTCTACCCCGGACACGTTGCCGATCCTCCCCCAGGGGGACATGATGCCGCACCTCGCCCTTCCCGGAGGCCCCGTGACGGCACCCCTCGTCGCCCTGATCCTGCTCGCCTGTCCGGCCACGGACACCACCACCTCCGACACCGGGACCCCCACCTCGGACACCGGCACGACCGGCGCGGTGCCCGAGCTGTGCGACGACGGCGCCCCGGTGCAGGCCTTCGACCCCACCGAGCCGGAGTCCATGCGCCGCTGGCAGCCGGCCGGGGACTTCTCCGTGCCCCTGCGCGACGGCAGCACCTGGACCCTGTCCGAGCACTGGACCGGCTGCGACACCTACGTCTTCCTGCCCCACTGGTGGACGGTCTCGGAGCTCGACGGCGACTCCTGGTGGACCACCCACGTCGACGAGCTGCTCGATCGGTCGCCGCTGAACGTGCACTACTTCTTCGTGGTGTACAGCAACAGCTCGGCCACGGTCGAGGAGTATGCCGCCCTGGCCGAACAGGAGATCGAGCTCGGCTGGGACTGGCTCGACAGCAGCCAGGTCGAGCACTGGCAGGAGCGGGTGCACGTGGTCAATGCCCCGCTGGACGAGGTCGGCGGCCTGGTCGACGACATGAGCAACAGCGGCCCCGGCACCCTGGGCTGGGGCATCGATCGCCAGCAGCGGCTGCGCAGCACCGGCTACCCGCCGGACGTCGAGGCCTACGACTCGAGCCTGAACAGCCAGGGCTTGTGGCCGTGGGAGAACGAGCTCTACAGCTACGCCAGCGAGCCCAAGTACTGGAACTACGAGGCCCAGCGCGAGGTCCGCATCGCCGAGCACGACTGGACCGAGGTGCCGATCTTCACCCGCGAGCTCCAGGAGGAGTACGCCGACGCCACCGGCGCGGTGCCAGACGCCGCCACGATGGCGGGGTTCGACACCCTGTGGATCGACGTCCAGATCGAGTGCCCGGACGAGGACAGCTACGAGCTCAGCAACTGCGGCGCCTGGGACTACCTGGCCTACACCTGGCTCTACGACGAAGCCGAGGACAGCTGGCACGAGATGGCCCGCTACATCACCACCTACCACCGGGAGAGCCGCTGGGTGGTCGACGCCAGCCACGCCCTGGCCTGGCTCCAGGACGGCGGCGAGCGCACCTTCCGCTTCCAGTGGGCCCCCAGCTGGAACACCCAGCCGAGCATCATCAGCATGAAGCTGATGCTGTCCGACACCGGCAAGGGCCACCGGCCGGTCGAGGCCCACCCGCTCTTCACCGGCGGAAGCTACAGCGAGACCTTCCACGACGACAGGCCGCCGGTCGACGTGGACATCCCCGCCGACGCCGCCCACGTGGCGATCGTGAGCATCGCCACGGGCCACGGCGCCGACACCGGCAGTTGCTCGGAGTTCTGCGACCAGACCCACACCTACGCCATCGGCGACGACAGCTGGACCGAAGAGCAGATCATCGACAGCGACACCACCTGCCGCGACGACGTGCCCAACGGCACCGTGCCCAACCAGGCCGGCACCTGGTGGTTCGACCGCGCCGGCTGGTGCCCCGGCCGCGAGGTCTACCCCTTCGTGGCCGACGTCACCGACAGCGTGACCCCTGGCTCGACGGCGACCGTGAGCTACACGGCGACGGTCGCTGGCGGAGAGCCGGAGAGCAGCCGGGGGAACGTGGAGCTGCGGAGCTGGTTGGTGGTGTCGGAGTAGAGCTCCCTCAGGTCCGGTCCCGTCTCCAGACCACGATCCAGGTGAGCATCAAGCACACGATCGTGAAGATCACCACCACGCCGATCAGCACCCGCATCGACAGCCCCATGTCGTCGGCGTCGACGCTCTTCAGCCCCAGGGTGTAGAGGGTGCCGTTGAGGGGCTGCTCCTCCCACTTGCCGTCGCCTCGGGCGACCTTCTGCAGGCTGTCGCCGGTCTTCAGCGCGGCCTCGAAGGCGTAGCGCTCGATGAAGATCCAGGAGAGCGCCTGGGCGGGCTTCTCCATGTGCCGCAACGGCACCATGATGCTGGAGAAGCAGATCATCGGCACCAGCAACAGCGGCAGCATGCCGACCGCGGCCTCGGAGCTGGTCATGACCGAGCTGATCAGCAGCCCCAGGGCCATGCCCGAGAGCCCGGTCAGCGAGGCCACGCCGGCGAGCTGGAGGAAGTCGTACCCGCCGGCCCGCATGCCCACGAGGTAGTAGACCATCGCCGTGAAGGCGATGCACTCCAGGGTCACGAGCAGGCCCAGGACCGCGACCTTGGAGCCGACATAGGGGGTGACGCCGACCCCCACCTTGCGCTCCCGCCGCCAGATCGCCCGGTCGCTGATCATCTCCCGGACCGCGCTGGACATGCCGAACCACAGGCACGACAGCGTGAACATGAAGACCATGGCGTCGGTGGGCACCGGGAAGACGATCCAGGTGGTGAGCGCCAGCAACAGGGGCTGGGCGACCATCACCAGCATGCCGGTCTGGTCCCGCAGCTTCCGGCGGAAGTACCGGTGGGTCAGGGTCTTGAACTGGCTGACCAGGCTCGGCCGCTTGGACCTGCGGCGCTCGGCAGCGTCGTCGGCCTGGACGCCCTCGCTGGGCTTGAGCAGGTGCTCCCGGGTGGCGACGTACTTCCTGTGGCCCTGGCTCTCCAGGTAGGTCCGCTTCCAGGCCTCTGGTGTCTGCTCGCTCAGCACCGAGAAGATGAGGTCCGGGGTGTCGACGCCGAAGTACCCGCAGGCTTCGGCCGGCGGACCGAACCAGGCGACACGCCCCCCAGGCGCGAGCACCAGCAGGTGGTCGCACTGGGCCATGATGCCGGGGGTCAGGTCGTGGGTCACCAGGAACACGATGCGCCCGTCGTCGGCCAGCTGCCGCACCAGCCGCGCGATGTCCTGGGCGCTGCGGGGATCGAGGCCACTGGTGGGCTCGTCGAGGAACAGCACCCGGGTGGAGCGGGTGAGCAGCTCCTGGGCCAGGTTCACCCGCTTGCGCTGACCGCCGGAGATGCCGCGCTTCAGCGCATCGCCGATGCGGGAGTCCCGGATGTGGGCGATGCCCAGCTCGCCGAGCACCCGGTCGACCGTCCCGGAGAGCTCGCCCTGGTCGACGTCGGCCGGCAGCCGCAGCTTGCCGGCGTACTGCAGGGACTCGGCGACCCGCAGGGTCGGGTGGACCAGGTCCTCCTGCGGCACCAGGCCCACCGCCGTGCGGTCGGCCTGGAGGATGCCGTGGAAGTCCTGGCCGTCGAGCAGGACCTTGCCCCAGTCCGCCGGCGCGATGCCGCTGATGGCGTTGATCAGGGTGGTCTTGCCGGCGCCCGAGGGGCCGACCAGGGCGACCACCTCGCCGGAGAAGACCGTGAAGCGCACGCCGTCGAGCAGGCAGATCTCGCCGATGTGGCGGGTGACGTCGCCGACGGAGAGGCTGGTGAAGCTGCGGTGGCCGAAGGCGTGGAGCTTGGCGCCGCCTTCGTCCTCGGCGACCTGGAGCTTCCAGGGGCCGAGCTGGATCTTCTGGCCGGGGGCCAGCATGGCCTGGATGACCGGCTCGCCGTCGACCAGCACCGGCCGGCCCGAGCCGGCGTCGACCACACGCCAGCCGGCGGGGTCCCTGACCAGGTCGCAGTGGTGCCGGGCCACCTGGGGGTCCGGGAGGACCACGTCGTTGCCCTGGGCCCGGCCAATGGTGATGCGCTCCTTGGACAGCTCCCAGTTGAGATCGCCGGCGGCGTGCCGCGGGTCGTACTTCTGGAACAAGGCGCTCACGAGCACGCCGTCGATGCCCAGGCTCTCGGCCGAAGCCTCCAGCACCCGGGCCTCGGTGGGCTCGATGCGGCCATCGGCGCTCGCGACCTGGAACAGGGCGTCCATCAGCAGCAGCGACGCCTCGGTGCCGTACTGCTCGGCGAAGCCCGCGAGATCGAGCTCCTCGGCCTGCTCGGCCGCCAGGCGGTCCCCGGCGGCGCCGCCGAAGCGGCCCCCGAAGGCCAGCAGCTCCGCGGGGCTCACGGCCGCCCGGAACTGGGGAGAGAGGGCCAGGTCCAGCAGCTCGGAGCGCGCGGCCTCCGGCAGATCGGTCCGGGCGGCGAGCGCTGCGTCGAGGGTGCGCCGCTCCCGCTCCCGAACCGCAGCGCCGCTGGCGCGGATCAACAGCCGGGCGAGGTCCACCGCCAGGCGGCGGGTGGGTTCGTCGACGTCGAGCCCGCGGGCATCGAGTGCGTCCCTGAAGCGGTCCTCCAGGCGACTCACGGCACGATCCGGTGCGGGCGGTCAGGGCTCAGCGGTAGGTGACCGCCATGCCCACGCCGGTCTTGTTGCCGCCTTCGGCCAGGGCCGTGGCGTGCACCACCACGAAGTAGGTGCTCGTGGCCTCGGGCTTGAAGAGCATCTCCGGCTGGCGGTTCTCGGAGGAGTCCTGCTTGAGCACGTTGCCGTCGGCGTCGTGCAGGACCAGGTCGATGTTGGTGGCCTTGTCGTCGGCGCAGGCCATGACCTTGTACTCGTTGCCCGCGTACAGGGTCACCAGGTAGATCCGGTACTCCTCTTGGGCCAGGGTGGTCGAGGTGGCGGTCCGGACGGCCCAGTCCTCGTTGTAGCCGTCCCAGATCCGGGCGCGGAGGCAGGACTCTGCCTCGCGCTCACCAGCGGTAGCGACGGGGGTGGCCAGCAGGCCAGCGCCGAGGAGGGCAGCCGAGAACAGGGCGAGTGCAGTGCGCTTCATCGGTCCGCTCCTACAGCAGGTCGAGGACGGAGGTGGTGGCCGACTGGATGGTCAGCACGTCGTCCTCGCCGATGGTCGGCTTGGCGCAGATGTCCTTGAGGGTGTTCAAGGTGCTCTCCAGCTGGCCCACCACCTGGGACGGGGCCTTGTCGGAGCCCTCGGTCTTCACGTACTTCAGGAAGTACTCGACCACGGCCGGCTGCTTGAGCAGGTCCGTGGCGTTGTCGTAGTTCCCGGCGGTGCGCAGGGCGCCCGCGACCAGGTTCGAGCCCTCGAGCCAGGAGCCGGCCTGGATGAGCGGCACGGCCCAGTCGCCGGCTTCGTACTCGACCTCGGGGATGATGGCGCCGGAGAGCTCGTCGAGCTCCTTGACCAGCTCGTCGCGGCTGACGGCGTCGTTCTGGACACGGCCGACGATGTCGTCGATGGTGGCGGCGATGTCGCCGCCGGCGCCGAGCTCGGCCATGCCGGTCTTGATCTGCCCGAACTGGGCGATCAGCTTGTCCTTGTCGGCCTTGCGCACGGTCAGGAGCATGTCGGCCAGGACCACGCCGGTGCGGACCGCGACCTGGTCCTTGTTCGGCACGTCCATCTTGAGGTCGCGGTCGGCGACCATCTCGGAGAGCTGGGCTTCGATGCCGGCGCTGGAGAGCGCCTTCTGCATCTCGGCGGGGCTTGGCACCAGCGCGATGTTCTCAGCCTGGGCGCGGAGCTCGCTCAGGTCGGGCATCGCCGGGGCCGCGGTGGGTGTCTTGTCGGCGGCGGGGGCGTTGGCCGGGGGAGCCTCGGGCTCGGAACCGGAACAGGCGACCATGACCAGGGCGGCCATGAGGGTCGGGACGCGCATCGAATTCCTCCAGCGACGGGCCTCTGAACGACGGTCCGCCGTCGGGCCTCGCAGAACGGGGGGCAACACTACTGTCTCCAGGTGAGGTCGTGCAAGGCAACCAGGGTCAAGGGGACGTCCGGGGGCGGCGGAGGTGCAGCAACCTGCCGGCACCGGGCGTCTCCATCACCGCGATCTCCTCCAGACCCGCTTCGGTCATCAAGGCGGAGAGTGAAGCCGATGTCCTCCTCACCGTGCGCCAACCCAGCAGGTGATCGAAGACGAAGGCGTCTGCGCTGGGACCCAGGAAGGCGCACAGAGCTTCCCCGCCGGGCCTCAGCATGTCGGCGACCGCCTTGGCCAGGGAGCAGACGACCCGGTCCGGCAGGTACTCGGTGTACCCGTCGATCACGACGACGTCCTGCTCGCCGAGGAACACGCTGCTGTTGCCCATGGCCAGCTGGGCCAGGTCGTGCTGGACCAGGCGCAGCCGCACCTTGCCCGGGCGAGAGGCGACCCCGGCGTCCACGAAGGCCAGGGTCTCCCGGTCCCCGTCCACACAGGTGAGCTCACCGCCCTGGCTGCCGAGCCGCTGCTCGACCGACGCGGTCACCGTGCCAGCGCCGCAGGGCACGACCAGCACGCGCACGGGCTCACCGGTGGGCATGACTGCACTGACCCGGCCCCGCACGGCATCGCCGAGCACCCGCAGGCCCCGCGCTGTGGGCAGGTCGAGCAGCACCCGGTCCAGTGCCTCACCCAGCGGATCGCCGCCTTCGGCCCGGCCCACGAGCACGTGGGCCAGCACGGTGGGGTGGCAGGCCCGGTGGGATCCGCCGGCCAGGGCCAGCTCGGCCAGGCGAGCGCGGATCAGGTAGGGGTGGAGCTCCCGAGCGAGCACCGTGCCGGCGGCCTCGGTCTCGTGGTGGCTGAGGCTGGCGAAGAAGCGCCGGCCCCGCTCCACGAAGTCGGTGAAGGCTTGCTTCAGGGTCTCGCGGGCCAGGGCGTTGGCCTTGCCGCGCAAGGGCATCTCCAGGTCCACGAGCTGCTGCTTGAGCCGCTCACAGAGGTCCCGAGCCCGGCTGGAGGCGTCGCCGCTCAGAGCCTCGACGGAGTCCTTCCGAGGAGCGCCGGTTGTGGCAATCCGGGTCAGGTTCCGCAAGCGCTCGGCCATCAGCCGGGCCACGGACTGGTAGAAGCGACTGGCGAAGTCCGGGTCGGAATCCAGCGCGGTCCGCAGGTGCTCCTCGGGCCAGATGCTGAGCACGCTGTCTTCGCCGGTGCGCACGTTGGCCGACCGCGGTGAGTCGTCGACGAAGGCGACCTCGCCGACCACCGTGCCGGGGCCGAACACCCCCAGGATCAGCTCGGGCTTGCTGCGTCCGTCGACCACCTCCAGCGACCCGGACTCGAGCCGGAAGACGTCGCCGGAGCGCTCTCCGCGGCGGATGATGGTCTGGCCTGCCGGGATGTGGCGCTCCTCGGCCAGGGCCTCG